>JAISAI010000056.1 GCA_031266795.1 Eubacteriales Family XIII. Incertae Sedis bacterium
TCGTAACGGTTGGGAATCCACGCCTACCGTGCGTATAGACGTGATGGACGCCTATGATTTTGACATTCAGACCAAGCGCTCCGAAGAGGCTTTCCCGCTCGCTCGGACAGAGTACCGTAGGCTTTGGCTTGACGCAGTCAATGGGTCGATGAGTCATGAGAAACCGCACGGGTCGGCAAAAGTCGTCTACGATGCGAAGAAGGGACACACGGCGTTCAATATCAAGTTTGACGAGGATACGGAGTTGACCGGCTACATCAAAATGAAGCTGTGGGTCGAGGCGGAAGGCAATGACGATATGGATATTTTCTGTTCGATACAGAAGATGGACAAGGACGGCAAATTCTTGCCGACGAATGTTCTCGGCGCGCCGCATCCCGGAACTACGGGAAGGCTGCGCGTATCCATGCGCGAGCTCGACGAAAGTAAGTCGACGGACTACAGGCCTCAGCATACGTACAAAAAATCCGAGAAGCTGAAAGCGGGTGAAATCGTTTCGATAGAAATCGAGTTTTGGCCAATCAGCCGTATATGGCATGCAGGCGAGCAACTCCGAGTGGACATAGCAGGCCACTATTTCCGCGAAGGCTGGTTCGAGCCCTTCGACTACGACTATATCAACGAAGGAAAGCATATTATTCACGCGGGTGGAGAGTACGATTCGTACCTGCAAGTCCCGGTCATTCCGCCGAAGTACATAGCGGGCAACTACGTATATCGGTAGAAATCAGCTATTACAGTCTGATTTTATTCAGACTCTACGCGACTGGACTGCGCCCAGCGTGGGCGCAGTCCATAGGTGAAAATTTCTTATACAGACGGCCGAGCACTTATTATTTTATACAAGGAGGAGAAAATGGATACAGCAACGGTAAACGGCGCTCCGGGGAATCAGATTCAGGAGTATTCAAAATCACGTTGGTTCATCATGATCGCTATGATGGTCTCATGGATAGGTCAGGGCGCCCAACTCCTTCAGTTTGCGCCTGTCGTCGGAAGCGTAGCGGAGGAATTTGGCCTCACGGCCGGGCAGGTATCTTTTTATGGAATGGGGCTTTACTCGCTTGTCATGGGGATTACGGCTATTATCGGAGGTTTTCTGATCGACAGGTTCGGCGCCAGTCAGTTCGTCTTGGTCTGTATGGCGATATTATTTTCTATGGCGTTACTCACGCCAGTAATGACGCAATCTTTGTCTGGGATCATCGCTTTGCGCCTGATCTGCGGCGCTGCGACAGGGCCGATCATATCGGCGGCCGCGCCTTTAGGCGTACAGTATTTCCCGGTAAAAAACCGCTCTATTTTCATGGGTGTGGTCGGCGCGGGATTTCCTCTGGGCATGACATTATCCCTGCTGATTATGGGAGTGCGCCTCGGGCAGACCGGCGGAGATTGGCGTATGTCCATGTTTACGATATCGATTCTTCCGGCGATTGCGCTTGTCTTTATCATCGCGATGATTGCCGTGATGAGAAAAATAAAAACGGATGCGTCTGCGTCAGATGCTGTGAAGGACAATTTGACCGCGAAGACGGCGTTCACCGCGGTGATTCGCGCTCCGCTGTTTTATTTGCTGATCGTCGCGAATATCTGCATGAGTTGGGGGAAGAACGGTTTCACGGATTTGAGCCCCGGCTACATAGCGCTTGAGCCGCCGACTGGACTCGGATACGGAGCGGAATACGCTTCATATATCAGTATGCTGATAACAATTGGTATGATAATCGGCTCCTTTGTCGCCGGATTTCTTATCGATAAAGTATTTAAGAGCAGAGCCAGACCATGGCTGCTCATTGCGTTTGCTATATTGGCTATTTGCATCATGCTCACGAAATTCGGATTCATCACGAGTAATACCGCAGTCTTTAGCGTCGTACTGTTTTTGGTGGGCTTCTCGGTCGAGTCTCTCGGCCCCGGCCTGACGGGTACAGTCATGACGAGATTCCCGCCGAATGTCACCGCGAAAGTATACGGACTATGCTTCGGGGTGGGGCTCTTCGCGGCCTCGGGCGGCGTTATGATCGGGAGTATGGTGCTTCATGTGACGTCAAGTTATCAAGGCGTGTTGCTCCTTCTTTCCATTATCGCGGTCGTTGGCTTTGTTCTCGCGTTGTTCTTCAACAAAGCGAAGGCGATTAGAGAAGATAAGAAAGCGTAGAAAGGGGAAATACATGAACGGTATGTATCCGAAATTATTCGAGCGAGGCAAGATCGGGCGCTTGGAAATCCCGAACCGAATCGTCAGGACTGCGATGGGGACGTATTTGTCAAACCCGTCAGACTGCTCAGTCACCGATCGGCAGATCAGATGCTATGAGGAGGCGGCCGAGGGCGGCGCCGGGCTGATTTTTATGGACAACGCTATGGTCGTGAATGAACGCCACATGGGAATCAGCGCCGCATCCGACGCGCATATTCCGGGCTTATCGCAACTCGCGGTCGCCATAGCAGACCACGGCGCCAAGTCGGGTCTGCAGATCGTACATCCCGGCAGGGACGGCGTATTCGTTGGAGGCGATGGGGCGAAAGCCGCATCCAGAATACAGGCGGAAAACTGGTACGAGCACGGTTTCGCAATTCCGTTTGAACTCACTATCGAGGAGATACACGAGCTCGTGGGCGCCTTCGGCGACGCCGCGAAACGCGCAAAGATCGCAGGGTTTGACCTTGTCGAAATCCAAGGCGCCTGCGGAACTCTTTTTACCAACTTCCTTTCGCCCGGACAGAACAAGCGCAACGATATGTACGGCGGCTCGCTCCATAACCGTATGAGGTTTCTGGTCGAAGCGGTTAGGGACATCCGAAAGAAAGTTGGCGAGGACTACCCGCTCAGTGTGCGTCTCAGTTTGATCGAATATGAACCGGGCGGAATAGAACTGGAGGAAAACATAGAGGCGTGCAAGGCGCTCGAGCAGGAAGGCGTAGACGTCATCAATGTTACGGGAGGCACACACGCGGAAGCGACTCATGCCGCGGCTTCTATGTTGCTGCCTCTGGCGATCAATGTCCCGGCGGCTGCGGCGTTAAAAAAAGAGGTAGGTATTCCTGTGATTGTAGCCGGTTCGATTCACACGCCCGATATAGCCGAAGAAATCCTCGCAAACGGCAATGCGGATTTCATCGCAGGCGGACGACCGTTCCTTGCAGATCCGGCGTGGCCCCGGAAAGTCAGGGAAGGGAGGCTCGAGGATATAAGGCCCTGCATCCGTTGCAACGACGGTTGCCACGACAGAAGCCTCCTGCCCGGCCGCGTCATCGAGTGTACGGTGAATCCAACTTTGTTCAAACCGGGCAGTCTTCCCGTCACGAAGGCTGAACAATTGAAGAGAGTGGCGGTGATCGGCGCAGGACCCGCCGGTATGGAAGCCGCAAGAGTTCTGTCATTACGCGGCCACGATGTGTCCCTATTTGAAAAAAGAGATTTGGGCGGTACGTTGACGGAGGCTTCATTTCCTGAATTCAAGTCAGATATCAGGAGGCTCATCGCGTACTACAAGGCGCAAATTGCAAAATTAAATGTAAATGTGATAAAGGAAGAAGCGTCGATAGAGGTCGTCAGGAACGGGAATTTCGATGCTGTTGTCGTTGCCGTCGGAGCGACGATGATCAAATTCGACGTGCCGGGCATAGACAATCCGATCGTCACCAACGCGCTAAAGGTATTTGGCGGCAAGGAAGTCGCCGGTCAGAAAGTGATTATCATAGGGGGAGGCGCTACGGGCGCCGAAGTCGCAATATATCTGGCCGAGCAAGGGAAGGAAGTCATGATCGTCGAAATGATGGACGAGATATTACCCACCGTCCTGATGGACAAGCCCGCATATTTTGAACGGCTATTCAATGCGAAAGTGGCCATACTTACCGGGAAAAGACTTGAGTCTGTGCTCGATCGCGCGGCGGTGGTCGTCGACAGATACGGTAAGCGCTATGAATTCCCCGTCGATAATATCGTACTTGCGTCGGGATTCGCCCCGAGTCTGACCCTGATACAGCGTTTGGAAGAAGAAACCGATCTCGAGGTTCACGCCATAGGAGATTGTGCACGGCCGCGTATGATTTTCGACGCGGTGCACGAAGGATTCCTGACCGCGAGAAGAATATGAAACTATTAAGGAGCGGAAAATGAAATTTATCAGAATGGCTACGCATACGGAGGAGTTTTACAAATCGCCTCCGGCAAATTTCGGAGAGTTGCTTAAAGAACACAAGCATTGGCTCGAAAAACAAAAAAGATCGGGAAAACTTCTCGCAGCATACTTGCTCGCGGGCAACGCGGACGGAGATCGCAATGTGTTCATATGGGACTTTGAGTCTACGGATGAGATCGATAAAGCCATATGGGAGGATCCCATAGGTTTCACGTTCAATTGGGAGGTGTACCCGGCCGTCGACGTGTTTGAACACATCGACAACGTCTTGCCGTATTTTTCATCTAACGGATAAATACCTGACGGGAATGGCGGGCCGAGGCAATCTTTGTCCAATGTTGTATGTTTGAATCATGGAGAATCCACAGTTATGAGCAACAGAACTATTTCAGATGAGAAAGAAATGCGGCGACGTTGGGATGCGTTGATCGCGGATATGGACAGGGAAAATATCGACGGTCTATTCATGTATTCTACGGATCGAATCTATAGCGCATACCTGCGCTACGTGACGGACTGCCCGACCAGTCTATATCCATTATCGGGGCTTTTCTCGAAACAGGGAATATCAATAGTAGGACACGGAGTAAAGGGCTTGCCTCTGTATCCGCCTCCCGTCGAAAAACAGGAGAAGGGGCAGTATCAGTATTATGCGGGCGGTATACGCCAACATGATTTCATAAAAGATATGATCGGCGTTCCCGCATGCCCCACGACGAACTACGTTCCGGAAATGTGGCCGGAAACTATCGCCGAACTGATAAGAAAGTATGGATATAGGCGTATAGGATTAGTCGGATTGAGCATCATCCCCGTGGCCTTTGTCAACTATTTTTCAACGCATATGCCTGAACTGGAACTCGTGAACGCCACCGAGCTCGTGGATAATAGGAAGTCCATGAAATCTTCGTATGAGATCGGTCTTGCGGAAGAGTGCGTATGGATAATAGACGAGCTGATGGCCGCCGCGCCGAGCGTGATGAAGGTAGGGCAAAGCGTCCGTGAAGTAGGCCGCAAACTACGCTCGCTCGCGGACGGATTCGACTGCATGGATCTGAACATCATGCTCGGTAAACACCCGACGATGCCTATGTTCAACGAATGGGCGTTTACGGATGAAGAGATCATACAGTCCGACGACTGCGTTGAACTCATGGTAGAGGTTTCGAGCAACATCGGATTTTGGGGTGAGTGCGCCCGCGTATATAGCATGGGCGAGCCGCCGGAGGAATTGGCACGCACGGTCGCGCTGGCTTTTGAAACGCAGGATTATTTGGCGAACCTCATCGTTCCCGGCGCTGTTCCAAGCGAGATATTTGAGAAATACAGCGCGCGACTCGTCGAGAACGGCTTCCCGCCCGAAAAGCGTTTCTGTTGTCACGGTCAGGGCTACGATGTCGTCGAAACACCTTTTATTCGACCGGAGAATCATACCCCGCTCAAGGAGAACGCCTTTATCGCTATACATCCGTCCATGTATGATCCGACAAGGCGCACGGGCTGCTTCGTCTGTGATAATTACCTAATCACAAAAGACGGCGCAAAACTTATGAATAAGACGCCGCGGAATGTCATTCGCGTCTATAACACGAGCGTATCGCTTTAATTTTCCTGCATTATATTACGAGGAGGAATTACCATGAAAATCACGAGCGTTGAGATCGTTCCCATCAACCAGAAACATAAGGGGAGGCTGATCTTCTCCACAGGCCCAACGCCGGCGGCGGACGACTTTATTATTATCAGGATTAAGACCGACGAGGGGATTGAGGGGATTGGCAGCGCATATGCGTTCCAACCGGCGCCGCTGCTCGCGGCCGGCGCTTCGAGGGAAGGCGCGATGTCCCTCATGAAGGATATGGCTACGGTACTCATTGGACAGGATCCGCTACGGCTTTCCGAAAATCTGGGGCGTCTCGAGAGGGCGATAAGCGGCCAGTTCGCGGAGAACTGGCATATTCTGTCCCATTTCGACCACGCGCTGTACGACCTGAAAGGGAAAATACTGAACCTTCCGGTGTATGAACTGCTCGGCGGACTTCGCCGTGAGAGCATTCCGCTCGAGTGGATTGTGAGCTTTCTACCGACGCCGGGAGAGGTGGCGGAGGAGGCGAAGCATGTCGTAGACGTCGGCTACAAAGCGGTGAAAGTACATGTGAATCGTGACCCCGTGAATGCGGAAGAGAGGGTGAGGGCTGTTCGCAAGGCGCTTGGCGACGACGTTCCGATTGCAATAGACATGGGCATGGCGTATAACGCCGCAGACGCGGCTCGTCTGCTCGATCGCTTGGACAGCGAATACGGCCTGAATTTTGCCGAGCAATGCTTGAATCCGTATGACGTGAGCGGTCATCAGACGCTACGCACCAAGACAAAGACGCCGTTGACGGCGGATCACTCCGGTATGTCTCTAAATCAGGCGTACGAGTACATCAAGCTGAATGTATTCGACAATTTTCATTGTCTTATCACACGCGTTGGCGGAATCGGCAGGGCTGTCAAATACTGCGACCTGATAGAAACTGCGCACCTGAACTATCAAATATGCAATATGGACAACAGCATCGCGGGAGCGGCCGGCGCTCATTTCGCCGTATCGCGCAGCGATAGGGGCGGCAGATACTATGATGAGCTCAGTCTGTACCTGTATCTTCACGGCACATACGGTACGAAAGAGATCACGGACGACATAGTAAAGGAACAAGCCGCCGTGATCAAAAACGGCGTGCTTTACGCGCCGAAGGGACCGGGACTTGGAGTCGAACTGGACGAAGAGATGATGAAACGCTACGCGGCGCAGAATATCGGCAAAATATTGGTGGAATAATCAACCTGACGGAGGATGACTATGAAAAAAATATCGATCAGCGATGTGGCGCCGTACGCCGCGCCGGGTCATTTCGGCATGACGGCTTTCCGTCTGCAAGGCAAGGACGAAACGGGTATACGGACGTTTTGGATGGGCAAGTCGTTTTTCCTGCCGGGCGGCGGCGCGGACTGGGCTTACGAAGAAAACAGCCCAAACGAAAAGGTTTACTACATCCTTTCCGGCGAGATCACCGTGAAGTCAAAGGACGGGACGTTCGTCCTGAAAGCGGGCGACTCTCTCTACATCGGCCCGAACGAGGGGCGCGAGATGAAGAACGAGGAGCGCGAGGTCTGTGAAGTGCTCGTCGTGATCACATACGGCGCGCCGCCGGCAGAGGCGCCTGCGGGAGGGTGAGAGCAATGGACATCAAGAAAATAGCAGTGCTCGGCTCGGGGCTCATGGGCAGTGGGCTGTGTCTGGCGTTTGCGAGGGATGAGCACACCTCGGTCGCGCTTCGCTCGCGTGCGAAGAAGCAGGATCCTTTCGCGGGAGTGAGATCAGCCATGGACATCCTCATCGCGAACGACGCGATGACCGGGGGCGAGGCGGACGCCATTCTCTCGAGAATGAGCTTTACGGACGATATGGAGACGGCCCTCGACGGCGCGGATCTCGTCGTCGAATGCGTACCCGAGCATATGGAGATAAAGCAAAACCTCTTCCGCGACATCGAGCCGCTCGTGAGAGACGACGCCATACTCGCGACGAACACCTCCGTCATGAGCGTCACGGAGATCGCGGGCAAGACGAGGAAGAAGGATCGCGTCGTCGGAACGCACTTCTGGAACCCGCCGTATCTGATCCCTCTCGTGGAGGTCGTGAAAGGCGACGAGACGAGCCTTGATGTAATGGATACGGTCTATGATTACCTCCGCAAGATAGGGAAGAAACCCGTCAAGTGCATGAAAGATGTGCAGGGCTTCATCGCCAACCGCCTGCAGCACGCGATCTGGCGCGAGGCCCTGTATATGGTCGAGGCCGGAATAGCGGACGCGGCGACGGTGGACGAGGCGCTGCGCTACGGCCCCGGCTTGCGCTGGCCTCACCTCGGTATCCTCGAAAACGTGGATATGGTCGGAACAGACCTCGCGCTCGACATACAGCGCGGCGTCCTCCCGTATCTCGCGGACAACAAGGCGCCGTCCAAGTTGCTTGAAACGCTCGTCGCCGAAGGCAAGCTCGGCTTCAAGACAGGCGAGGGCTATCAGAAATGGACGCCCGAGCAGGCCGACGAGCGCAACCGCGCATTGCGGGAATATCTCATAAAGGCGACGAAAGATCTGAAGTGACTGAATTAGCATGTCCCGCACTATTATTTAACGAAAGCAACATCGTCATATATTGATCGAAAAATAATATAGTCATTCCGGGCTTGTCCCGGAATCCATAAGGAGGAGCGTATATCAAGATGAGTATCAACGTAGAAAAAAGTTTCGTGGAAAACATGTTTTCGCTCGACGGCAAGGTGGCCATAGTCACAGGCGCGACGGGCGCGCTCGGCGGCGCGGTCGCGGCCGGCTACGGTTTTTCCGGCGCCAAAGTCGTGCTGTCCGCGCGCGGCGAAGAAAAGCTCAAAGCATACGCCGAGGAACTTGACGCGGCGGGAGTCGCCACAGCTTTTTTCGTGGCCGACCCCGCGGACGAAAAAGACGTGAAAGACTTGATACAGTTCGCGGCGAACACGTACGGCGAGCTCAATATCCTCGCGGCCTGCCACGGCTTCAACGCCCCGAAAAACATCATCGAGCAGACCACGGAGGAATGGAAGAAGATCATGGACGCCGACTGCACGAGCGTATATCTGCTCGCGAAATACGCCGCCGCGCGTATGGCGGAGCAGGGCAAGGGCGGCAAGCTCGTCATCACGTCCTCAGCGCGCTCGAAGATGGGGATGGCCGGCTATACGGGCTATTGCACGGCGAAGGGCGGCGTTGACCTCATGGTTCAGAGCCTCGCGTGCGACCTGACGACGAAGTGCGGCATAGGCGTCAACTCGATCAACCCCACCGTGTTCCGCTCCGACCTGACGGAGTGGATGTTCGACAAGGAGTCCGAGGTGTACAAGAATTTTCTGAAAAGGCTTCCCGTAGGCAGGCTCGGCGAGCCGGCGGATTTCGTCGGCCTCGCGATATTCCTCGCGTCGCCCGCGTCCGACTTCCTGACGGGAGGGAATTATGACGCGACAGGAGGTTACTGGGCCTGTTAATGCATGCTTGTCTTTTTTCCGCATAGCACGCGCTTTTACACAGAACCCGTGCTCACGTGCCTGAAGCACGCTCCGCGCGGAACCTGTGCAAAAGCACGCACTCTGCGAAAAAAATCCTGCGCATGCCGGAGTCAGCAACTATATCGTAGTAATCCGCTATCACACATCCGCACCTAAAGCACAGATTTTATTACGGGAGGAATAACAATGGGAAAGAAAGTTTTTGTAGATTTATCGCATCCGTTCAGCGCGGAGATTCCCCGCTGGCCGTATTTCGACAAGCCCGTGATCGACAACGCCCACACGATGGCGAAAGGCGGCGTGCTGACGCAGAAGATCACGTGCACGATGCACACGGGGACGCACGCCGACGCGCCGCGCCACGTCATGGAGGTCGAGTTCGACGGCCGGCGCGCGCGCTACACGCACGAGATGCCCGTCGACGCCTACACGGGCGACGCGGTCTGCCTCGACATCCACATCAACAATTGGGGGCCCTTCGCGAAGAAAAATCCGGAGTACGACAAGATCACGCGCGTTCCGACGCTCATAGGCCCCGAGCACCTCGAGGACGCCTGCGAGCGCGCCGGCATAGCGCCGTCGGAGCTCGAGGGCATGGTGCTCTGCCTGAACACGGGGCAGCACCTCAATTTTGACGACAGCAAGAACTACTACCATTACGCGGCCGGCACGGGCATCGACGCCGGCAAATGGTTCGTCGAGCACAAGGTGAAATGCGTCGCGATGGACAGCCAGGCGCTCGACCACCCGCTGCTCACGGCGATGGGCAACAACGGCATGACGAGGATGAACCTGATCGGCGCGTCCGGCCTCCCGATCACGGAGGAGTACCGGAACGAATTCGGCGAAGAGGCCTACGCGGAGTTCGACAAATTCGAATACATCCGCATCCACGGGCAGGAAGCCTACGACGCGAAATTCGGCGCGCTCGAGGCGATCGGCTGCTGGGGTACGTGGGAGCCGTGCCACAAGACGATGCTCGGGCACGGCATCGTGGGCGTCGAGAACCTCGGCGGCGATCTCGAAAAGGTCAAGGGCAAACGGTTCCGCTTCTTCTGTTTCCCGCTTCGCTGGTATCTCGGGGACGGCTCCATGGTGCGCTGCGCCGCCGAGATAGACGAGGACGACCTGAACGAAGTACCCGACCGCACGTACACCTACGGCGGGAATATTTGATGGAGGGTTTGTGTAGATGTCTGATCTGAAGAACAAGAGGATTATAACGGTCGCCACGACCGGGGCGTGGCCGACGAAAGAGAACACGCCGAACGTCCCCATCGAGCCCGCTGAGATCGCAGAGGAAGTCTACCACTGCTGGAAAGAGGGCGCGGCGGTCGCCCACATACACGTCCGGAACGACGAGGGCAAGGCCGCGATGGAGTTCGATAAGTTCAAAGAGGTCGTCAGGCTTATCCGCGAGCGGAAGGACTGCGACGTCATACTGAACCTGACGACTTCGGGCGGCGTCGGGCTCAAGGAAGACGACCGTATCAGGCCGTTCCATGAGCTAAAGCCGGAGATGGCTTCCTACGACTGCGGCACGATGAACTGGCTGCACAGCGCGGTCTTCGAGAACAACCCCCAGTTCCTCGAGAGATTGGGGCTGCTCATGCAGGAGGTGAACGTCAAGCCGGAGATAGAGGTGTTCGATCCGGGCATGATCTACAACGCGCAGTATTACCTGAAGAAAGGCGTGCTGAAAGCGCCCTTGCATTTTCAGATGTGCATGGGCTGCGCCGGCGGTATCGCCGCGTCCGTGAAGAACCTCGTCTTTATGAAAGAGGCCATGGAGTCGGTCGCGCCCGGCTCGACGTGGAGCGCGTTCGGCGTCGGCGCGGGCGCCATGGAAATACTGTACGCCACGGTCGCGATGGGCGGCCACATACGCGTCGGCATGGAGGACAACGTCCTGTACAGCAAAGGCGTCCTCGCCGAAAACAACATGGTATTCGTCAAGCGCGCCAAACGCATCATAGAGGAATTCGGATGCGAGGCGGCCACACCGGACGAGGCGAGGGCCATACTCGGGCTTGTGAAGTAATGGGGAGCGTGTAGCCATGCCAAAGATAGTATCACCGGGCGAGGCCGCCGCGCTTATCCCGGAGGGCGGCTCGATCATGGTCGGCGGGTTCATGGGCTGCGGCAATCCGCATCGTATCATCGCGGAGCTCGCCCGGCTCGGCACGGACGGGCTGACCCTCATCTGCAACGACGGGGCCATGCTCGGCGGGCCGGGCGGCGAAGAATATTACGGCGTGGCCAAGCTCATCCACAACGGTCAGATAAAAAAGCTCATAGCCTCGCACGTCGGGCTGAATCCCGAAGTGGGCGCGAAGTCGAACGACGGGAGCCTTGAAGTCGTCGTCGTGCCGCAGGGCTCGCTCGCAGAGATGATACGCGCGGGCGGTGCGGGGCTCGGCGGGGTGCTCACGCCCACGGGCATAGGGACGATCGTGCAGGACGCGGAGCACGTGCACAGCGTCGTGGAAGTGAACGAAAAGAAGTATCTGCTCGAACGCCCACTCCGCGCGGACTTCGCGCTCATATGCGGCTACCGCGTGGACAAGGCGGGAAACGTCTGGTACAAAGGCACGACGCGCAACTTCAGCCATGTCATGGCTACGGCGGCGGATACGGTCATAGCCGAAGCGGAACACCTCGTGGACGTCGGCGTGATAGAGCCCGAAAACGTCGTGACGCAAGGCATACTCGTGGACTACATCGCGCATTGATGATTGCGGGCGGCAAAGGCAAAAGGGGATAATGATGGATCCGAAAGAATTGAAACCATATATCGCCGCGCGCGTGGCAAAGGAGTTGAAAGACGGGGACGTGGTCAATCTCGGCATAGGTTTGCCGACGCTCGTGCCGTCGTTTTTACTCCCCGATGTGCAGGTGATACTCCAAAGCGAGAACGGCATAGTCGGGGCCGGGACGGCCCCGCGAGGCGATGAATCCGACCCCGCGCACATCACGGATGCGGCGGGCCAGCCGTCGTCAGTCGTCCCCGGAGGGGCGTTCATCGACTCGTCCGTGAGCTTCGGGCTGATAAGGGGAGGCCACGTCGACTGCACGATCCTCGGCGCGCTCGAGGTGGACAGTGAGGGCAGCCTGTCGAACTGGATCATACCCGGAAAGAAGCTGCCGGGCATGGGCGGCGCGATGGATCTCGTCGTGGGGGCGAAGAAAGTCATCGTAGCCATGGAGCACACAGCGAAAGGCAAGCCGAAGATACTGACAAAATGCCGGCTCCCGTTCACGGCGGTAAACTGCGTGGACATGATCGTGACCGAAATGGGCGTGTTTGAAGTGACAGGGGACGGGCTGCTGCTGACAGAGTACAATCCGGAATACACCGTGGACGACATACGGGCGGCGACAGAAGCGGACTTCGAGCTCGCCGGAAGGCTGAAGCCCATCCTTATATAATGGAAGCTATAAACGCCAAGGCAATCGCATACTCAAAAGACATGATTATAAATAACGGTAGCTATGATACCGGCAATGATACCTACGATGAGCGCCAGAAGTACATCTTTTCTCAAAGAGCGCCGAGCCTTTGTTTTCCCCTCGATTTTCGCCCAATCTATCTTGTCGTCGTCAAGGAATTCTTTTTCAAATTGTATAATCAATGCATATACCCTATTCCAATAATCGAACGATTCTTCAATAGAAGTCACCCCTTCGTTCTTTCTGGCTGTTCTGGCAGTATCAACAATCTGATTACGTAGCTTTATAGCTTTGGGCAGAAACTGGCCATTGTCAATCATACGAAGATGCTCGGTGTCATGCCCAATCAACTTATTATAGTGTTCGTGAAAATCATACAGGATCAATTTATAACCGTCTAAAGAGGCGCGCTTTAAGTGAATGAGCGCCTTTTGGCAAGCCTCATCTTCTGTTTTCTCGCCCAAGTGAAATCTTTTTAGATGATCAAACGCGGCATGGATCTCAAACAGCAATTCTACGGGGGCGATATTTCCCCTTGCCTCGATATCCACATATACGATTTTCGTTGTATTGTTATAAAATTCGTATACATCTTGTTCATTCATTGCGCAGTATCTCGTCAACGCCAGCGTTAAGTTGTTCGGTTGTAGCAAGATTCTCTCGAAGGACATTACCCCTACCGATAGCAGGGAAAGCAGAAACAAAAGTCAGTTTTGAGTTCTTTGACTTTTCTATATGTATCCTTATTTCCGAAGGACTCATTCTTTTTATTTCTTCCAGTGTCATATCCATTAAGGAAGACACGTTTTTTTCCATTGCATTGACGGCAGTCGCCATATTTCACTCCTTGAATCAATTCACGCCCGAATTGCCATATCATTGACATTAACGCGTATAAACAAAATCTGTTCAGCAATGATTTTACATTATATGTTTGCGTGGCTGAAATGTCAATTTCATAGAGATTACGATTAGTCATTTGGTTGCCTTTATCAAGCATTATCCGTCATCTCAACAATAGTCTAATCGACCGTCGGGCCGCTTTCAAGCTACGGCAAACCCCAAAATAACGGGAGCGCCGTTTATTTACACACGCCTATCATGTATAATAGAAATCATGAGTAACGGGAAAAATGGCGTCGCCGCTAAAGACGATACGGCGGCGGGCGGCTTGATAGGCTCCGAGAAGACCTTGAAGATCATCATATCGGTGGTCGTGCTTACCGTCGCGTTCATAACATTCTGGTTCATGATGGATCTCGTCATCCTGACATTCATCCTGACATTTGTCTTTTACCATTTCCAAAAGCTGCTCGACAAGGGATTGGACAAAACGAAAATAGGCAAATACCTGCCGCACTGGGTCTCGCTCATTATAGTGTACGCCGTGGGGCTTACCGCTGTCGTCCTGCTCGCGTGGGGCTTCACGACCGTCGTCATAGGGCAGTCGCAGGAGATCGCCCGCACGCTCATGGGCTTTGACATCAACTCCATAGAGAAATCGCTCGACCCGCAGGTCGCGAAAGTCATCGAAGACCTGAACATATACCAGTACATCAACACCGCCATCGAAAAGCTCGGGTCGGCGCTGCTCGACCTGCTCGGCGGCTTCGGCAGCGGCCTCCTCAACTTCGGCATATCCATCATCATATCGTTCCTGTTCCTCATAGAGCGCGACAACATCGGCCGCTTCAGCGCCAAGGCGTCGGAGAGCCGCATCGGATTCATCTACGATTACTTCATCAGATTTGGCGGTAACTTCTGCCGCACGTTTGGTAAGGTCATGAAGGTGCAAGTGACGATAGCGCTCGTGAACGGCATACTCTCGACGATCATGCTCCACTTCTTCGGTATGCCAAACGTGCTCGGGCTCGGCGTCATCATATTCTGCCTCGGGCTCATCCCCGTGGCCGGCGTCGTCATCTCCGTCATCCCGCTGTCCATCATCGCCATCAACACCGGCGGCCTTGTCATGGTGCTGAAGATACTCATCATGATAGTCGTCCTGCACGCGATAGAGGCCTACGTCCTGAACCCGAAGCTCATGGCGAGCAGGACAGCCCTACCCGTCAGCTTCGTGTTCGTGATACTGATCGTCGCGGAGCGCTACCTCCACTTCTGGGGCCTGCTCATCGGCGTGCCGCTCTTCATCTTCATCATGACGGTGTTCCATGTGGACTACGAGGAAGTGTGCAAGCAGCCGCCCTCGAAGATCGCCCAAAAGGTCAGAAGCATGATAAAGGCGAGACAGGACAAGGCGCGGGGAGAAGCGGGATAAGTATGTTCGGAGGGGGCAAGCACGTTAAAATCGGCGAGAAGTATTTCGACGGCTTCAAGGAGATGTGCGGCTACAGCGCCGACGCCGCCGCGTTTCTCAGGGAGATACTGAGTGACTATGACCCTGACCTGATACAGCAGCGCCGTGAAAAGATGCACGCCATCGAGCACGACGGCGACGTGGCGCGCCACACGATGTTCCGCGCGCTCGGCAAGGACTCAAGGCTGCCCATGGAGCGCGAGGACATCATCGCCATGGCGGACGCGATAGACGAGGTCACGGACAGCGTCGAGGACGTCCTGCTCTGCCTGTATATGTTCAACATCAAGGAGATACGCCCCGCTATGTTCAGCATCGCGGACGTCATGATAAAGATCATCGGCGTGCTCAGGGACGCCGTGGACGAGTTTCCGGATTTTCGCGCGTCGAAGACGCTCCACGAGAAATTGGTCGAGATCAACCGCCTCGAGGAGGACGCCGACAGGCTGTACATCGAGGCCGTGCGCGGGCTGTACGCCGGCGAGCCGCTGCCGCCCACGGAGGTCACGGCGTGGATCCAGATATTCGCCTATACGGAAGACATCGCAGACGCGGCCGAAGACGCCGCCGACGTCATCGAGAGCGTAATGATGAAGAATGCGTGACCTTGTACTCGCCGTCGCGACGGGAAACCCCCACAAGATACAGGAAATACAGGCGGTGCTCGGCCCACTCGGGATACGGGCCCTGACCTCCGCCGAGGCCGGCGCGCCCGTAGACTTCTCGCCGGAGGAGAACGGCGCGACGTTCGAGGAGAATTCGCGCATCAAGGCACTGGCGCTGCTCGACGCGATAAGCCCGGGCCATGCGGCGACGGACGCCGGCGCCCCGCATATCGACGGGGTCGTCGCCGACGATTCGGGCCTGTGCGTCGACGCGCTCGGCGGTGCTCCCGGCATATACTCGGCGCGCTTCGCCGATTTGGATTCGGACGATTCTTTCTGTAAAATAACCGCTGCCCGGCCGGTAACAGTGCCGGAGGCGTTCGGCAGTGATGAGCGTCAGGGCGACGCGGATTCTCGCTCCGCTCGAAACAACGCCAAGCTGCTGCGTATGCTCGGCGCTACGCCGGGCTCAGGACGCACCGCCCGCTTCGTATGCGTCGTCACACTCATACTCACAGGCGGTTCTTGCTTCGAGAGCAGCGCCGGGGATTCGGACGCGAGCGGGCGCGGCGCTATCCGCAAGATCGTGTGCCGCGGGGAATGCGGGGGCCGCATACTCACGGCGCCCCGGGGCGCGCAAGGCTTCGGCTACGACCCCCTATTCGCGCCGACGGAAGCCGGAGTGTCGGACGGGCGCAGCTTCGCCGAAATGACTCCCGACGAGAAGAATGCGATCAGCCACAGGGCGCGGGCCCTCGCCAAGCTGTACGGCGCGCTGTCCGGAAGCAGGGAAAAGCCAAACCCCACAGGCGCCGCGACCGCGGGCTTAGGGTAAGGCGCCGCGCCCGCGCCAGGGAAAGCGCTTGAACTGTGAAGAACTCTTCACACGACGCCCGAGCCAAATGAGGTAAAATATTCAGGTGGGTTATGCAATAGTACAAGAGGACAGGTATTCGCATACCCAATTTTGTGTGAACGACTATTATGCGCGATGTTTTAAGTTAAGCTGAAAAGAGGCAAAACATGACGGATAGCATGACAAAACTGAGGGAATGGCTCGCGTTGCCGGGCCTCGCCGCCGACATGAGAGCGGAGCTCGACGGTCTCGCGGCGAGATGCGAAGCGGGCGACGAAGCCGCGGTGGCGGAGATAGAGGATCGGTTTTACCGCGACCTCGAATTTGGCACGGCCGGGCTGCGCGGCGTACTCGGCGCGGGCACGAACCGCATGAATACGCTCATCGTCAGGCGCGCCACGCAGGGATACGCGGAGCACATACTCGCGAAGCCCGCGTCAGGCGGGAAAGAGAGGCCGCGCGTCGCGATCGCATTCGACAACAGGAGGAACAGCGACGTCTTCGCGTTCGAGACGGCCTGCGTGTTCGTCGCGAACGGCATAGAGACCTACCTCTACGACAGGTTGTCGGCGACGCCATTGCTTTCATGGACCGTGCGCGAGCTCGACTGCGACGGCGGCGTAGTCGTCACGGCGAGCCACAACCCGAAGCAGTACAACGGCTACAAGATATACAACGCCCACGGGTGCCAGTGTCTCGACGCCGACGCGAAAGACGTCTCGGATCGCATATCCGCGGTGGCCATAGCGGATGGCGCCAAGACGGTAGCGGATAAATACAGCGGCTCGCTGCCGGGCCGCATTGCGGCGGCGGACGCGGCCGAGGAATTATTCCATATCATCCCTCATTCATTTGAGGCGGCCTACGTCGACCGGGTGCGCGAGGCGACGTCGCTGAGGGCGGGGACGGCGAGCGGGCTGAGCGTCGTCTACACGCCGCTGAACGGCACGGGCAGCGTCCCCGTCAGAAAAGTGCTCGCGGACATCGGCGTCGGCGCGGTCGAGGTCGTCCCCGAGCAGCGCGACCCCGACCCCGATTTCACGACCTGCCCCGCGCCGAACCCCGAAAAAGAGGAAGCGCTGAAGCTCGGCCTCGAGCTCTGCCGCAGGCGCAGGGATGAAGGCAAAGCGCCCGACCTCCTCATAGGCACGGACCCCGACTGCGACAGGGTCGGCTGCGCCGTATATGATGGGTCGGACTACGTGAGGCTGACGGGCAACGAGGTCGGCGTCCTCATGTTCGACTACATAGCGGAGACGCGCGCGGAGCTCGGAGCCATGCCGGACAGGCCCGTCATGGTCACGACGATAGTCTCCACGCCGCTCACGCTCGCGATAGCGGACAGGCTCGGCGTGAGCGTAGTGAAGACGCTCACGGGATTCAAGTACATAGGCGACAGGGTCAACGCGCTCGAGGCCGACGGCGGCGCGGATCGCTTCATCTTCGGCTTCGAGGAGAGCTGCGGCTACTGCGCCCACACGCTCGCGCGCGACAAGGACGGCGT
>JAISAI010000079.1 GCA_031266795.1 Eubacteriales Family XIII. Incertae Sedis bacterium
ATCGGCGCCATATGTCTAGCCTGGTGGATTTCGCGCCGCCGCTTGCAGAGATGAGAAAGGCCGGCCATTGCGGGCCAACCCCGCCATTGCGGGCCAACCCCGCCATTGCGGGCCAACCCTGTCATTGCGGGCTTGACCCGCAATCCCAGGCGCCGTTTGTATAAACAGGGAGTTAGTTTTGAAGGAAAGGGTACGGAAATGAAGAGGGAATCAATA
Organism: Eubacteriales Family XIII. Incertae Sedis bacterium; assembly: GCA_031266795.1. Classification (GTDB taxonomy): domain Bacteria; phylum Bacillota; class Clostridia; order Peptostreptococcales; family Anaerovoracaceae; genus JAIRPC01. Next base: position 217 of record JAISAI010000079.1, read on the forward strand.
AGAAGGGGTAATATAGCGCGGGTGGGGCCGCTGCTCGCCCTCGCGCTGGTACTTGTCATAAGCAGCTTTACGCTAGCGTCCGCGGATGGCAAGGCGCAGAATGGGACGTCTGACGACCCGGCAGAGGTGGCTATCACAAAGGTGCTCCAGATGCCGATAGGTACGAGTACGCCCACCTATACGTACACCTTCACGTTCACAAATAAAGAGAAAGTGGGCAACGACGCGACGGTCCCGACCATAGGCAACGAAGGCAAAGTCACTATCTCGTTCGACGGCAATGAGGGCTTCTCCACGACTGGCGGCATCAAAACAGTAACGAAGGAAACGGCGGACGTCTTGACGGGCGTTACTTGGCCCACGACCGGCATATACATCTACACGGTCGAAGAGGCCGCCTCAGTCACCGATGGCAGCGAAGTCGGGGACGGCTGGGAAGAAAGCCTGACGTATTCGAAAGCCAAGTACAAGATCGAGGTATATGTGGCTGAATCAGGCGGCAGCTTCTATGTCCAGTACGTCAAGGCGCACCGCGCGGTAGATGACGAAGGCGAAGATGTCGAGGAAAATGACGCAAGCAAAGTAAACGTGGCGCCCGGCGATGGTGATACTACGGGGAGCCATCCGTTCAGCGGTATGGCTTTCACGAACAAATACGTCAAGACCAACACCAATGGCTTCGACGAAGAAGAGGAAGACCTTGCCGATAATACAAGCACCGGCGCCCTCTACATCGGCGGAAAGATATCCGGCAACATGGCCGATTCGACATTGCCGTTTGCGGTAGATGTCAGCCTCACGAAGCCCAGCGTCGTCACCCAGTCGGCGTTCTATGCGTACCTGGTGGACGGCAACGGCAATAAGGTTGCGAGCCCCGCCGCTGTATATGACGATCCAGACAAAAAGACGTACACTTTTACTGTTAACGAAGAAAGCGGGGAGGCTTCGCATAATCCGTCGGTCGAGCTCATATCCGGCCAGCGCCTCGTGTTTGTCAACCTCCCTGTGGGGATGACCTACAATACAGGGCAGGAGGGGACGCCCAATTACGCAAAGACTTTGACGGTTAAATACGGAATGAACTCAATGGATATTCTAGGCGGGAGCGAAGCCGCGGCCGTGGCCGGGGCCGGGGTAAATACCGAGGCATTATCCGAAACAAATCCTGAAGCGTTGATGATCGGTGAGGACGGCGGCAACGGGGTGGTGTATACGCACGACTATGGCATCACCACGCCTACAGGCGTCGTTATAGAGAACCTGCCGTATATCCTGCTGGTCTTGCTCGTACTCGCGGGGCTTGTGGCGTACATCGCCGGCAGGTCGCGCAGGAGGCGCCGCGACGCGCGCTGTTGACGCCCCGGCGTTTGGGGATATAGATGATAAACAGTGTTTGGTGCGAAATATTGATGGAGAGAGAAAAGGGAGAGGGGACGAAAATGAAAATGAAGTCCATACGTAAAAGCAGGATAGCGCGCGCGTTGCCGTTGGCCGCCCTCGCGCTGATACTTGTGCTGGGCAGCTTTACCTTAGCGTCCGCGGACGAAGAAAAGGACGACAGGGTGCAGGATGGGAATCTTAATGACCCGGCAAAGGCGGCCATCACGAAGATACTCCAGATGCCGGACGGCACGACTACGCCCGACCATACGTACACTTTCACGATTGCGGCCATTAGCGGGCCGACCGACTATGCAAAGCCGCCGGTAATAGCCCCTACACAGGCCGCGTTCGATAGCAATAGCGAGGCCACTTCCACGAGCGGCGGGATCAAGACCCTCCATTACCAGACGGGCGACATACTGGACGGCGTCACATGGCCCGAAAGCGGCATATACACCTACGAGGTCACGGAATCCCAGACCAACAATGTGGACGCCAACACCACCGTCTACAATAACAGTGAAAGCGTGAAAGAGGATCTGGACTATTCGAAAGCCAAGTACGAGATCCAAGTATACGTGGCGTGGGATGAAGATGAAAACGAGCTCTTTGTAAGGTACGTCAAGGCGCATCGCACGGTAGATGACAAAGGCGTTGCTGCCGAAAATAATACAGGCAACAAAGTAAACGCGGCGCCCGACGCGGGCGCGTCGGATGATAGCATTGGCCATGATTTCAGCGGGATGGATTTCACGAACACATTCGTAAGGACCAACATCAAGGACTTCGACGAAGACGACGGCCTTATCAATAATACAAGCACCGGCGCACTCTACATCGAAGAAAAAATCGGCGGCACAAGCACCGGCGCTATAGAATACGCGGATCCGAATCATCCTTTCTTGGTCACGGTAACGCTCGCGAAGCCTAGCCTTGTCACCCAGGCGGCGTTCGACGCGTATCTGGTGGATAGCACAGGCGCCAAGGTCACGAATCCCGTGACGTCGTACAGCTCTATTACGGTAGAAGGGCAACAGGTTGACACCAATAAGTATATCTTTAGTGATAAGACTGCACAGGGCGTCAAGCTCAGGGACGGCGAGCGCCTGGTGTTTGTCAATCTCCCGGTGGGAACGACCTACTCAGCGATTCAGGAAGATACATCGAACTACACCGTGAAGCTGCGTGTACAATATAACAACGACACCATACTTGACTCAACAAGCAGCGGCAAGGGTGAGGGCATATCCACCAGCTACGCCGGCGCGGCGGCGATGGTCGGCGAAAATGTCGTTAACAGCGCTGTCTTTTCGAGTTCGTATGGCCTACCCGTTCCCGGGGGCGTATTCGTGGACAACCTGCCGTATGTCATGCTGATCGTGCTGGTGGCTGCGGGGCTCGCGGCGTATGTGTTCAGCAGGTCGCGCAGGAGGCGCCGGGGGGCGCGCTGAGGAAGCTACAGGCTATAGACAGGGGAAAGATTAGACGATGATGAATGTGGGCAATATGACGAGAATGCAGGTGCGGCCGCTACGCGCGGCCGGGCGGAGGCGTAGGCTAGCGTTTGCGGTGGCTGCGGCGTTGTTGCTGTGCCTTGTGAGCGTCTTGTCGGCGCCGGCGGCGTCGGCTGCCGACAGCGAGCTCTACTACTTGGCGGTCAGGCAGACCCTCAGCGGCAGCGGCGCGCCGCAGGACACGTTTGGCTATCTGCTGTCGCCCGTAAGGGGGGCGCCGCTCCCCGCAGGGTCAGTCGCGGGCGGCTACAGTTTCACGATCACGGGAACGGATACGACGTCGCAGGTAGGGCCGATCACTATGAATAGGCCGGGAGAGTACGAGTACACGCTCGAATGCACGACGACGTCGCGGGCGAACTATAGTATCGACACCCAAGGGCGCCTCAACCTGCATGTGTACCTCCTGAACGATGGGTCGGATATCATCAACATCACCAATAGCGTTGGGGGCAAGGTGGCCTCGGCTACGTACACGCACGCATACACGGCGCCTGTGACGCCGCCCGACCCGCCGACGCCTCCGACGCCGCCCACCCCGCCCACCCCGCCGCCTGATACGCCGACGGGCGATGACGATGACGATGATACGCCTGCTACGCCGCCGGCCGCGCCGCCTGGTGGAACGACGCCAGCGAACCCGCCGGCGAATACCACCCCGCCCGCCCCGAATCAGCCGGCCAATACGGTTGAGGGGACGGCCATAGAGGATACCCCGGTACCGGAGTCCGCGCCGCCGTACACCGACAACACGACGGAAACACAGGGGGAAGTAGTCGAAATAGGCGACCAAGAAACGCCGTTGGGCCTGCCAGGGTTTAGCGACGAGGACATGGCGCGGATCAACGCGCAGACGGGCAATCCGCTAGTCGACCTGTTCAGGGGCAACGTGCCGTTTGGCAACAGGTTCACGGACTCAGTGTGGAGCCTGCTGAACGTGCTGATGGCGATAGTGGCCGTAGTCCAGGCGTTCATATTCGTCCTCGGGATAGCCTCGAGGAGAAAGGGCCGGGATAACGACATAGAGTCATGGGCGTCTGACGAAGCCCTAGAATCCTTAAACCGCCGCATAGACAGGCTGAGCCTCGCGGTGATAGCGATGGGCATCATCATAGTCACCTTCGTAAGCATAACAACAAACCTCTCGAAGCCGATGGCATGGATAAACAAATGGACGCCGACAACAGTAATACTCCTAGCCATACAGCTACTCCTGCTAGCGCTATGCGAAATAAACAAAAACCGTGAAGCGCAAAAAAACGACGAAGACAACGCAAGCTACGTAGAAGGAGCCAAGTACGCAGGAAACGCCTAAAGTTTCCGGCTCTGTCATAAAAAATGTTTTCAACGGACACGGTTTTCAACTAACTTGAAAAAAGCGTCCGTTGTTTGCGGTTTCACGCACCTATTCCCCCATTTTGTGAAAATGCGGAAACTCAAGGAAGATAAATGTTGTTATCTACGTTGAAAATCGGTATAATAAGTATGGAGAAGGTGCCGGAATGAAGCATTGCGCAACATTGCGGCATAAACTCAAAGAATCGGTGTTCATCGAAGATACTAGCCAAGGAAGGTTTGGGCGGTCTTCTGAAAACTGAAATAGCATAGTTAAGGAGCATATTTGCCATGAACGACAATATGGTTAATCTGTTGGAGAAACTGCGAATTGGGGGGAATCCCTCTGCGGGCGAATTCCTTAACGGGAACGATGTTGCACTTGTTGAAAAATGGTATATGAAATACTGTAATTGCATCACTTTTGATATCCATAAGGCAGTTGAGCTAATGGACTTTTTATACGTCTATGAGAACATTGATACCTATCCTAGGGAGGAATATAGGAAGCGAGTGATTCCTTTGGCAGAAAGGCACTGTTTTGAATCAAGTAATTTTATTAACTTGTTTGATGATTTTAGAAAAATGGTCTTTGATTGATTTTGCTCTGTAAAAACGGGATCAATGATTTGCAAAAAAAAGGATTACTGTGGGAAAGTTAATTTGTATAGTTGGAAAAAGTGGCGCAGGAAAAGATACTCTGTTTAGGAATATCATACGTGATAGTAATTTATTGATTACCCCAATAATCCCATGTACAACTCGACCAATACGTAAAAATGAAATCAACGGAGTTGACTACCATTTTGTTTCACATGAGGAACTGATACAAGCCGAGTTAAAAAGCAAATTGATTGAAAAAAGAGTGTACCGCACGGTCAAGGGTGATTGGTATTATTTTACTAAGGATTTTTGCTTGGATGGGAATGACAAACTTACTATGACAATTACAACACCAGCAGCGATAGGTAAGTTAGCGATGAAATTCGGCAAGAATAACATAATCATCGTGTACTTGGAAGCTAACGACTTGACAAGGATAGAACGATGCTTGCAAAGAGAAATGCAGGAACAACAGCCTGATTATAAAGAGGTTTGCAGACGGTATCTTGCGGATGAAGAGGATTTTGCTTTATTGGCTGATGAAGACTTGGGTTCGTACTACTCCTGTTTTCGAATAAATGCAAACCAGTCAGTTTGTGATTGCAAAAAACAGTTTGATACAATATATAAGACAATAAAAAAGCAAATCAAAATATCTAAAGAGTTTCTGCTGAAATCAGTAGGCTCTAATGAAACGCAATGCTATAAATTATGCCATGATTATTTGACCAGTCCTCTTGCCGAAGGTTCTGATTTTAACAATTATTTTGAAACAGAAATATGTGCGCTATGCTAAATCAAGTCAAAAGGCTTGTTGTGTTCCCGGGCTGATATTCAGCCCGGGGATTTTTTGGATTCCGGAGCGGAGCGACGCGACGCACCCTCGGAGTGCGGTAAGATAACAGATATTTGCGGTGGAGGAGAGGTATATGATCGAAATCAGATGGCATGGACGGGGCGGCCAAGGGGCCAAGACTGCGGCGCTTCTGCTCGCGGACGTCGGTTTTTCCGCCGGGCTCTACGTACAGGGATTCCCCGAGTACGGCCCCGAGCGTATGGGCGCGCCGATCACGGCGTACAACAGGCTCAGCAAGGACGAGATCAGGGTGCACTCAAACATCTATGAACCCGACATGGTCGTCGTCGTCGACGAGACGCTGATAAAGACGGTCGGCGTGACGGAGGGGCTGAAGCCCGGCGGCAAGCTGCTCGTCAATTCGAACCGCGCGCCGGCGGACGTGCTCGCGGAGTTCGGGGATTCCGCGGGGAGCGGCGAGGTCTACGTGATAGACGCCGTGGACATCGCCATGCGCACGATAGGCCGCCCTATGCCGAACGCCCCGCTGCTCGCCGCCGCAATCAGGCTGTCGGGAATCATGGGCAAGGACGAGGCCATCGCGGCCATGAAGGACGCCTTCACGGAGAAATTCCACAGCAAGCCGGACGTAATAGACGGCAACATGGCCGCAGTGACGGAGGCGTGGTCGAGCGTGTTATTACTGCAATGACGCGCTGAACGGAGAAATAGTATGGAAAAGAAAAACTTAATGCAGGGAATAGACGAGAGATCGCCGTGGCGTGACATCACGCCCGGGGGCTTTGTCTACGGCTCGGGCAACAGCGAATACTTCAACACGGGCGACTGGCGCACGCGCACGCCGGCGTGGAGCGCGGACAAATGCCGGCAGTGCCTGCTCTGCTTCCCCGTGTGCCCCGACAGCTCGATCCCCGTCAAGGACGGCAAGCGCGGGGACTTCGACTTCGGGCACTGCAAGGGCTGCGCGATCTGCGCGAAGGTCTGCCCGTTCGGCGCGATAAACGTGACGGAGGGAACGGCCCCCGCCGCGCCGGCCTCCGCGGAAACGGTCGCACCCGGCTCCGTGGAAGCAAGCAACGCCGCGACCTTGCCCGCCGCGCCGGCTCCGGCGCCGGCGCCGCAAAAGGGAGGACAAGCAAAATGAGCAAAAAAGACCGCATGTCCGGCAATCAGGCCGCCGCGACCGCGATACGCCAGATCAACCCCGACGTCATCGCCGCTTTCCCCATCACCCCGTCCACCGAGATACCGCAGTACGTCAGCTCGTTCAAAGCCGACGGCCTCATAGACACGGAGTTCATCGCTGTCGAGTCCGAGCACAGCGCTATGTCCGCCTGCATAGGCGCGAGCGCCGCCGGCGTCAGGGCGATGACCGCGACGTCCAGCGCGGGCATGGCGCTCATGTACGAAATGCTCTACATAGCCGCCTCCGACCGCCTCCCCATAGTGCTGGCCGCCGTCAACCGCGCCCTGACCGGCCCCATCAACATCAACGCCGACCACAGCGACAGCATGGGCGCGCGCGACTCCGGCTGGATACAGCTGTACAGCGAGAACGCGCAGGAAGCCTACGACAATCTGCTCATGGCGAACCGCATCGGCGAGCACCCGGACGTCATGCTGCCCGTCATGGTCTGCCAAGACGGCTTCATCACAAGCCACGGCATCGAGAACATAGTCATAGAGGACGACGACAAAGTCAAAGCCTTCATAGGCGAGTACCGCCCCGAAAAATACCTGCTCAATCCCGACGAGAGCCTCGCCGTCGGCCCGTACAGCGTGTCGCCCTACGTGATAGAGATGAAGAAGGCCGAGCACGAGGCGATGGTGAACGCCAAAGCTGCCGTGAAATCCGTCTCCGACGAGTTCGGAAAGGCATTCGGCCGCGAGTACGGATTTTTCGAGGAGTACCGCATGGACGACGCCGAGTACGCCGTCCTGCTCATGAGCTCCGCCGCCGGTACGGGCAAAGACGCCGTCGACGAGCTCCGGGCGAAAGGCGTTAAAGCCGGGCTCGTCAAGCTCCGCGCGTTCAGGCCCTTCCCTGCGGACGAGCTCGCCGCCGCGCTCGCAGGCCTGAAAGCCCTCGCCATCATGGACCGCAGCGACGGATTCTCGGCCACCGCCGGCCCGCTGAACGCCGAGGTCCGCGCCGCGCTCTACGGCAAATCCGCCGTCAAAGCGGCCGGCTACATCTACGGGCTCGGCGGCCGCGACGTCAAGACCGGCGACTTCCACGCGATCTTCGCCGAACTCGGGCAGCTCGCCGCAGGCAAGACGCTACCCTACTGCCAATACATCGGAGTCAGGGAATAGGCCCCACAGATGTTATTACATTAATAGTAGAGGTAATGTAAAAACCACTGACACGCGATTTTGAAGCGTGTGGGCGTTTCAAGAAAAAAGGAGTTAGGACTATGGCGTACCAAGCATACACACTGAAAGAAGCGGCGGGTAGGCCCGAGCGGCTCAGCGCGGGGCACCGGATGTGCGCCGGCTGCGGCTCGACCGTCGGGATCAGGGGCGTGTTGCGCGCGCTCAGGCCCGAGGACAGGGCCGTCGTGACCTGCGCCACGAGCTGCCTCGAAGTCAGCTCGATGACCTACCCGTACACGGCGTGGGAGGACTCGTTCATCCACACCGCGTTCGAGAACGCCGCGTCGACGACGAGCGGCGTAGAGGCCGCGTACACCGCGATGAAGCGGAAAGGAAGGCTCGGCGAAACGTACAAATTCATCACATTCGGCGGCGACGGCGGCACGTACGACATAGGCTTCCAGGCGCTGTCGGGCGCGATGGAGCGCGGCACGGACATGGTCTACGTCTGCTACGACAACGAGGCCTACATGAACACCGGCATCCAGCGCTCATCCTCGACGCCGCTCTACGCGGACACGACGACGACTGCCGTCGGCTCAAAGTCGGATGGCAAGCCGCAGTTCAAGAAAGACCTGACAAAGATCATGGCCGCCCACCATATCCCCTACGTCGCGCAGACGACCTACCTGTCGAACTTCAAGGATCTGCACCACAAGGCCGAGGCCGCCATCTACACGGAAGGCCCCGCGTTCCTGAACATCCTCGCGCCGTGCCCGAGAGGCTGGCGCTACGAGGAGTCGGAGCTCATGGACATCTGCAAAGCCGCCGTCGACAGCTGCGTCTGGCCGCTGTTCGAAGTGATAGACGGGGAATGGGTGCTAAACTACGAGCCGAAAAAAAAGCTGCCCGTCGAGGAATACCTGCGCATGCAAGGCAGATTTGCCCACCTGTTCAAGCCCGGCGCCGCCGGCCTCATAGAGAAAATACAGGACGGGGTAGACAGCCGCTGGGCGGAGCTAAAAGGCCTCTGCGGAGTGTAGGGCGGGACGCGCCGCTCGCTGTTTGCCTTCAAGCCGTCAATGTCGCGATGGGTACTACATTGACGCCATCCGTTCGGCGGTGGGCAAACCCGTTGCCGGTGACCACGGTCAGGGCGCTCGGGGCTTTTGTTTTCTTTGTGTCGATTTTGGCGGCGAATTTCAGAAGGTTGCGCGCCGCGTCGTCCGCCGCCCCGATGCCGAGTTTGATTTCAAACGCACCCCATGCGCCGTCTGCGTATTCAACGATTGCGTCCATCTCCACACCGCGCGAGTCGCGGTAGTGAAACACCTTCCCGCCGCCGGCGTCCGCGTAAATTTTTAGATCCCTTATGACGAGTGATTCAAACAACAGTCCGAAATAATTCAGATCCGCCGTCAATTTATCGACGGACAGCCTCAGCGCCCCGACCGCCAACGAAGGGTCGGCCAAGTGCCGCTTCGGGGCTTTACGAAGCATGTCCGATGAGCGGATGTGCGTGTTCCACGCGGGTAAATTGTCTGTCGCCATCAGACGTTCGAGCGCGTAGAGGTATTCGGATACAGTCTCGTCGGACATATCCTTGTTGTTGCCTCCGGCGTCCTTTGAAAGAGCGGAAATAGACGCCTCCGTGGAAATATTTCGCGCGAGCGACTGAATCAAGCGCGCAACCTTATACGGATCCCGGCGCCTGTCTGAAACCCTGCTGAGATCCACCTCCGCGATCATGGATACATAGTCGTTCGCGAAGAGAAGCCCGTCAGCGGCGCTTTTCCCTATCAAACCGGGCCAGCCGCCTATGGTGATCTTCTCCGCAAGTTCCCCGATGTCAAATTTCACGGTCTCGGATTCGGGCGCCTTTCCATTCATCAGCGCGGAGAGGCTCACTTCTCCCGTCGACCAGCCCTTTTCAAACAAAGACATAGGGCGCATTTTTATCACGGAGAATCTACCGGCGCCGGAATGCCGCCTGACTTTGTCGTCCGGCGTCGCGGAACCCGTCAGGATAAACCGCCCCTTTTGTTCGCTCTCGTCCACCTCCCGCCGCACATAGTTCCAAATCCTCGGATACTCCTGCCACTCGTCAAGCAGGAGCGGCGCGGCGCCGGAGAGTACGCTTTTCGGGTTGATTTCCATTTTTATGCGTGTTTCTTCGTCGACATCGAATCGCACGACATCGGCTGAAATCTGCTTTGCGGTTTCCGTTTTTCCGCAGCCTTTCGCCCCTTCAATAAGGATCGCCCCGGAACTTTTCAGGCGCTCGGCAAGAGCTATATCCGCGAATCTTTTCTTGTATTTCAAAACGCTGTACCTCGCTATTTCCCACAATTATATCACATCATCCGGGAAAATGTGCACGATCTATCCGGTAAAATATGCACGATCTATCCGAGAAATTGTGCAGGTTTCATCCGGTAAAATGTGCGCGGCTCTGTCGTGGGGCTTGATTGCCATCAGAAGTGCACGGGAGATCGCGTCAACTCCGGTACAACTCCCATTCGCAACGCGAAACACGGATATTCGAATTTGACTTGACAAAGCGTTACTACAATATATATTATTGTAATATAAATCTATCCTACGTGTTCATTTAGATTGGAACTTCTATGTCTAAATTTTTAGAATTTTTCGGCTTTGTGTCGCCGGAAGATATTGAGGATGAAGCAAAAGAAAAAGAGGGCGGCGCCGATGCCGGTGATTTGGCGGCGGAAAGCGATGCGGTCGGGGAAGTGGTTCTTGGCGAATTTGACGGCGTCGGTGATGAAGGGCCCCTGTCGGCCCAGCCGGCGGAGAAGTCTTCGTTTGCGTTCACTCCGCCGGAAGCGGAGAGTGCGGAGAGCGTAGCCCCGAGCGGCGAAGCCGCGCCGGAAGAGCCAAGCGATGCCGAAGAGCCGGAAGCCGAAGAGCCGGAAACCGAAAAGCTGGAAGCCGAAGAGCCTGAACCGGAGCTCGCTTATGTGGCGACGGAAGCCCCTCCGCGTGAAGAAGCTCTTGACGCTAGGAAAGAGCAGCCGGCCTACGATCCCTACGAAGCCCCCGCGCGCGACAAAGCCTACGAGGAGTCACTGGAGCAACCGGCCTACGAGCCTTACGGGGCCCCTGTGAGGGAAGTGGGCGGCGAGCCCGCGCTAGGGCAGCCGCAAAGCGGTGAGGCGGCGAAAGGCATAACCGCGTACACCGGCGCGAGCGAGGAAAAAGAGACAGAGGCGCCCAAGAGGACACAGTCGATCATATCCGAAGACGCGTATATAGACGGCAACCTCACGACGAGCGGCAACATCGAGGTGCAGGGCGGCATATCGGGAGACGTCACGGCGAAGGGCGCGGTGGACATCCGCGGCGCCATCCGCGGCAATGTTTCGGGAGAGAAGCTCGGCCTGTACGGCTGCACAGTCCAAGGCGACATGAGAGCCACTACCGGCATACTCGTTGACGCCGAGTCCATGGTCATTGGCAACATCCGCACTAAGAATATATATTTGGACGGCAAGCTGAAAGGCAACATTGAGTCGGATGAAATATCGCTGCTCAGAAGCAACGCGTACTACGTCGGGGATATAGTGACAGGCAGCATCGCCATAGAAGGCGGCGCGACCATCAGCGGCAACATCAAGACATTTATAGAGGGCGACGGCGATATAGAGGAACCGTTCAGGGCCGATGCCATATTCAAAGCGGTGTGATTTATCATGTACGCGGTCCGGCGTCGTGGTTTGAGAAAAAGGTATCAGCCGAAAAATTATGACGGAGCGTAAAAGAGAAGATAAAAGTCGGGAAGCCTTTCCCGATTTTTCTAATATGAAAGAGTTTGACTTCAACGGTTTCGCCGATGATCTGCTGAAAGACATGGGTTTTTCCGCGCCGGAACCGGAGCCCGAGTTGCCGAAGCCCGCGCCGCCGGAGCCAAAGCCGCAGCCAAAGCCCGCGCCGCCGCAGCCAAAGCCCGAGCCAAAGCCCGCGCCGCCGCAGCCAAAGCCTGCGCCGCCGCAGCCAAAACCAGAGCTCGCCCCACCCGCCCCCACCAGGAAAAAGCGCGTGCGGATATTCCCGGCCACACGCGGCGACCACATCAAATTCATCATAATCGTCGTCGCCATTCTGCTCTTTGAAATGATTTTCATCGGCTTCCTTTCGAGCAAAGGCCTCCTGGATACCGGCATATTCAACTGAGACAGAAAGGGGCTAGGGCCGGCGAAATCCGGCTCCCACGCGCTAAAACAGCCCGGACGCCCGCCGCCACAGATATACAAAATTTATCAAACAATCTATATTGCGTAATCCCGCTGTAACAGCCGGCGCATACATAGCATGTTAGAATATCATAATGAACGGCAAAAGAGGAAGGCAGGTACTCGCCATAAAGTACATCATCAGGCGCATCGCGGCCTTGTTTATCGTGGCCGCGGTCATTGCCGTGCCCGCCGTACTCGGCGCCTATTCCTACGAGCGCGACAAAGACGACAACCACAACAAAGTCGACTCCGAATCCAACACCCTGTCATACGGGCAAGTCGAGCCGCACGTCCGCACATATATCGACGAGGAAAAATTGCGGATCGCGTCCGATGGGACGATAACGGGCGGTGAAGACGCGGCGGTAGGCCAACCCGCCGGCGAAGAGCCGGTTGCCGGCGTGCCTGTCTACGATATGCCCTCGTCCGTTCCCGACGTCGCAGTCGGCACAGTCCTGATATACGCCGGCGACAAAGTCCCCGACGGCTTCCTGCTGTGCGACGGCAGGGAAGTGCCCAGAGGCAAATACCAATCGCTCTACAACACCATAGGGGATAAATACGGGGAAGGCGACGGCGTCACCACATTCAACCTCCCCGACATGAAGGCATTGTCGGCCGCCGACGCAACGGAGATAGTGTCCGCGGCGAGCATGGCGAGCGCCGTGGGCGCAGCCGAACGCGAGGGAACCATGCAAGCCGAATTGGCCTATATCCCGATAAGCAAGGACGCACAGCCATCAGTCGCGCCAAACGCCGTATCCGCAGGGCCCGCCTTTGAACGAACCGGGGCGGGGCCCGCCCGCAAACTGAGCGAGCCCACAGGCCCGCCGCCCGCCGCGGGCCCGGGCGAATCAAGGCAGGGCGGCCCCGGCATCGGAGAAAAGCCGGAATCAAGCCCAACAGCAAAAGGCGCCGCCCCCGCAATGTACTTCATAATAAAATACTGAGAAAGACCAATTGGGAGCCGGCCCATTTCCGTCCTTTCCCACTTTGAAAATTTTCGGCAAAACGGAAATTTTCGGCAAAGCGAAAATTTAATCTTGACAAATACAGGTATAATGATGTATATTAGCAAGACATAAGTGCTACCGTTATTGATGAGTGCATACTGGTTTTAACGGCGAAACAGTCATGTCGGTAGTTTAGGGTAGCTGAGATTGCAGTCGGATTTGGGAGATCCCAGTTACCCTATGCACGAACGTGGATATGGGGATATATGGGGTAGATATAGGGAGATACGCACAGCGCCGCGATGTAGGGATTGCGGCAAATCGTTGGACACTCGGACCTTGTTTGATAGTTCCATCGCCTCTATGCAATATCTGCCCATATCTCATCGACCGGCATTGATTCGCTTAGCGCCAATTCCGCACCTTATGTCATAGTGACGATTCTCCACCTCGATTTATAGTTAGACTTGCCGTGTTTTAGTGAGAGGTGTGGTGCGTGATGCTTAATAATAATGAGCGGAAAAATCCGGACAATTTCAGTAAAGTAAAAATGGCGCTTGCGGTCATCCTATCTGTGATGATGATCGTGGCAATGGCGCCCGATATGTCGCCTGTAGCCATGTTCGCGGATGAAAACAGCGCCGCGGCCGATGGCGCTACAGCTGAGGGCGCCGCAACAGAGGGCGCTGTCACAGAGGGCTCTGCCGCGGAGGGCGCCGACGCGCCCGAAGCCGGCGCCGGGCAGCCGGTGCCGGAAGGAGGACAGGGCGGCGAAGGGGCCGAGGCTGGACAGGATTCGCAGGAATCGGCGCCGTCCCCGGACGACCCAGAGGATCCATCCGATATCGCGGCCCCAGTGGATGGGGAAAATCCGGCGCCGGCCGAAGCGCCGGTCGAGAGTGAAGAAGCGGATGAGATCCCGGCAGTCAGGATGCTCGGCATTTCCACAATGGCCTTGGGCGACGCGTCGGTGTCCACGTGGGACGAGCTGATAGCGGCTATCAATGACCCGTCGGTCACGCGCATCTTGGTCACGGCGCCACTCACGCGGACCACGAATCTTCCCTTCATCACGAGGACGCTCGAGATCGACGGCCAAGGCAATACCCTCGATTTCGGGTCGAGCACGTTATCCTCAAATTCGATGACGCTCGGCGCACAGACCTCACCCGTATCGCTCACACTGCGGAACATAATTGTAAACAAAAGAGGCAGCAACCCTCTTGTACGCGCTGAAAACGTCGCCGCGAGCGCGTATTGGACGGTGAATTTTGACGGCGTCGCCTGTGCCTCCGGCACGGTTTCCGCGCTTATAGATTCGGATAACGGCGTCGTCAACTTCAGCGGGGTCAACAACTGGACGATAGCGGCCACACACAACATCATAGACAAGGTCCGCACGATAAATTTCATTGGCGGCGAAACAACGCTCAGTTCATACAGACGGGCTATCTCGACGGATATAGCCGACAGCTCCATCAACGTGAGCGGCGGCGCGAATGTGACGCTTTACGCGCGCGACAACCAGGCGCTCTGGATGCATTCGAGCGGCGACCCTACGCCGGTAGCGAGGGCCGGCTCCATGCGCGTCAACGTGACGGAGGCTTCTTCGCTCGACATATCCGGGTATGGCAGCGGCACGGGTGAAGACGGCGCTACCGCCACGCTGGTCGCCTACTCAGGAGGATTCACGGTCTCGGGCGGCAGCAAGCTCAATATCAGGAGCCTGAGTGCGACGGGCAGCAACAACAGCGGGCAGCCGGCGCTCATACAGCAGATCACGAACGGCGAGTTCAACGTCAGCGGCCGGGATACCGAGATGAACCTCATCTCCTTCGGAAACGACAACAGAGTGGGGGCTACGATACGCTTCCGCTACGGCGGCGGGCAGATGTTCAACGTCAGCGACCACGCCGTCGTCAATATTACTAAAGCGGAACGCACGCATACTTCCGATGCCCGCAGCGCGGCGGCTATACGGTTTGGCAGGGCCGTAGGCAATGAATTTCACGTGACGGGCGGGGCAAGGGTCAATGTCACGAACTACGGCAACGCCAGATACTACGACGCGTCCGCCAGCGACGGCGACAACGCCGCAATCGAATACGATAATTCGGATTTCGTTTTTGACGTGTCCGGCGCCGGGTCGATCATCGAATTGAAAGCGCTGAAAGGGCCCGCAGTCGATGCGGCCAATTATGCAAACGGCAAAATCAGGATCGGGGAGGGCGCGATATTCATCGCCGAAGGCTGTACGGCGTCGTCCGCTTCAAATGTGAATAGCGCGATATTCAAGGCGGGTTCGAACTTCGAGTTCACGTGCAACCAACCGCTCTACTACAACTTCGTCAATACGCGCGCGGGCGGAGGCAAGGTGTTCAATATATTGGGCGGCACATTCCAGTCGCTCAATTCTGACGTCGCCGTCTGGGGCAACGGAACGAACGGCAGGGCCTACGACCACGTAGAGGGCTCGCCTTTCCGCTCGTGGTCGCTCCTCAGCTATTCCCTTGGCGGCGAGAATTTCTCGGGCAGCCTCAACGCCAATTTGGCCGGCTACGGCGACTTCAGCAGCGAGTTCAACACGGACGCCGCGAGCTTCGGCGCGAACGGCATGGCGCCGTACACGCGCGTCAGCGGCAACAACGCCGCGCCAAAGATAGGCGCCATCTACGAAGCCACGAACGCGGATAAATATCTCCGCGCCCGCGCGACGGTGCCGGAGGGCCTCAACTTCGAGGGCCGCGGCGCGTGGGACGACGAGGTCTACGCCACCATAAAGGTGATCCCGAGGGAAAAAGGCGCTGAGGAGTCCTTCGTCAAAGGCGTCTCGCTTGGCGCCGAAGCCTTCTACGGCGGAGAGAGTGTGGACGGCTTGGTGCGCTATACCGTGCCGGACGGCGGTTTCCTGCGCACGGGCGATCAGTATCAGATCGTCGACGCGTGGAGGGGCGATCCCGATCCAAGCTCCACGCGCATACACAGATCCGACGCCGCCGACATCGACAGCTCCGTGAGGGAGGTTGAGGACGTGCTGCCGCCGACCCCGCCGGTGATCACCGATCCGCCGTCGATCCTCATCAAAGGCTGCGCGAGCGTCGGCGGAACGTACGTGGCGACGGAGTCCGCGATAGCAGACAATCCGAACGCCCCCCACAATATAGAGAGTACGGTTGAAATCGTCGCGGCGCTGCAGCCCGGAGGCAAGGGCGACGCCTCGCTCATCAGGGCTGCCGGCGGTGGCGCCTCTGAGCCAGCGGGCGATCCGGACGCCGACGCCGTGACGGCGCAGCTCGATCCGGCTAACGGCGCATGGACATTCGTCATACCGAATCACGTCAAGCTCAATCCGGGCGACAGGCTCTACTTCCTCGCGGGCGACGCCACGGGGATACTCAATCCGATCACGCCCCATATAGTCCCCGCACCCTATCGCGACGCCGCGTACCCGGCCGTGAACTACGTGACCGTAGCGGACGGGCCGACGAACCTGAGCAAGCGGGTCATAGGCGCGGACGGCGCCGCCACAGATTCCGTCACCGTGAGCGGCGACAAGAACGCCGACGTCAAATTTCGCGTGGAGAGCCAGATGCCGGCGGATATGGGCAGCATCGACAACGTGGAGATCCGTGACGTCATGGAAGCCGGCCTGCAGCTCAAGGGCAACGCCTATACGAGTACGGACCCGGCCAATGTGACGGCGGCGATCTCGGGCAGCCCATCAGGCGCGCCCGCTCCGAAGATTGAATGGAATGAGAATAACAGGACCGTCAGCGTCCTTTATGAAAAACTGACGGCTGAGCAGAAGGCCGCCCTTCAGGGCAAGACCGTCACAGTCGAGATTACTGCAAATTTTGCCGCGGATAATAGGGGCGTGTACCAGACGTCTGTGAAGAACGGCGCGGCTGTGTACGCCATGGGAGGGAAAGGCGGCGAGATCGCCGAGAGCGATAAGCCCGTGGCCAAGCTCAAGGGCAAGATCAGCGGCGTGCTGTTCGACGACCTCGACGAGGACGGATTGAACGGGAGCGGCGATACCCCGGTCGCCGGCGTGGAAGTGAAGCTGTACAAGAAAGGCGTAGACGGCGACTACGCCGACACGGGGCGCGCCGCCACCACGGGCGCGATAGGAGCGTATACGTTTTTAGGGCTCGACGACGGCGCATACAAGGTTCTCGCGCCCGAGAAGGCCGAGAAGGTCTTTACGGAGCGCGCGGATCTCGCGGTGGACGACGGCAGTCACGCCTACGACGACGGATTCAGCCCCGAGCTCGAGGTCAACCACGAGTCGGACGGCGACAATCTCAGCTGGACGGCGAACGCCGGCTACGCCGATCCGGTACTGTTGCCGCCCGAGATCACCTTCAGCAAATACCCGCTCGTGCTGAAGCAGACGACGTACTCCGCCCTGTTGTCGGACGACGAGCTGAAAGCCGGGATGGCGGCGCAGGATCCCGAGGACGGCGACATCCTCGCGTCGCCCGCAGCTGTGGGCGCGAAGGGAACGACGGTGACGTTCGCCGGGATCAGCGGGATAGACAGCCACGAGATAGGCGTGTACAAAGTGGGCTATACGGCGACGGACAGCCACGGCGCCACGGTGGCGCGCACGCGCGCCGTCGTCATAACGGACGGCCGCTACGAGATAGACGTGATAGACGACGGCGACGATACGAACGACGTCATCATAGGCGCGCGCAACTTCGTCATCGCCTCGAAATCCGTGGACGGCAAGGAGCCGCAGGCCTTGGCGATGTCGTTCGCGGAGGCCTATGACGGCGCCGGCGGCAAGAAGACGGTGACGTGGGGGCCGGACGCGCCCGCGGGCTATGTGGCGTATACGGACGTGGAGTCGACGAAGGCGGGCGACTACGAGATCACGTGGTCGGTAGACGGCGCCTCAAAGGAGGCTGCGACAAAGAAGATCAAGGCGATAGTCGTCAAAGCGGACGAGGTATACCCCGGCGGCAAGAACGACCAGTACGCGATAGCCGCGAGCAACTTCCTGCGCAATGTCTCGCAGGCCGCGGCCATGGTCTCCGACGCGGCGACGGCCAATGCCAAGCTGATAAGCGCGGCGGCCGTGACCGTACACAAGCTCATCGATGACACCGACCCGGGCACGCCCCAGCCTGACCCGCTGCCCGACAAGGCTGCGCGCGTTGAGTCGGACGGCGACAGTACGACCGGCCCGTTCAGGGGCGTGGCGAACACTTACGGGATACGGTACGTCATTGACGGCCTGCCCTCCGCGCACGGCGTGACGATAAACGGGGTAGTATCGAACGGCCAACTGCCGCTGCTGACCGTGTCCACGCCGGACGAGGTGGCGCTTTGCGGCGTCTATGACACGGGCCCGACCGGCCGCTACATGCTCGGAGTGCTCGCGATAGACCCGGACGGAAACAAGAACGGTTCGACGGAATCGAAGTACCACACGGCTATCCCCATAACGGAGGAGGTGAAGTACGGGACGCTGAGCGGCCCGACCGGCGCCAAAATATTCACTGAGGGGACGCCCGTCACGACGACGAAGGCGGGAGTGTACGGCGTCGACTACCGTGTGTACGACGAGGACGGCAACCGTGCGGACGCGCATCGCGTCGTCGTCGTGAACGACGGCAGCTACGAGGTCGGAAATGGCAACATACTGAAAGCGAACTCGTTCGTGACGAAGCTCGACAGCGTGACGCCCGAGTCGGCCCTTATCCCTCAGGAGCTCCGCGTGAAGTCGGAAGCGGCGGCGATCAACGGGAGCACGGGCAACCCGTTTGACCTGGGCAACGACAATGTGACGGACACGGGGGGCTACGGGAGGAACGTGGGCGAATATCCCGTAACGATAACGGCGCCCGACCCGACCGACACCGATGAGGATCACACGATAAGCAAGAGCGTCACGGCAAAGGTCGTGGACGCGGACGAGCTCGATTACGGCCCGAAGCCCGCAGACCCGACGGACGCGACGCGCTACTACGTATACGGCAACCATATCAAGCTGACAAAGTCGCAGGCGGACGCGATACTGAACGAAGCTGACGCGGCGGCCAAGGAAGCGGCGATGCTGACGGCGCTGAGCGCGTCCGCGGTAAGAGCGGCGCCCGATGGAACGATAACAGACGCGGCGGTGAAGGTCGGCGACTACGGCACATTCACGAGCAGCGCGAGCGGCAAATACAGCGTCAAGGTAAAAGACGCCGGAAGCAACGCGTCAATATCGCTGAATGTGACCATATCGCAAGGGAACGGCCCGGAGATAGCGGCGACGCCCGTCCCGCTCATCATGGATGCCACGAGCCAGGCCGGCATCCTGAGCGACGGCCAGATATTTGCCGGAGTGACCGTGAGCGACGTAGAGGACACGTTCGGCGCGGTCATGGAGTGGGACGAGCTTCCCTTTTATGGCCCGCAGGTAGGGGTAGACGGCGGTACGCCGCAAATAAGCGCGGACAAGAAGAGCGTCACGAAGGTGACGTACGTCTACACTGACGCCGACAGCAATCACGCCGACGTGTCGCGCGCGATAGTCGTGAACGACGGCCGCTACAAGATAGAGGACGGCCACATCATAGAGGCGAACTCGTTCATCGTGAGCAGGAGCGCAGCCGAATTGGTGAAGAACGACCCGAACGAACAGATCATAGAGAAATCCGACGCGAAGGCGTGGGCGACGGACGGTACCCCCGCGACGGTGAGGGTGGTGAACGCGTCAGGCTACGGCGCGTACGAGGCCGAGTCCTACATTCTGACGATAGGGATAGACGGCAGCACGCTGACGAAGCAGATAGAGGCGCGTGTCATAGACGACAGGGACCCGCCTGACGGAGGAGGGCAGGAAGGCGAGAACGGCGACCGTTACTCGATCGAGGCGAACAACTTCAGGATCAACGTGACGGACGCCACCGCGTGGCAAAGCGAGACTTGGGAAGCCTACAGCGACAAATTCCTGACGAG
>JAISAI010000130.1 GCA_031266795.1 Eubacteriales Family XIII. Incertae Sedis bacterium
TGCTCTGATATCGGCTTATGACACCTTTATCATCTTAGCATTGGGGGCTTTATTGTCCTACATCACTACTGTTTATTCCATTCTCCCCAGCATAGCTGGGGGATTAGGTTCGTCATTTACGGAATTAAAAAAACATTTAGGAATGCATAGAAATTCGATGTAATCGCTCATTGCAAAGGTGCTGTCGTCCATTTGCGGCAGAACCTTATATCTACAAAAAAACGTTTGTAACGAGCGAGAACATCACGTATACTGATGTAAGGAAAGTAAGCGCAGTAAGGAGCAGCATCATGGAAGTCGCAAAGATTACTTCAAAAGGCCAGATAACGATTCCCGTTGATATTCGCCGCGATATGCAGTTGAAAGACGGTGACAAGGTGATCTTCATAAACGAGGGCGGGCGCTACTATGTCGAGAACGCCGCGCTCGTCGCGATTACCCGCGCGCAGGAAGCGTTTACGGGTGAAGCGGAGCGGCTCGGGCTGAAAGACGAGCAGGACGTTGTGGATATGGTAAAAGAAGTCCGCCGCGCTCGTCGGGAGAAGTGATCGTGCGCGTAATGTTGGATACGAACGTCCTCTTGTCGATGTTTCTGTTTCCGAGCGATCATTTCAATCGCTTAAAAAGAGCGCTCGCGAAACAGCACATCGTTCTTTGTACCTATGTAGTGGGTGAGATGAAAGATGTCGTAGAACGAAAGTTTCCGAATCGGGTGAATGACATTGACAAGTTTTTTCAATCATTCCCGTTTGCGATGGTATACACACCCGACAACTTCAATGTAAGTGAATACCCCGCGATGCGCGATGAGAGCGATTTACCGATATTGGTCACCGCGATACTTGAAGATATTGATGTGTTGATTTCAGGCGATAAGGATTTCACCGTTCTTGAAATCGAAAAACCGGAGATTCTCACGCCGGCCGAGTTTGTTGAACAGTATGGATAATTAGATTAACCGTAGAGTGAGTTTAGAATCATCTATGTCGTTCCGTGAGGGAACAATGTGGTAGAATATCCGTATGCTTTACAAAGAAAAGACCGAACGCGGCAGGATAAAATACGGCGAGAATATCATCGGCGGCGTCGCGAGGCGGGCCATCGCCGCTACGGACGGCAGGGCCGCGCCGTCGGACGCCAAGGGCCGGCACATCAAAGGGGACGGCGCTTCCGGCTCGGCGGACGACGCCATAGTTGACGCGGCGTTCGCGGGCGGCGCTCTGAACGTGAAGATGTACGTACTCGTGCGTTTCGGTTCGAGCATCAGCAAGGCCTGCGAGGACATCGACAGGGATTTTCGCGCCGCGGTCCCCGGCATCATCGGCGCGGAGGTCGGCGAACTGACGATAGTCGTCAAGGGCCTGCTATCCAAGAGCGTTTCAAAACGCAACATCGAGGTAAAGACATATGCCGGAGATAAGCCCGGAAACTGACGTCAGGTTTATCAGCGGCGTCGGCCCGAAGAAGGCGGCCCTGCTCGGCGCGCTCGGCATAGCCACGGCCGGCGACCTTCTGCGCGCGTACCCGCGCACCTACGAGGACAGGCGCAATAGGACGACGATAGGCGCGCTGAAAGAAAACGAACCCGCCGCGTTTGTGGGCAAAGTCCTCTCCGTCTCAAGCAAGCCCGCATATTACGCGAAAGGGAAAATGACTCCCTTGCATGTCCTCGTCGGGGACGACACGGGGGCGGTTGAGGCCGTTTTTTTTAATGCAAAATATATGCACAGGATATTCACGGCGGGCAGGAGCTTCGTGTTCTTCGGCGCCCTGCAGCGCAACCGCGGGCAGCTGCAGCTCGTACACCCGGATTTCGAGGCGGCGGACGCGGTAGACGCCGGACACCCCATCGTGCCGGTCTACGCGCTGAAAAGCGGGCTCGCGCAGAAAGATATGCGGCGCTGGCACGAGGTAGCGCTGCCGGCCGCGGATCAGATAGAGGAATATCTGCCGCCGCGCGTGATGGACGGGGAGAAGCTGTGCGGCGTGTCCGAGGCGCTCGTGAACATCCACTTCCCCGAAGACAAAAACGCGCTGTCGCAGGCTAAGTACCGGCTCGTGTTCGAGGAGCTGCTCATATTGCAGACGGGCCTGCTGCGCCTGAGGATAGGCCGGGAGTCGGAGCATGGCGGCCGGGCCAAGATGGCGGAGACCACGGCCTCTGATTTCGAATCGCTTCTCCCATTTCCGTTCACGGGCGCGCAGAAGCGCGTGTGCGGCGAGGTGTTCGCGGACATGGCGTCGGGCTCGCCCATGAACCGGCTCGTGCAGGGCGACGTGGGCTCGGGCAAGACGGCCGTGGCGGCGGCCGCCGTCTACAAGGCGGTGAAGAGCGGCTATCAGGCCGTGCTCATGGCGCCGACCGAGATACTCGCGGGCCAGCACTTTGGCGATCTGTCCGCGCTGTTTGACGGCAAGCTCAGCGTGTCGCTGTTCACGTCCGGCATGGCGGCGGCGGAGCGCCGTGAAGCGCTCGCGCGCCTTTCGTCGGGAGAGACGGACTTCGCCATAGGCACGCACGCCCTCATACAGCCCGACGTGAAGTTCCGGGATCTCGGGCTCGTCATCACGGACGAGCAGCACCGGTTTGGCGTGAACCAGCGCATAGCCCTCGCGCGGAAAGGCGCGGGCGGCGGAGGGGCGGGAGCGTCCTCGCCCGACGTGCTCGTCATGACGGCGACTCCCATACCGAGGTCGCTGTCGTTCGTCGTCTACGGCGATCTCGATATATCCGTCATAGACGAGATGCCGCCGGGCCGCCGCAAGGTGGTCACGAAAGCGGTCGGGGCCGCGAAACGCGACGACGTATACGGATTTGTCGGGCGCGAGATAGAGAAAGGCGGGCAGGCCTATGTCGTCGCCCCGCTCATAGAGGACAATGAGGATTCCGAGGTCACGGCCGGCCTGCGTTCGGCGGAAAGCCTGTACGACGAGCTCACCGCGAGATTTCCGGGCCGCCGCGTCGCCCTGCTGCACGGCCGCATGAAGCAGGCGGAGAAGGACGCCGTCATGGCGTCGTTTGCGGACGGCGGGACGGACGTGCTCGTGTCCACGGTCGTCATCGAGGTCGGCGTGAACGTGCCGAACGCGACGGTCATGGTGATAGAGAACGCGGAGCGCTTCGGGCTCGCCCAGCTGCATCAGCTGAGGGGCAGGGTGGGGCGCGGCGGCGCGCAGTCGTACTGCGTGCTCGTGACGGACTCGGATTCGGAGGACGCGCGTGCGCGCGCGAAGACGATGACGGAGACGGACGACGGCTTTGCGATCGCGGAGATGGATCTCGCCATGCGCGGCCCCGGCGAGCTGTTCGGCGTAAGGCAGCACGGCGTACCGGCTCTGCGCATAGCGGATCTCGCGCGCCATATCAGGATAGCCGAAAAGGCAAAGGCCGCGGCGAAGGAGCTCCTCGCGGACGATCCCATGCTCGTGAAGCCGGCCAACAGGGCCTTTGGCGACCACGTGGATTCCCTGTTCAGGGACGTCACGGACATAGGGCTGTAGGAATGGGAAAGGATACGGCGTGAGGGTGATCGCGGGAAAATACCGAGGGAAGAAGCTCATCGCCCCGCAGGGCAGGGACGTGAGGCCGACGTCGGACAAGGTGAAGGAGGCGGTGTTCAGCATGGTCGCGAGCCTCATCTCGCCCCTGAACGGCGACGCGCCCTTCGCGGGAAAGTCCTGCCTCGACCTGTTCGCCGGCACGGGCGCGCTTGGCATAGAGGCGCTTTCACGGGGCGCCGACAGCTGCGTATTCGTCGAGTCGTCCGCGCCGGCGGCCGAAACCCTCGACAAAAATATAGCCTCGGCTACGCGCGGCGCGGGGGCGCGCGTCGTCAGGTCGGACTGGCGCGTCGCCCTGCGGCGGCTGAAATCAAGGGACGGCGTGGATGTCGCTTTTGCCGACCCCCCGTATGAAGCGGGCTATTACGACGAAGTGATGAAAACGCTCCTCGATTATGGTATCATTAGCGATGGCGGTATCGTCGTGCTCGAACGCGCGGCGCCCGGAAAGGGCCCGGCCGCGCGGAGAGCGGACGCTAAGCGCTACGAAGGCTTTGCCCTCATCCGCGAAAAGCGCTATGGAAAGACGCTCATAGATGTCTATGAGAGAACGGATCAGTAAACAGGGCAGGGCGCTTACCGTCGCGACAGGGCGCACGAGCGGCGCAGCAGTTATTATTACAGGAACTACTTATATGAAAATCGAAAAGATGTTGTACGCGGGCACATTCGACCCGGTCACGAGCGGACACCTTGACGTCATAAGGCGGGCGTCGGCCCTCACGGACGAGCTCGTCGTGGGCGTCCTGAAAAACTCGGGGAAGCATTGTCTCTTCACGACGGAGGAGCGTCTCGATATGCTCCGGGCCGTGACGGAGGGCATCGACGGCGTGACCGTCGAGGAGTTCGGAGGGCTGCTCGCCGACTACGTCATGGCGAACGGCGTCGGCGCCGTGGTGCGGGGGCTGCGCGCCACGACCGACTTCGAGTACGAGCTACAGATGGCGCAGATGAACGCGCGGCTGACCTGCGGCGCCGCCGAGACGGTGTTCCTCATGACCGACCCGAAATATTCGTTTGTCAGTTCGAGCCTCATCAAGGAAGTGTTCTCCCTCGGCGGGAATATAGAGGGCCTCGTCCCGGATAAAGTTTATGAATATATGACTCTGCACAGGAAGGAGACGGAATGAAAGTATTGGATCTGTTGGACGAGATAGAGGAGATATGCGAAACGAGTTCGAGCATGCCTCTCATCTCGAATAAGATCGTGGTTGACAAGGCCGAGCTCACGGAGATCGTCAAGGAGGTGCGTCAGGCGCTGCCGGACGAGATACAGCAGGCGCAGTTCATCAAAAACGAGCGTCAGCGCATCCTCGACGAAGCGAAGCAGGAGTACGAGCTGCTCATAAAGGACGCCGAGAAGCAGGCCGAGATCATGGTGGATCAGCACGAGATCACGGAACACGCGAAAGAGCGCTCGAAAGAGATCATCACGAGCACGGAGCAGAACGTGAAAAAGCTGAAGATGGACACGTTCGAGTACATCAACAATATACTTTTGGACTTCCAGCAGACGATGGACATGATAGACAGCAAATACTTCCACGAGATGTTTTCAAATATGCGCCAGACATTCGAGAACATAGGCATCAAGCTCGAGGATAACAGGAACGAGATCAAGGAGCTAGCGTACAGGACCCAAGTAGGCGACGATATGTAGAAAGGTAACTATTCAGACATACTTGTCTTTTTTCCACATAGCACGCACTTTTGCACAGAACCCGTGCTCACGTACCTCGAAGTACGCTCCGCTCGGAACCTGTGCAAAAGCACGCACTCTGCGAAAAAAATCCTAAGCATGTCTGAATAGTTGTCGGGAGAGCGAAAAAATGTCCGTGCTTGGTATTATCGCGGAATACGATCCGTTTCACAACGGGCACCTCTACCATTTGAAAGAATCCCTCTCGCGGGCCGGCGCGGAAGCGTCGGTCGCGTTTATGAGCGGGTGCTTCACGCAACGCGGCCTGCCCGCCATGCTAGGGAAGAGGCTGCGCGCGGAGAGTGCCGCGCGCTGCGGCGTGGATCTCGTGGTCGAGCTGCCGTTCGTATACGCCGCGGGCAACGCGGAGATGTTTGCGAAGGGCGCGGTCAGGATCGTGCGCGGGCTCGGCGTCGTGGACAGCCTGTCATTCGGCAGCGAGTCGGGGGACGCGGCCGCGCTGTCCGAGATAGCGGCGCTGCTCGCGGAGGATTCGGCGCTGCTGAACGAAGCCATACGAGAGGGTATGGGAAAAGGCTCATGCTACCCCGCCGCGCGGGAGGAGGCCGTAGTAGGATTTCTCGGAGCGCGCGCCGCCGCGCTCATGAAAGCCCCGAACAATATCCTCGCCATCGAATACCTGAAAGAGCTGATACTCGCGGACAGCGGCATAGAGCCGCTCACGATAAAGCGCGCGGCCGCCGGCGTAGACGACGTGAACAGCGAAGCGCGCGTAGCCGGCGCCACGGCGCTACGCGCGCTATTCCGGGAGGGCGGCGAGCCGTACGGGTATCTGCCAGGCGAGGCGGCGCGGGTCGTCAGGGGGCATATCGGGCAGGGAGGCCGCCTTGTGTTCGCGGACGACCTGTTCCCGCACTTGGTCAAGACCGTCATATCGGAGGGGAGGGGATTCCCATCCGGGACATCCGGGGCGGATGGCGGCGGCGATGCGGGACGCCGGCCCGTTCCGGCCCTGTCCGATATACTGAGCGCGACGGAGGGCTTAGAAAACCGCTTGGTAAAGGCGGTAAGGCAAGCCCGGACGATGGACGAGGCGGTCAGGTTCACAAAGACGCGCCGCTACACGGAGACAAGAGTCCGTAGGCTCATCCTCCACACGGTGATGGGATTGACAAAAGAAGCGATGTCCGCGGCCGCGGCGGAGCCGGCCTACGCCCGAGTGCTGTCGTTCAACGAAGCCGGGGCGAAGCTCATAAGGCGAGCGAAAAAGGCAGGCGCCATTCCCATTATAACGAACGCGAACAAGGAGAAGGACGAGCTGGCGCAGTCGCCCGTGACGTTTTCGTTCGACGTAAAAGCGGCCGAGTTCTACCGGCTGTTGGAAAGAGGTTGTATCCAAGGCTACAACGAAATGTCGGAGCCGCCAATCAGAATCACCTATCCATGATATAATAGACGGACGAAACTCAGCAAGGCAGGAGGGAAGAACATGAAAGTATTAGTCATAAACTGCGGCAGCTCATCGCTGAAATACCAGATACTCGACATGACGACCGAGTCGCTCCTCGCGAAAGGCCTCGTCGAGCGCATAGGCATGGATGGCGCCGTGCTGACGCACGAGAAGATCAGCATGGACGACAAGACCGTCATAAGCGCGGACATGAAAGACCACAAGGACGCCATCGCGCAGGTAATAGACGCCCTATTGCACCCCGGATACGGCGTAGTGAAGTCCATGGACGACATAGGCGCCGTAGGCCACCGCGTAGTACACGCCGGGGAAAAATATTCCGCGTCCGTCATCATAGACGAAAACGTCATCAAAGCCTTGGAGGCGTGTATAGACCTCGCCCCGCTGCACAATCCCCCGAACCTGCTCGGCATCGCCGCCTGCCGCGACATCATGCCGGGCACGCCGCAGATAGCCGTCTTCGACACGGCGTTCCACCAGACCATGCCCCCCGAGTCCTACATCTACGCCATCCCCTACGAATATTACGAGAAATACGGCATCAGGCGCTACGGCTTCCACGGCACGAGCCACAAATACGTCGCCGACCGCGCCGCCTACATACTCGGCGTCAGCATAGAAGACCTGAAGATCATCACGTGCCACCTCGGCAACGGCGCGAGCATCTCCGCCATCAAGCGCGGCAGGTGCATAGACACGTCCATGGGCTTCACGCCCTTGGCCGGCCTCGCGATGGGCACGCGCTCAGGCAGCGTCGACCCCGCCATCATCCAGTTCATCGCCGACAAAGAGAACAAAAGCATAGACGAAATGCTCGACATCCTGAACAAGAAGTCCGGCATGCTCGGCATCTCGGGCGTGAGCAGCGATTTCCGCGACCTCGAGGAAGCCGTGAAGGACGGCAACGAGAGGGCCGCGCTCGCCCTGCAGGTATTCGCACATCGCGTGCGCTATTACATAGGCGCGTACATAGCCGAGATGAACGGGCTCGACGCCCTCGTATTCACGGCCGGCGTAGGCGAGAACGACGTGGGCATGCGCGACGTCATCTGCAACGAGCTCGGCAACCTCGGCATGAAGCTCGACCCCGTGAGGAACAGGGTGCGGGGCCGCGAGGCCGTCATCAGC
>JAISAI010000016.1 GCA_031266795.1 Eubacteriales Family XIII. Incertae Sedis bacterium
GAGATCATACTCATCGAGAACGGCGAGATCACGACCATAGACTCCGGCCTCAGGGCTGAGCAGTCATTTTGCAGTTTTGAGTTCATCTACTTCTCCCGGCCTGACAGCGTCCACGAGGGAGCGAGCGTGGAACTCGCGAGGCGCAGGATGGGCCGCGCGCTCGCGCGTGAGAGCGGCGTGGACGCCGACATCGTCGTGGCCGTGCCGGACAGCGGCGTACCGGCGGCGGCGGGCTACGCGGAGGAGTCGGGCCTGCAGAATATCGTCGGGCTCATAAAGAACAGGTACATCGGCAGGACGTTCATACAGCCGCACCAGAACCAGCGCGAACAGGCCGTCAGGCTCAAGCTCAACCCGCTCGCGGCAAACGTCGAGGGCAAGCGCGTCGTGCTCATAGACGACAGCATAGTGCGCGGGACGACATCGGCGCGCATAGTGGGCGCACTGCGCGAGGCGGGGGCTACGGAGGTGCATATGCGCGTCAGCGCGCCGCCGTTCAGGTATCCGTGCTACTTCGGTACGGACGTGCCGGACAAGGACAGGCTCATCGCCGTCGGCAGGACTGAAAAAAGCATAGCGGACATGCTCGGTGCGGATTCGCTCGCGTATCTGAATGTGGGAACACTAAAGCGTATTCTCGCGGAGGCGGAGATCACGTCATGCACGGCCTGCTTCTCGGGCGAGTATCCCATAGACCCGCCGGAAGAGCCGGAGACGAACATCTTCGCCCAGCCTATCATCACGCTGACGGGGAAGTAGGGTAAGCAAGGGAGTACACAGGAATTTCGATCATGCTATGCGGTTCGAGCAATCCCGGCTGCCCTAAGGCCTTGTAAGCAGCTCCGCGATCTCCTCCGCTGTGACGACGTCCGGGAATACCCCTCTCGCCATGCGGTTGGCGGCTGTCGTGTAGAAACTGTTGCCTGTGAAAAAGGCGCGCGGCGCTCCTTCGCTGACCACGCCGCCGTCGAAGAACAGCGCGCAGCGGTCGGCGTATTTGGCGCAAAACTCCACGTCGTGCGAGACCATGAGCACGCCCATGCCCCGCTCTATAAGCCCGCGCAGTATCCCCGCGAATTTCTCCTTGAAAAAACTGTCCATGCCCTTTGTCGGCTCGTCGAGAAGCAGGAGCTTCGGCTTCGTGAGCAGCGCCATGGCGAGCCCGACGCGCTGCTGCTCGCCGCCGCTGATGTCGTAAGGGTGGAAGCCCATGAGGTCGTCGATGTCCGCAAGCCCGCTGGCGCGCCGCACCTCCGCCTCGACAGCGGCCATTTTGCCGCTCCGCTCGCCGCTCGCGTTGCCGTCACTTAGCGCGCCGCCCGCGTTACCGTCGCGCCCCGAGGCTCCTCGTGCGGATCCGGTCGCTGCGTCCGTCTCGAAACGCGCCGCCGCGATGTCTATGAGGCTGTCGAGCACCGTGTTGCGCGTGAACAGCGTCTGCGGATCCTGCGGCAAAGCGGCGAGGCCCGCGTTCGTCAGATCCGCCCCTTTCGCTTTCCTCGGGTCGAAACCGAGCACGCGCGCCTTGCCGCGATAATATCTGTTCTCGCCCGTGATGACGCCGAGCATCGTCGTCTTGCCTGTGCCGTTGCCGCCTACGACGCAGACGAACTCGCCCGCGCCGACGGTGAGCGTGAGGTCTTTCACGACGTCGCGCCCCTCGCGGCCGTAGCGAAACCAGACGTCTTTGAGCGAGGCGAGCGGCGCTATTGGCGGCTCGACATTCGTAGCTCCGTGAAGCTGTTCCAGCGGTTCGGACGACTCGGCGCTCGTAGTCTCGCGAAGCTGTTGCGATGGCTCGAGCCTGCCGGAGGCGGAGCGGCAATCCTCCCCGCACTTCCGCGCGAGCCACAGTCGGCCCTCGCGCACGGTCTGCGGTACGCGCGTATTGGCGTCGTCAGCCCTCGCCCCCTCCGCCGCGAGGTACACGCGCATCGGCGTCGGCATCGCTACGAGCATCGGGTCTCCTGTCCGCGCGAGCCCGCGTCCGACATCCGACGCCGTCCCCGCGCACACGATGCGTCCGCCGTCCATGACTAAGGCCCTGTCCGCACGCGGCAACGCCCCCTCGAGCCTGTGCTCGGAGAGTATGATCGTCGTGCCGATCTCGTCGTTTATCTTCTTTAGCGTGGTGATGAAGTCCTCAGCCGCGATGGGGTCGAGCTGCGAGGTCGGTTCGTCGAGGATGAGCGCGTCCGGCTGCATGGCCATTACGGACGCGAGCGCGAGTATCTGCTTCTGCCCGCCCGAAAGCTCAAACACGCTCTTATCGTACCATTCCTGAATGCCGAAGAACGAGGCCATCTCCGCGACACGCCGCCTGATGACGGGCGTAGGCTCGCCGAGGCTTTCGAGTCCGAATGCGAGCTCATGCCATACCTTGTCCGTCACGATCTGGTTGTCGGGGCTCTGCAGCACGAAGCCGATGCGCGCCGCCTGTTCCCGCTGCGCCACGGACGCGAGCGGCCGGCCGTCGAATACCACGTCGCCCGCGCGCGTCCCATGCGGCGTGAGCACGGTCTTGAGATGGCGCAGCAGCGTCGATTTCCCGCAGCCGCTCCTGCCGCACAGGACGACGAACTCGCCCGCGTCCACGGTGAGCGACACTCCATCCAAGGCGGGGCGTTCCCGCCCGGGGTAGGTAAATGTGAGGTTTCTGATTTCAATTATACTCATGATCTGTTATCCAACGCGATTTTCTGGACTATATCTTCCCGCGTATCGAGCGCGAGCGGCAGGAAGCAGAGCGCTACGTGGCAGGCTATGGCGATGCCCGCGAGCGGCTGCGCGTCGCGAACCGAGAACAGGGGGAAGTACAGCGTCTTCATCGTCCCCGTCGCGATGGCGAGGACGACCACGGCCACGAGCGCGAGCATGAGCACGAGCAGCGCGCGGTCCCGCGCGTCGAAGCGGTAGATCGAGTACGCCGTCCTGCCGGGCAGCCCGTAGCCGCGCGAGCGCATGGAGTCCGAGGTCTCTATCGCGTTCTCGAGGGCCCACGTCACGAGGACGGACAGGATCGCGCCCCCGTTGCGCACGCGCGCGAGGAAGCCGCCTGAGAACGCGTCGAAGCCTATGCCGCGCCTCGCCGAAGCGACGCGCACCGCCTGCGTCCTGTAGAGCGGGATGAAGCGCAGCGCCATCGATAGTATGAGCGACATCGCGGGTATGCCGCGCCCGAACAGGTAGACGAATTTGTCCGAGGTCATGACGGCGTTGTAGCACACGAACCACAAGATCACGCCCCCGATCATCACGGCCGCGCACACGCCGTAGACTATCGACTCCAAGGTGATAGGGTTGTCGCGGATGTAAAACAGGATCGTCGCCCCCTCATGGTTGAACGCGGGGTTGAACAGCGCCGCGACGCACATCAGCGGCAGCACGAAGCATAGGTTGAATTTCAGGCCCTTTCGCCCGTTCAGGTAGAGCGACCACGACATCGCCGCCGCGAACGACACGGCGAGGACGACAGGGTGCATGAAGAATATCGGCGCGAGCACGACATAGCCGAAGAAGACGAAATTCAATACAGGGTGGTAGCCCGCGAATATGCTCCTGTTCGCCTTTGCGCCGGCCGCACCCATCACGCGCCGCCTTTCCGCGCGAGAACGCCGCTGCCCGTCGTCGGGCCGGCCACGCCCATCATGCCCACCTCTCCCATCACGCGCCGTCCTTTCGCGCGTACAAACCGTATTTTTTCTTCACGCGCTCGAGTTTCTCGATCATCGGGCGCGCGAGGATAGCGAGGAATATCACCGTGGATACGGCGTGGACGAGATTGAAAGGGACGCCCGACAGATAGGTCGCGAGCAGCGCTTCCTTTGACATCGTGGACGAGAACATCGTCAGCGCCGCCGTGTCGAGGATGACGCCGTACAGCGCGAACGTGGCGACGAAGCCAAACGCGCACAGCGCGGCGACGCGCAGCCATTCCACGCGCCTCCGCGCCCGCACGTCCCATCCGAGACGCGCCGCCTCGTACCATTTCACGGCATCGCCTTTGTCCGTGCTCGCGCCGCCGCTTGTGTCCGCGTCCACCGCGCCGCCCGTGTCCGCGCTCGCCGCGCCGCCCGTGTCCGGGCCAACGCCGCCGCCCGCCTCAGTCGCTCCCATCGACGCCGCGAGCCGCCTGAACAATAACCCCGCGAGGCAGCCTATGAGCCCGAACGCGACCATCTGCCACGGCGTCCACGGCCCCTGCCCAAACACGAAATTCGACACGAAGCCCGACAGCGCCCCGACCGCGAAACCGCTCTGCGGCCCGAGCGCCGCGCCGCTGATTATCACGAGCGCCACGACCGGCTTGAACTGCGGCGTCATGAAGAACGCCGCGCGCCCCGCCACCGTGATGGCGACGAGCGCCGCAATCACGACGAGCTCGCGCGTCTGCGGCCGCCTGCCCTCAAATGACAGCGCGAACGGCAGCATCGACAGCGTGACGACGACGAGGCTCGCTATATAGTAATGCCCGTGCAGAAAATCAAACAAGTCAGCCCGACACAGCCCCCTCTCCTCCCACGTCCTTGCCAAGATCACAGGTGTAGCGCCACTCGATCACGTCGCCGTCCTCAAGCTTGTACTGGCTGCACCCGTAGTTCGGATACCAACCGTTCACCGAGTACATCCACCCCGACAGCTCGCCCGCGTCAAACTCGTAGAGATTGTTGATCCCCTCGATGTATGCGCTCTCGTACATCGGCACGTAGGAATGCTCCATGTGCAGCTTCGCGGCCTTGCACTCGCGCACGAGCACATCGAACACCGTCTCGCCGTCCTTCAGCGCGACCTTCTTCTCCTTCATGATCCAGCCGTCGCCGACGAGCTTCTCCTTGCCCTCCGTCAGCTTGCCCATATTCTTGAGGATCGTCTTGCAGTCGATGGAGAGCGTGACCGTCTTTGTCTTCGCGCCCTTCTTTTCGGGCTTCTTATCCTTGTCGGACTTTTTGTCTTTATTGTCGGACGCGTTCTTGTCCTTATCGGACGTGCCGTCCTTCTTCTCCCCGGACTCCTCCGTGTCCTTGCCGGACGTCTCGCCTTTCTTATCCCCGGGCGCTTTCACGTCCCCGCCGTCAGTCGCGGCAGGGCTCGTTACCGCTTCCACAGTAGTGGAGGGTGTGGTGGAATAATAGGGCCGCTCCTCCGTTACCGTTTCGGGAGTCAGGGCGCCGCCGGTCGTCAGAGCGTCAACTGCGGAGCCAGAGGCCTCTGCGGCCGCAGCAGTAGCGGCGACGGATTCGACCGCGACGGCGGATTCGGTTGCGGCGGCGGGGGGCGCTGAGCCTTCGGCATCGGATTCTATAGTGTCCGCGCCGGGGATGGGGCTGCACGCGCCGGTCCCCACCGCCACAACAAGGGAAACAAGCAGTAAGACCGCTACCGTCAATTTTTTCATGAA
This sequence comes from Eubacteriales Family XIII. Incertae Sedis bacterium, assembly GCA_031266795.1. GTDB lineage: Bacteria > Bacillota > Clostridia > Peptostreptococcales > Anaerovoracaceae > JAIRPC01. The sequence goes on from JAISAI010000016.1 coordinate 5,399, forward strand.
CAATACTCCTCCACCAAGAGCTGTGCAAACAGAATTAATTGGTATATCCCTGCCGAACCTGATCGACAGGGATTTCCCGAATCACGCCTTTACCGTTTTTCCCATCTCGCCCACAGCGTCCACTTCCCGGAATAGAACGCGACCTTCGTCGACTTCGTCACCTTCGAGCCGCCGTACTTCTTAGTATACCATCCTTTGAACTTGTAGCCTTTGCGCGTCGGCGACTTCGGCGGCGCGTACCTCTTGCCGTAGGTCGCCGTCTTTTTCACGCTCTTGACTTTTTTGCCTTTCACCGTCAGCTTCCCTTTGTTCGCATTGTACGTCAAGGCCTTCTTCGTGACCGCCCAGTGCGCCCAGAGCGTGTGCTTGTTCTTCCCCTTCACGACGGTATTTGACGTGACCGCCTTGCCGCCGCTCTTTCTCGTGTACCATCCCGTGAACGTGTACGCCGCGAGTACGGGCTTCGAGGGGAACGAGTATTTCTTGCCCTCCGTCTGCGATACGGCTTTCGTATTCGGGGCGTTATTCTCTGTACCGAACCTGCCGCCGTTCGCGTCGAATGTCACGTCGTAGACCGCGATGTTCAGGCCATCTAGCTTCTTCGCCTCCTCAAGGCGCTGCGCCGGCGTCACAAGAGGCGCCGCAGCGAAAGCGTCGCTCATATCGTAGAGGCCGGTCTTGCCTGACTTGAACCTGGTATATGCCGCGAACGCGTACGCCGCCTGTTCCGTCGCCATGCCGTCGGCAGCTCCGCCTATCGCATGGCGGAAACCGCCCGACGAGGCGTCGCGGTATGACAGCAGCCCGTCGACGAGCGTCTTGCCGTTTTTCACGAACTGCGTGGATGAGTTCGGATCCATGCCGAGGGAGCACATCGCCGCGATAGTCTGGGCGCAGCTCTCGGAGTTGCCGCTTATTCCGCCGTCCGCAGTCTGCACCGAGGACAGATAGTTCAGCGCCCTTGTCACGGCGGCCTGTATGTCCGCGCGTGATGGCGACGAGACCGTCCTCTTGCCCGTGTAGTACGGCGCGAGCGCCTGCAGCGTCATCGCCGTGATGTCGACTTTCTGCGATCCCGCGCCGTCGAGGCTCCATCCGTACGGATTGCCTTCCTCCTTGCTGAGGAGGAATGAGATGATCTGTGAGCGCGTCGCGTCGCCATTCGTGAAGTACGGCTTCGCGTCGAGCGCGATGAGCGCGAAGATCGAGCCGTTGATCCCTTGCTTTCTCATCCAGTTTAAGTCCTGCGTGAGCGGCGCGACGATATCCTTGCCGCCGAACGACGTCGCGTCCACGCCTAGCGCGGACAGCGCAAGGATGAGCCGCTCGTTCTCCGTCGATTTCGATGCATCCAAAATCGCGGACGACGAGTCCCTCACCTTCTTCTCAACGCGCCCTACGTAGCCCTGATAGTATCCGGCCGGGACGGGCGCCCCGGAGCGCGCGAGCGCGAGCACCGCCCACTCGCCGCCGACGGAACCGAACTGCGGAGCGGGCGTCTTGGATTTGATCCACGAGTTCGCGCCGTCAAGCGCCGCCTGGGCCTCCGCGTCAGACGCCGCGTAGACGGCGTCCTTGTCGTCCCCAATGGCCGGGGGAAAGGACAACGTGAGCGCCAGCGCCAAGATGAGCAAGACGGACAGCAGCCGCCCCGCCCTTTCGTGTTTTACCTGATTTCTGCATGATGACATTGTATAGTACCTCCTGTAAACTTTCATGTAATTCGCCCTGATACAGCCTTATGGCTGCCATGCGAACGCCAACCCGCCCGAGGTGGTGGGTTGGGTCAATATGCTATGACAAGAGTATGCTATCATACAGAAGCGTCCTCATAAATCGACCCAAGAACAAGTTATTTGCTGTCGTCGGCAGGCCTCCCGGCTTACGCTCGCAGGAACTCCGGCCGAGCATATGCGGCATATCCGTGGCCGGGTTCGATCAGATCCGCACGAAATCCAACCGGCCAATGGCAGGCATAGTCCTCCAATCGTCACTTTAACACGCAGCCAAGCCGCGAGTCAATGCTACAACGTGTGCAATTTAACGCGCGCCATTTAGTACAATGTGTACAGGCGTGGTTGGCTTAGGCCGCGTCGCCCCAGTATGTCTTTACTGAGCCGGCGTACACGTAGCCCGTCGCCTTCTTGCCTTTCGCATTTTTGTAGCTCACCTCGTACCAGTCGTTCGACGCTCCCTTGCGGTCCGTCTTTTTCAGGATGCGTAGCTTCGTCGCGCGGCTGACAGAGTCCTTGGCTTTCGAACTGCTGCTCGCCTTCGCTCTCACGCTGACGCTGCGCCCCTTGCCCGCCAGCTTCCCGTACAGGGCCCGCCACTGGGCGTAGAGCGTCGTGTCCTTCTTGTACACCGCCGTATTCGCCGTCACATTCTTGCCTCCCTTCTTTGCCGTGTACCAACCCTTGAACTTGTAATAACCGCTGCGCGTCGCCTTTGGCAGGCTGCCGAGCCTCTTGCCCACAGTCAGCTTTTTCGTAAGGGTCTTCACCTTGACCGTCTTGCCGTCACGCTTATCGCTGATCGTGCCGCCGTTCGCGGCGAATTTGACCTTCACGGTCTTCGCGGTATCCGCCGCCGCTTTCGTTTCCGGCGCCGGAGTCCAGACAGGCTGCGGGCTGCCGCCGGTCCCCTTGTCGATCGTAGGGCCGGGATCGTCGCTGTCGTTCGCCGTCAGCCATCCGCTCGGATAGAGGGCCTTGCCTCCCTCCATAGGCGCCTCAAGCGTGTGGTTGTCCGTATAGTGCCATATGATCTCGTCGCCGGGGCTGACCGTCTGTGCGCGCAGGCCCTGGCCCACGTGGACGCCGTTCACCGTGTACATCCAGCCGGAACTGGGCCCGTTGTCAAACTCCGCGAGCCATTCGCCGCCGAGGGAAGCCGGCGCTTTGATCCTGCCGATGTAGTTCGTCGTGGTTTCAACGTACCGGAGCCCCGCATTGGCCAGCGCCCAGTCGAATACCGTATAGACGGAGGCCGTGCCTTCCGTCAGCGGGTACTTCACGGTCTTGATCCAGTTCACGTACTCCGTGGCCGGGCCGTAGCCACTCTGGCCTGGATGCTTCTTCGCGCCGATGAGGCGGAAAGTCACGCCGTCGCCCGTAGCGCCCTCCGGTTTTGTGACCGTGAATACCGCGCGGGCGTAGGTCAGCACATTGCCGCCGGCGGCCAGCACGGCTATCTGGGATCCATCGCCGCCCACGGCCTGTGCGGCTACCTGCGCGGCCGTAATGCCGACCGTAGCGACGTGCGTGCCGTAGGACAGCTGCGACGTGTCTATCTGCGCCTTTCCTTGGGCGTCCGTTCGGAAACCGTAGTCGTGGCCGTCGACATAGACCGTCGCGCCGGATAGAGCCGCTCCCGCCCCGCTCTCGCCCGCATTCTTGCCAAACAGCGTCAGCGTCACAGCCCCGCCGCGCGCAACGGGCGCTTCATTCTCCGGCACAAGGCTGACGAACTTTTGGCCCTCGTTCGCGGCATTGTAGTAGTAGACGATCTTGTCGCCGTCCCGGACGAGCGTAGTCCACAGCTTGTCCGGCGCTACGACATTGCCGTTCACCTCGCAGACCCAGCCCGCGCCCTTATTCGCCCCGCCGTCCGCCTGCACGGTAGGGCTGAGCAGCCCGAGCCGCGCCGTGAACGGTATATCGACCGAGCCGTTCTTGAACGAGTCGATGAGCGCATTTAGCAGGGTATAGCCGCCGGGGTTGTACTCGACGTGGCCGTAGGATGCGAGATTCGTCGGGCCTACGTTCTTCGCGCCGTTTATGTCATAAGCGATCTCCAGTCCGTCGCGAAGGGTCAGCCTGTCGCTGGCGACGGACACCGTAGCCGTGCCCGGCGTCTGGCCTATCCTGTCCGACTCACTAAAGGTAGGAAGCGCGATGGTCGCGCCATCCTCGCTCACGCCGAACGTGCCCGTCTTCGTGAAGTAGCCGTCTTTGTAGTAATACCATTTGTGAGGGCCGCCGACAGCCAGCGTATAGACGCCGCTCTCGCCCGGCGTCTTCGTATAGCCCGCATAGCTCTTGACCACGAGAACAGCGCCGCCGTCCTTGCCCGTGAATGTCACGGAAGCGGTGTCGCCCTCCTCCTCAGGCTCGGTATACAGCTCGATGTCCGGCAAGGTGCTGAACACCCCGTTCGTATCCCCTGCGGAAAAATTTGGCCTGACGCCTTCGCCTACTTTAATATTGCGGTGCGCGCCATATGCGCTACCTTTCCCACCAATGGGCATTGTGCCATTGATAAGCTTCACGCCGCCCGCTTCTGTCAGCGTCACATGCAGAGTATTGTTTGCTGCTACCGTATACTGTACGCCCTCGCTACGCACCTCGCGCCCGTCCTCCGTCTCGTACCTTACATAGCTCGTGTTCGGGTATCCGGGGTTGTATATCCCGGCGATTTTGGGAACGGGGCGCTGCAAGCCGTCAAACGAGATGTCGATTTCATCGTCCTTGTTGAAAAAGTCGCCCGACTTCCAGTCGGGGTTTGTCTTGTTTTCAATATTAATGGTGACGCCTTTTACCTGGACTACGTAATATTCCTTATATGCGGAGTCCGCCGCGCCGACCTCTATGATGTTGCGCCCCTCTTTAAGGTCTACTGTGAATTCAGTCCCGCCCGGCTTCGTACCGTAGTCTGTCCACGCTCCCCACGTAGCGGCGTGCAGCGGGTCTTGTACGCGCACCGTCACGTCGCTGTCCGCAGTGGGCGCGAAAGAATAGACGGCGTGGTCTGTTTTGGCGCGGTCAAAATAGATGGTGTCAAACTCGTGTTGATTGATGTTCGTCTCAATGTTCTTGTCATTTACCGTTTCCTTGTCGTCCGCCACGGTGACGACCACCACTCCCGTGTTCACGGGGTCGATGGCGGGGTGGACAAATCCGTCCGTGCTGCAATTGAAAGTGAAGTCTTTCGTGACATTTTGCTCCCTTGATGAATCAACACTACTATATATGGCGACGGCCCTGTAGGTATATCTTATGACGCTGACTCCTGTTTTCTTCGCATTGACCTGCAAATACTCAAGTCCAGGAGAGCCTTGCTTCGTGATATCAATGGAATTGTTATCGCCGAGTATGCCAACATCGTAATCTGGCTCGGAGAAATAGTTTCCCATGACATCTGTGCCTTGTGCCTGCCAGACACGGATGGGAAGAAGATTGAAAGTTTCGCCGTTCGACAAAACTAAGTGACGTGCGTCATTTACATTGACTACAACATCGTTTTCCATTGATGGGGATTGAGACGACGGCAGGAGGACATCATTTTTATGGGCATCAATGGTGATCGTCAACGAACTTTCTTCCGAGGGTTCTAATTTCGAGCTCAAAGTAACATATAATTCGGATTTCAAAAATCCTGTGTCGCCCCCGTCCTTGTCGTATCCTCCAACTGTGGCAACAAAATCTTTCGGAACATCGCCCCGGTAATAGTCATAGCCATCTTTATTTTCTATGTACGTTACTCTGAACTGCTTGAACGGCGTAAAATGCGCTCCGTATTTATATGACAGTTTTAGTTCCGCGCCTTGCGTGATCTTGAATGTGACGTTGTGTAAAAAACTGAGAGTTGCCTGATACAAAGAGCCGTTGCTAGTATTGCTGGTGAAACAAACCCCCTTTACTAAAGAACTCCATTTTGCCTTGCCTTGTACTGGTGAGTAACGTTCATTATCCGGTATTATCGTGTACGAATATTGCTTATCTGCCAAGACAGCCATCGCGATATATACATAAAACCTGTAAGAACCATCGTCAACGATATTGCCTAACGGGATCGGCTGTTCTAGATAATTGAGGACTTCAATGCCGTAATCGGTGAGGTCATACCCTATCGGCAGCCTAAAGACCAGCGGTGCCAGATAGAACTCCTGCTTCTCTTTGTCCGCTTCCACCTCAAAGGCGCCGCTGCCGCCAAGCACAGACTCGCCATCTACTTTTCGGTATGCCTCAAAGGTATAAATCCCCGGTTCTGTCTGAAACTCAAATCCTTTTACCGGGGCAATCGTTTTGCTCGCACCGATGTCTACGAGTTTATGCTCCTCATCGAAAACACGCAGGTCGGCGTCTTCGAGCAAAAGCGCGCCCTTGAATGCGCTTTTAGTACCACTATTATCATTATAGTGTATTATCACCGTTTTAAGATCGTCATCCGCATATGCGGAAAGAGAATTGCTGTATGAAAAAACCGACATCAACAATGCCATCATCAACAAAACTAAAAAGAATCTGTCCGTAGCTCGCGCTTTGCGGATCATTTCGCCACCTCCCAATACGGCTCTTGCGGGCGGGAAAACCGCCCGCAAGAGCTTTACTGCTATTTCATACTATATATTTTTTCTACTCCACTCGTTTAGACCGGAAGCGTGTTAGGAAAGAAGTCGTCATAGTCAGCGTAATCGTCTTTATCCACTAACACCCATGTCACCAAATCACTTTTCTCTAACTGGTAGTCGAACGGGCCGATGACTTTTGAGAGGGTATCACGGGTATATGTGCCGTCGCCATTGGACTTGTATACGGCGTAGAGCCAACCCTCTTCATCAACCTCGGTAGGGTACCAAACAGAATCATATTCGACGTTGTACAGAATCGGCTGAATAACTAGGGCGCGATTGCCGTTATACATTTCAATAATCTGTTGAGCCTGAGACTGCCCCACCGCATCCATCGCTGTCGGGTAAGAGCGGTCATCAGCCGCGAATGCATCCGGAGGCTCGTATGCGTTATAAGGAACGACAGCTAATGCGCCCGCAGTAATCGCTGGGTTGGTTGTTGTAATCGCGCCCTCATAATATGCGATGTTCACCCCGGAGATGGGGTCGCTGGGCGATGACGGATCGTTTACCACAATCGTGAAATCCGCATAGATAGTCGGCGAACTATCGATTTCAAAGTGGATGCTGTATGGCCCTACAGGTGTACTGGGTGCAATCTCTATGTAAGGCAAATATTCATAACCATCGCCCCACTCTGTCACCTCAGAGTCAAATATAGTGATGTAGTCATCTGCTCCCGGGGTGTTGAATGAATACACGATATCTTCTGCGTCAACCTCCGTCAAAGCGACGCGTGCGCCTGTTGACGAATCTCCGCCCACAATCTCGAAATATGTGTATTCAGGTTCATCCGAATCATATGGCACCGTGTACGAATAGTTTTGAAGTCCTGCTGCATCATCTTGCGCGCTGTACAGTAGGTCATAACTCTGATTCGGATCTGCCGCATACGTCTGCGACTGCGCCCCAAAAGCCATACCCAGCGAGAGCGCCAGGGCTATGGCGAGCACGACGGCGAGTATACGCCGTTGGGCTATGCTTCTTCCATAAATCAATTTACTCATTTTTTTCAACCTTTCTTGAGCAAAAACTCAACTTACACAACTAAACGAAGTTCTCTTGTCCATTTGTTACTGTTCATTCCCTACCCGTCATTGCGGCCTCCGAGCCGCAATCTTGAAACGGTATTACATTAGATTGCGGGTCAAGCCCGCAATGACAAGATTGATGTCCGCAATGACAAGGCAGGTGTGAACTCCATTCGGACATGGTCGCGCGTACTGCCTCTACTACTGGCAAACGCGCGGCTGATATGGTATAGTGTTGGCGGCGGCCACTATACAGCGCCGCTTGAAAGGCTTCTTCCGGTGTATTTCCATAGGGGAAGCCTTTCTATTCCTGAATAGGTTCGTCCATACCCATGTATACCACCCCTTTCCCGCGCTTCCCGCGCGCTCGCGCAAAACAACAAAGGCCGTCCGCCCGCATGGGGAAAGACCGCCTCTGCTTGTACATAAATTTTGTCTGTGTGATAGCCGCCGACCGCGCTGCGGCCAGCCGTTTGAAAATCCGGCGTTAAGAACGCCTGTTCACGGGGGGGGGCGATGGTCGTAGTGTCTAGTATGTTCTGAACGGCTTCTCGGAGCGCGCGCCGCGCTCTTGTCGCGTTACTGAAAAAATAAAAACCGGCATTCTCCATTGACCCAAGAATCCTTTCTAAAGCCTGGTTTGCCGGCCGGTCTCCTGACTCCCGCTTGCGGGAACACTGGTTAAGCCTATGCCAGTGTTCCCATCCTCCGGACGCCTTCTCACCCATCTTCGCGATGTGCAATGGCTGCTGCCCTTCGTCCACGGTCACAGTTGTGGTTGCAGTGCGGTTACTACCCGCATTCCCTTAACGGCAAAGCGCTACACTCTTCCGTTGCCGACAACCTATTCGATATTCACATTACCTCTTATACACCTATTACGCCTGTATTACAAGGGCTTTCATCAACATAACAAACGAACATTACAAACGATATGATGACGTCCCGCCCAATAATACGATTACATTATCCGACAAACCGCATAGCAATTCAATACTACACAGAGTACAGATTTTCATCAGGAATTTCATACACATCGTACTATAAGGGAACCACTTCCGGCGACATCACACCGGGAAGCTCAAACGAACAGTCCATATAAAAAGACAAGCCCTCATACCTTAACGCGGAGTGCAGGGATTGCACTGGGATTTTTAATTAACCATACTGAAAAACTACTTAAACCTTGCCGAGAATCTCCGCGATCTCGGCTTCGGTCTTTCCCATATCAGCCATATGCCGCGCAATCTCGGCGTCTCGCTCGGCGCGGCCTTCGACTCGGCCCTTGGCGACGCCCTGATCCCGCGCGTAGTCGAGTCGCCCTTTCTCAAGACGCCTATCCTTCTCGCGAAGCTGCGCTAATATACGCGCATTCTCGTCCGCCGTCAGCGCCTTATACTTCGCCACCGCATTGCGTACGCCTTCGTTCTTCTCCGCTATCGCTTCCATGCTCTTCACCTCATCGCAATCAAGAAATTTCAACCAATCCAATATAGGCTCGTCACCCACGGCCCCTGCCAACTTCGTCAACTCGAATACATGAATTGTTGCTATATCCGAAAACATCGATCCCGTCGCTTCGTCATAATATCTATAACGTCAGTATTCCCTTGTCCCGCTCATCTCCGAAGAGCCTCTGAAAGAAGTAATCGTTGCGCGGCGAAAACGGATTTCGCTGTCTTTTGCTTTTTTTCATCATAGCACCCACTGTCCACAAATGCAATAACAATACCAAACATAATAGGCATTATATACCTGTTGATTGATAAAGTCAAGTGCTGGGAATAAAAGAATATTAAGGAACAGTAGAAATAGCAACAGACTCTATCGGTACAGTTTTCTTACTACGCTATCCTGCGCCCCACAGAGGGTTGTCGCCGAACAGACGGCGCAATAACGCTGAGCTTGGCTGAGCTCCACGCGCTGTAGTATTTCGCGCCATTCACCGCCTCGTACGCTCGCGCCTGTACATCGTACTATAAAGCGCTTCGCCGACAACGTGTTTTAGAAAGTAAGAAAATGCAATAACCGCGCTCAAGCAGATGTTTTCCGATAGTCAATGTACCTGTATATATCGTCAACAATATACATCGCTCCTGTCGTATGGAGGGCTCCATATCCGGAGAGTATATAGTCCATTACATTATATTGCTCGAACAACCGAATGAGATCCTTTCCTGTGATGTTCTTATTCGTCCTGTATATCTCGAGGCAATATATAAGGAATTTCATCTCTTTGCTCATCTATATCCCCTCCGGGAAATTGATGCTTCCCGTTGTTGTTTCGTCCTTATACATATTGTATTACGTACCAGTAGTTTCTTCAAGGCGGATTTGTGCCGCAAATCAATGCAATTTACCTGCAATTTATAGCGCGGTTGTTTGGCATAAAGAATATCCATGGCTTTATCCATGGATTTTATCGCGATAAAGCCATGGATTTGAGTTACCCAATTAACAGGAAATTTTCCGATCGGAAAATTTCCTTGAACAAGTCGCGGCGCTTTGAAAAATCGCCCCTTTCGTGCTACAATGATACAAAAGAAGGTTGCTTATGACGGAATTGAAATACAAATTCACCTATGATACACTGTTCAAATTGCTGTTTGTAAAATACCCGGATTTACTCAAACGGCTTGTGGCGGCGACTCTTGGGATAGCGGTTGGCAGCATATCTGAGTTCGTGATCACAAACCCCGAAATACCACCGGAAGCAATCGGCGACAAATTTTGTCGCCTTGACATCAATATGGTTGTCGACGGAAGCCGGGTCAATTTGGAGGTCCAGGTCGAAAACGAGGGCGACTACCCCGAACGTTCCCTGTACTATTGGGCGCGTGGTTATTCTTCCTCACTCCTTGAAGGCAAAACGTATTCCGAATTGCCACGCGTCATCATCATAAGCATACTTGACGAATCAGTATTTGACTGCAAAGAATACCATTCGGAGTTTCGTCCTCTCGAAGTGAACCGCCACGAAGTATTGTCTGACAGAATGGCAATGCACTATTTTGAGATACGAAAACTTCCAGAAGACGTTGACGTACAGAATGAGCTACAACTAATGTTGTCGCTATTTCGTGCAAAGACGGAAGAAGAATTGAAACATCTCGAAAGATTGGAGGTGTCTATCGTGACACAGGTAATTGAAGCCTATCGTGAAGTTACGGTATCGCCCGAATTTAAGGAGCTGGAACGTTTGCGTGCTCTGGCTCGACACAACGAAGCGTCGGCGCTGGCTCATGCACGAAGCGTGGAAGCCGCTAAGTGGCAGGGTGTTGTCGCCGAACAGACGGCGCGTATCGCAGAGCTTGAAGCTCAACTCGAAAAGAATTAGCAAACTCTCAGGTGGGGAAATTTTCAACGAGCCCTTGACAAGCTATTATAATGATGTAAAATAAATGTTAGCACTCACCGAGATAGAGTGCTAACAATCTTGGACGAGGGTACGCGACGGGCTCTGCGTCGTTCCGATAGGCGGACGGCGGCAATTTCCCGGCAGCGTTCCGAAATATTGGAATGAAAGGAGTTACAGCAAAATGAGTGTTGGAATCAAACCCATCAACGACTATGTCCTCATCAAGAGGGTGGAGGCGGAGGAAAAAACCGCGAGCGGTATCGTCTTGCCGAGTCAGGCGAAGGAGCAGCCGCAGATCGCGAAGGTCATCGAGGTCGGCCCGGGGACTGACGAGGTCAAGATGGTCGTAAAGGCCGGCGACAAGGTCATATTCGGCCAGTACGGCGGTATGGACATCAAGTATGACGGCGAGGAGTACAAACTCGTGCGCCAGAATGACATCTACGCTACGGTTAAATAGAAAATATCAGGAGGGATTACACAATGGCTAAAGAAATCAATTTTGGCGAGGACGCCAGGAAAAAGCTGTTGGCGGGCGTGGACAAGCTCGCTGATACCGTCAAGATCACGCTCGGGCCGAAGGGCAGGAACGTGTTGCTCGACAAGAAATTCGGCTATCCGATGATCACGAACGACGGCGTGACCATCGCGAAGGAGGTCGAGCTTGAGGATCCGTATGAGAACATGGGCGCGCAGCTCGTGAAGGAAGTCGCGACGAAGACGAACGACGTCGCGGGCGACGGTACGACGACGGCGACGCTGCTCGCGCAGATCATCGTGACCGAGGGATTCAAGAATGTGGCCGCCGGCGCGAACCCGATGATCCTGAAAAAGGGCATCCAAGGCGCGACGGACATAGCCGTCAAGGAGCTGCAGAAGTCGGCTTCGGCTGTCAATACGAAGGAAAAGATCGCGCAGGTCGGTTCGGTGTCGTCAGGCGATCCCGAGATCGGCGAGATGATCTCCGAGGCGATGGATAAGGTCGGCAAGGACGGCGTCATCACGGTCGAGGAGAGCAAGTCGATGGACACGACGCTCGACGTCGTCGAGGGTATGCAGTTTGACCGCGGATACCTCTCCGCGTATTTCGTGACCGACACGGAGAAGATGGAAGCCTCGTTTGAAAACCCGTACATTTTGCTCACGGACAAGAAGCTGTCAAATATCCAGGACATCCTCCCCATCCTTGAGAAGATCGTTCAGCAGGGGCGCAAGCTGCTCATCATCGCGGAGGACGTGGAGGGCGAGGCCCTTACGACCCTTATCGTGAACAAGCTCAAGGGCACGTTCGACTGCGTAGCCGTCAAGTCGCCGGGATTTGGCGACCGCCGCAAGGCCATGATGGAGGATCTCGCTATCATCACGGGCGGTACCGTGATTTCCGAGGAGGTCGGATTTGATCTCAAGGAAGCGACGATCGATATGCTCGGCTCGGCGTCCACGGTCAAGGTGGACAAGGAGAACACGACGATAGTAGGCGGCGGCGGGACAAAGAAAGAGATAACGAATCGCATCGCCGCGATAAAGAACCAGATCGAAGTCACGACGTCCGATTTTGACCGCGAGAAGCTGCAGGAGCGTCTTGCCAAGCTGTCCGGCGGCGTGGCCGTCATCAAGGTCGGCGCGGCTACCGAGACCGAGATGAAAGAGAAAAAGCTCCGCATGGAGGATGCGCTCAATTCCACGAAGGCCGGCGTCGAGGAGGGAATGGTTCCCGGCGGCGGAGTCGCGCTTTCGAACGCGATACCTGCTGTGGCGAAGTACATCGACACGCTCTCAGGCGATGAGAAGACGGGCGCGACTATCCTGAAGCGCGCGCTCGAAGAGCCTATCCGCCAGATCGCGGAGAACGCGGGCCTCGAAGGCAGTGTGGTCATCGCGAAGATCAAAGAGGAGAAGAAGGGCATCGGCTTCAACGCCGCCACCGAGGTCTATGAAGATATGATCAAGGCCGG
>JAISAI010000019.1 GCA_031266795.1 Eubacteriales Family XIII. Incertae Sedis bacterium
CCGTCCGGGTGCAGTAGATACGCTTGTTTTTTGGATGCGTCATATCTCGCTACGGGTACTCCGTTTCTTAGCTTGTCATAAATATCCCGCGACGCGTTTTCGGCGAATACCTTTGTCACCGTGTCGGGTGAAAAATCGTACTCGATCGCATCATCGCCCGCGACATTGGCCTTGCCCACCGAAAAAGGTATGCCGTTTTCATCCACGGATTTCCTGAGGAACATATTGATAGCGTTTGACATATTCAGGCCAAGATAGCTAAAAAGGCTCTCGGCGCTTTCCTTTAGCTCCTTATTTACGCGAATAGTCACTCTTGTATCGCTCTGTGCTTCCATTGTATATGCTTCCATTGTATATGCCTCCTTTGTGTATAATATACACCGAACGACGCCATTTGTCAACTGAAAAATGAATATATGTCGCTGTATGGCGTATAAATGGCTACGACGGTCACGACAATTTTAACGAAAGCAGTCAAACGCTCAGGGCTGCATGTGTAGTATCCTGTCGCTTATGTGCATGAGCAGCCTTAGGTCGTGCGAAATGATGAGCAGCGTCAGGCCGCGCTCCTCCTGTATGCTCTTCAGCAGGTGCAGTATCCTCACGCACGTCGTTACGTCCAAGGAGGAAACCGGCTCGTCGGCTATGAGGAATCTGGGATTTGTCGATATGGCCCGCGCTATGCCGGCGCGCTGCCTCTGCCCCCCGGAAATCTCGCTCGGGTATCTGTCGTAGAGCTCCGGGCCGAGTTCCGCGCGGCGCATGAGTTCGTATACCCGCTCTCTTTCGGGCCTCCGCCCCTCGGCGAGCGTGACCGGTTCGGCTATGCTGTCGCCTATCCTCACGCGAGGGTCGAAGGCGCCGGCTGAATCCTGAAATATGAACTGTACCGCCTGCGGGAGTCTGAAGCTGTCCGCGACCTCTATGACGCCGCCGCTCGCTTTCTCGATACCGGCGAGGCAGCGCGCGAGCGTCGACTTTCCCACGCCGGACGGGCCGCATACGCCGAGCGTCTCGCCCTCGTATATCTTGAAGCTCAGGCCGTCAAACACGCGGCGTACCCTCCGACGCCCCGTATCGTAGTATTTGCCGAGCCCGCGGACGTCGACGAGAGGCGGCGACGGATTGCGGGCCGCCTCAGATTCGGAGGACACAAAAGAACCGTCCCTCTGTGTTCCAACGCGAAGCACGTTCACGGGAAAGACCGCGTCCACGCCGGGCGTGGCGGGAGGCGGCCCGCCTGCGTGGCTATGCCCGTCCGCGCCCTCGTGGCTATGCGCCCTGCCCTGATGGTAATGTATCCTCCCGTGGTGGTGATCCGAGCGCTCCCCGTAGTTCGCATACCTTATCAGGTCTTTCGTGTAGGATTCCTTCGGCGCCGCGAATAGTTCGGCGGGCGTACCGCTTTCGACTATGCGCCCTTCCTTCATTATAAGCACTCTATCCGCGTGGTCCCTCACGAGGTTCAGGTCGTGCGTCACGAAGAGCACGGAGACATCCGCCGCCCTGCGCGCCTCGTCCATGAGCTCCATGATCTTGAGCCTGAGCGGCGCGTCGAGGGCCGTCGTCGGCTCGTCCGCGAATATGATCCGCGGCCGCATGGCGAGGGCTATCGCGATGGCCGCACGCTGCCGCATGCCGCCTGAAAGAAACAGCGGGTACTGCCGCGCGCGCAGCTCCGGGTCGTCTATGCCCGCACGCCTCAGAAGCTCCAGCGCCCTCTCGCGTTTTTCCTTCGCAGGGACGCGCCCCGGTACGGCCTCCTCTATCTGCTTGCCGACCTTCATCGTGGGGTCGAGCGACGACATCGGGTCTTGCAGCACGAGGGACATCCCGCGCCGCCCGGGCGCGTCGAGGCGCCTGTACGAAACCGTCGCGTCCCTGCCGGCAAGCCCCATGAGCGTCCGGCACAGCACGCTTTTGCCGCTACCCGACTCGCCGACGAGCGCAAGAAGCTCGCCCCCGCCGAGCGAGAGCGAAACGTCACGCACCGCCACGGTATCGCCGAACGATACGGAGAGCCCTTCAACATTCAGTACACTATCGTTCAAAATAATACAGAGTGTCCTTCCTATTTCAATCGAAACTATTCCATTTAAAGAGTCCAAGCATATACATTCCAAAAAATACCCACGCCGTGATGGCCGAGCGTCGTGTCCTGCGTGACGCCGGCCAGCCCTTTCTTCGCTACGTAGATCGCGTCGATGTAGGCGATGAGCGTGTACGCGGGGTCATTCGCCCACGCCGTCTGGAACTCGGCGTAGCGCGGCGCCCTCTCGTACTGATTGAAGCTCCTGCGGGCTTCCGTAAGCGCCCTGTCGACGTCCCCGTTCGAGTAATAACTGTAATTGGCGCCGCCCTCGCTGCCGAATATCTTATAGGTGTGGTCATCCGGATCGAAGGGGCTGCCCCAGCCTATGAGGAACGCGGACTGGTTTTCCCAATCGGTTTTCTCGTTTATATCAACCACGGCGTTCACGCCTCTGTCCTGAAAATTCTGCGCGCAGATGTTCGCCATGTCGACGCGTACCTGATCCGACGGGCGCACGCTGATCTCAAAGCCCAGCTCCTTGCCGCCCTTTTCGTAATAGCCGCCGTCGCCCATCCGCCAGCCGAGCGCCTCGATCGCCGCCTTCGCTTTTTCCGTGTCGTAATCGTAGCGCTCGACATCAGGGTTGGCGTAAGGCCCCTTTTGCAGCGTCGTCCACGCCACCTGCCCCTTGCCAAGCAACACGCTCCTCACGATGGCCTCGCGGTCTATGGCGTACGAGAGCGCGGCGGGCAGCCCGGGGTTGTCCCTCCAGAACGGGTTGTTGAAGTTGTACATGACGCCGCGGTAGTCGGCCGTGTCCATGTCGTAGACATCAAAGGCGTCGTCGCCCGTGAACTCCTCCGCGTCCTTCGGCGTGACCTGCGCGAGCGTCAGCTCCCCGGATTTCAGCTGCAAGGCGCGCGTGTCCATATCCTCTACGATCTTGAAGACGACCTTCTCGATCTTCGGCGCGCCGAGATAGAAATCATCGAAGCGCTCCATCGTGATGCTCTGGCCCATATCCCACGCGGTGAACTTATACGGGCCCGCCCCCACGGGATGTTGGTTGAATGAATCCTCGACGATGTTCTTCCCGTCGAGCAGATGCTTTGGCAGGACGCCTATCGTCAGGTAATCGGGCATGGCGGCGTTTGGCGCCGCGAGAGCGATCTTGACCGTCAGGTCGTCCTCCGCAGTAATGGAATCGATGTCCGTATAGTTTGTGATGTTTTCGGAGCCGTTATCCTCGTCGAGTATGGTCTCGATCGTGAACACGACGTCCTCCGCCGTCAGGGGCTCGCCGTCGTGGAACGTCAGCCCCTCGCGCAGCTTGAACGTGTACGTGAGGCTCTCCTCGTCCCACGTCCAGTCCTCGGCGAGACCCGGCACGACCTTGTTCTCCGCGTCGTGCGCGGTCAGCCCGGCGAACAGCAGCAAGTTGATCTCGCCGTGCTCGAACAGCGCGGGATTGATGGCGGTGTAGTCGCCGCTGCCGTAGATGAGCGTGCTTCCGTCCGCGCTCTGCGCGTCGCTCCCGCCGTCGCCCTGCTGCCCCGACTGTTCCGGCGTTTCGCCGCCGCCCCCGCTCTCCGAACATCCCGCCGCACCGAGGCTGAACGCCGCCAATACGGCCGCCATGAGTAGGGCCGTAATACGCGTGATCCTCCGTTGTTTCTTCTGTCTGTCCATTGTTTTCTTTCCTCCTTTTCTCTGTTTGCTATGTTACGATTTCACTATTTGTATCGGCCGATCCGGCCGAATTTTTGCTCTGCACACGTCATATCAAATAGCTTGTGGGCGCCGCGCCCGCCGTCCGAAACGACTCCCCGATGTTCGCGATGCAGACGAGTACCGTGATCAAAAACGCCACGGGTATGAGTATGATCCACCAACTGTTCGTGAGCAGGGCGTCCTGCGATAAGGCGATGAGCGTCCCCCACGAGACGACGTTTTGCGGCAGGCCTATGCCTATGAAGCTGAGCGTCGCCTCCGCTATGATCGCTTGGCCCACGTTTGAAATGACCATGAATAGTATCGGCGGCAGGAAGTTCGGGAAGAGATGCCTTCTCAGCAGGTACGAGAGCTTCGCGCCGCTTATCGCGGCGGCCGTCACGTACTCGCTCCGCCTCAGCTGGCGGACTTCGCTTCGGACTATCTTCGCGATGTTCATCCACGAGGTGACGCCTATGACGAGAGCGATGGACAGCGCCGTGGGCCTGCCGATGATCGCCTGTAGGGAAACGACGTACAGGATCGACGGGATGCTCAGCAGGAGCTCCGTCGCGCGCATCATCACGTCGTCGGCGAATTTGCCGGCGAGGCCGCTGACCGCGCCGTACACGACGGCGATGAGCGCCGTCACGCCGGCCGCCACTATTCCGATGAAGAGCGAAACGCGGCCTCCGTAAAACACCATGCGGAACAGGTCGCGGCCGAGCTGGTCCGTGCCGAACGGATGGCCGGCGCCCGGCGGCGCGCTGATGGCGTCGAAGTCCATGTATGCGGGATTGCCGGGCAGCCAGAGGCCGGCGGACGCGCAGAGCAGGGCTATCGAAATCAGCACGATGACTGAGACGCCGCAGCGCCGAGGGCGACTGTCTATTGCCGGGCACTCCGGAGCTAAGCCACTCGCCGGGCGCTTTCGTCTCCCCCCTCCGTCCAAAACGCGGACGTTTTTATTATTCCCCAAAATCATACCGCGACCTCCTCGTCATCCACGGACATCTCAAAGTCGTGGCGCATACGCGGGTCGAGCAGCTCGCTGATCTCCTGGCCGGCTATGTTCGCGGCTATCACGACGGCGCCCGTGAGCAGCGTCATGACGGACAGCATGTTGTAGTCGTGGAGGCGCGCGCTCTCGAACGTGAGCGTGCCGAGGCCGGGGTAGCCGAACACGAGCTCGACGACGTATGTGCCGGCGATGATGTGCGGGACGGACACGGCCATGATCGTGACGAGCATGGGCAGGGCGTTTTTCAGGCAATGGCGGTAGAGGATGCGCGTGCGCGAGAGCCCTTTGACGCGCAACAGCAGGACGTAGTCTTTGTGGAGCTCCTCGATGATCTTGCCGCGGATCATGTAGCTGTAGTACCAGAGGTGAGAGATGATCATGACGGCGACGGGCATGACGAGATGTATCGCGCGGTCGGCCGCGCCGCCGCCGCCGAGCGAGTACGCGCCGCCCGACGGCAGGATGTGCAGGCCCACGGCGAAGACGAGGATGAAGATCAGGGCGATGAAAAACGCGGGGACGACGCTCGACGCGGCGCCTACGCGGCAGAGCGCCCTGTCGGCGAAGCTGCCCCCGCGCGACGCGCAGAATATGCCGAGCGGTATCGAAAGCGCGAAGGTGGACACATAGGCGAGGCCGCCGAGCGCGAGCGTGTTCGGCCACAGCTTCCCTATGACGTCCGTGACGGGCTGCTTGTATTGGTATGAGATGCCGAAGTCGCCGTGCAGGGCGCCTTTGAGCCACGCTATGTACTGTTCGATGATAGGGCGGTCAAGGGAGAGGCGCGCGGCGGCGGCGTCCTTCTGCGCGGTCGACATATGCTCGACGGCTTCGCCGTAGTACGCAGCCAAGGGGTCGCCGGGCGAAAGCCGCGCGAGGACGAACACGATAACGGACAGCAGAAAGATGAATACGGCGAATTGCAGCGCCCTGATCCCGGCGGAATACACTATGTCAGATTTTCTGTCGCCCCTACGCAAATGAAAGCCCTTCTGTCGAGGCAAATTCAGCCCGACGGAAACGGCCTTCATGACCGGGTATCGTTCGTGTGTCTGTGGTTGCGCGGTTTTGATCGGCCTTCATGGCCGATAGTGCGTCTTGACTATATCACCGCGCGGGCGCTGTGTCAAATCCCTAAGCGGCAATCGCTAAGCGGCAATCCCGGCAATCCCCTCAGGCGGTGATCTCCTCGATGCCCACGCGGCGTTTCTCATCGCTCGATTTGGCCGCCGCTTCGAGTACGCGGATGCATGACGCCCCGTCGTCGAGGTTTGGCGCGAGCCCGCCGCCTTCGGACACCGCTTTCAAAAAGTCCGCTACGGCGTGAAAAAATGTGTTCTCATAGCCTATGATGTGCCCGGGCGCCCACCACGCGTTCCCGTAGGGGTGGTCCCCCGTTGTGACGCTTATCTTTGTGAAGCCCTGCTCGGCGGCGGGCTTCGTCGCGTCAAAAAAGCCCAACTCGTTCATGCTCTCAAAATTCCAATGCAAGGAGCCCTTGCTCCCGTATATCTCAAAGTCGTTCCAATTTTTCCGTCCGGTCGCCATGCGCGAGGCGTTGAAGCTGCCGAGCGAGCCGTTATTGAATTCGGCTATCATGAAACTCGCGTCGTCCACGGTCACGGCGCCTTTGGACTCGGCGGCCCCGGTTCCCGACGAAAACGCCGCGGCGCCCTCTCCGGGAAGCGGGCGTTCCGACGTGAAAGTTTTCTGCACGGCGGTGACTGCGTCTATTTCGCCTACCAGATACCGGGCGAGGTCGACGGAATGGGAGTTCAGGTCGTACAGGGGGCCGCCTCCCGCCGACTCTTTCTTGAAATGCCACGTGAGCGGGAAGCCCGGGTCGATGATCCAGTCCTGAAGATACGTACCGCGCCAATGAAAAATCTCCCCGATGCGGCCGTCGTCTATGAGCTTTTTCGCCATGATGACCGCCGGTACGCGTCGGTAATTGTGGTTCAGGTAATGCACGACCCCCGCCTTGTTCGCGGCCTCGGCCATCGCCTTGGCCTTCGCGTAGGAGACGGCGGCGGGCTTCTCGCAGAACACATGCTTGCCGGATTCGGCCGCCGCGATGGCTATGGCGTCGTGGGTGAACGTGGGCGACACTATATCCACGACATCGATGTCGTCCCTTTCGACTATCGCATTCCAGTCGTCCGTGGCTTCTTCCCATCCCCACGTATCCGCAAACGCGCGCGTCGAGTCAATATCCGTTCCCGCGCACACCTTGAGCACGGGCTCGAAGTCCGTATCAAAAAAGCGATTGACGCCGCTCCACGCAAAGCTGTGCGCCTTTCCCATAAATCCTTTGCCTATAAGGCCGATGTTCAGTTTGTTCTTTGCCATGTCTTAGCTCCTTTGGGTAAACCGGCGTCAAACGCGATGCCTCTGTGAAAACGCTGGTTTTTAGCTCACCGCGTCCCTGATCCTCTTCATTTCTTTCACGCTCATGCTTACGGCTTCATCTTCATAGCCCACCCAATCCGTATGCGGATGGTCTATCTCAACGGCAAGGAAGCCCTGATAGCCCGCCTTGGCGAGATACTCCGCAAGCTTCATGTTGTCCACGAGCCCGCGGCCGACAGGAACGCCGGCAAAGAAGAACCACTCTCGCGGATCCACATTCCGATCCACATCGAGATCCTTGCAATGGGTCGCAAAAACATACGGCGCGAGTTTTTCCATGCCCGCAACGGGGTCGTCGAGAAGGCGCAGGAAGTTGCCCGTGTCAAAGTTGACGCCGAAGTTCGGGTCGTCGACCATTTCAATCAACTGCAATATCTCATCCGACGTAAAGTCGATATGATTCTCCACGGCGAGCCTGACGCCGCTGTCGTTGGCTATGGCCATGCACGCCTTGAACTGCTTCGCGAGCAGCCCGAGCTGCTCCTGATGATCCTCATGCCTGAACATGAGGCTCGACCCCGTGACGCGCATGACGTCCGCGCCTATGAGCACGGCGCGGGGGATGAGCGCCTTGACCTCCTCAAACGCCGCTTCATTCTTGCCGCGCTCAAGCCCGTCGGGGTGGCCCCACGCGAATACGCGGTCAAAACCGTACTCGTCGAGGATGGGTTTCAACGACTTGAGGTATTCGGGTTCGAGGCTCGGCAGAAAACAGGTTTCAAGCGAAACCGCTTCGGCGCCGATCTCGTGCGCGCGCGCAAGAAAATCCTCGATGGCCATATTCTTGCCGGGGGCCTCCTGATCGGGATACACCTCCCCAAAAAATCTGTGATAACAGTAACTGTCGATGCCAACTTTCATATTCTCCTCCATTCCTCCTTACGAGTTCATAGCGATATAAGCTCACAGCGATACGAGCTCGAAGCCAAATGTCTTTGCAATCTGCAAGAGCGCGGGTTTCTGGCTGCCCGCGATGATGAGCGAGTGGTGCGAGCAGAGATGCTCCATGATCCTGTGCCCGTCCTTCCAGCGGATGAGCGCGCCGTTGCGGCAATCCGATCCCGGATACTGCACGTATCTCTCTATCTCCGCCTCGATGACTGAAAACCTCTTCAAATCGGGGTATATCTTCGCGAGCGTGACCGGGCCGGGCGGGAACTCGCAGTCTATGACGTGGGCGTTCCCATCGACGATTTCGAGCGCTTTCGGGCGCATGACCCACTTCGAGCAGAAGCTCTGCGGGGCGAAGCCGTAGTATCCGCAATGCACGCCGAGCGCGTGGTTGTCGGGATCGTCTATGTCGGGGAATTTGTCGATCTTTTCGTGGGCGAGCGCGGCCATGCCGACGAGGAACGGGTAGAGATTTGTCATCATCATCGGCTGCTTCAGCGAACGATACAGGATGAACGTGCTTATCATGGTCAGCGTGTCGCCTTCACACGCGAATATGATGTCGTCCCGTTCGAATAGCTCGTTCCACGCGAGGCAGGGCGTAGTTTTGGAATTGAACGACTCGTTCAGGCAATTGGCGCCCACGCCTTCCACCCCTCCAATCTCGTCAATCACCTCTTTGACGGCGATATAGAGCTTGACCGCGCCGAGAAACGCGGCCTCGGCAAGCCCGGGATCGGTGGGGACATGCCAGGAAGCGCCGACTTCGCGCGCCAGGCTGTCCGGCACGGCGGCGGCCCTTTCGTTCAATTCCTTATAGCTCCGGTACACGAGGCGGACGCCGAATGTGTCCTCGAGACGCCGGGTGCACTCTTCCTCCCACCAAAAGAAGCGCTTGAATATATAGGCTTGCATACCCTCTCCGGGGCTGTCCTGAAACATGAGGAATTTGGCGCCGCCGCGCATCGCTTTTTTCGTAGCGATCGAGCGGATGACGACTTTGGCCAGCTCGACGCTATAGGGCGAATACACATTCATCCCCTTCTCCCGCAGATAGGCGACTATCTCCCAATCCCACATCTCGACCGTGCCGAAACGGGACGTCAGCGCGATCATGGGCAAGCCGTAGGCCGCAAGCAGATCAGAATCATGGAAAGCGGCGCCTATGAGCTGCGGAAACACTATTGCGTCCGCCTCCGGTAGGGGCTCCCCGACCTCCACAGGCGCCAATATCTCGGCGACATCGCCGTAGCTCTCCTTCAAAACCGCGGCTTGGGCGTCGAATTCGCCACGCTCACGTTCATTGGCAGCCTTGAAGCAAAGCGGGATCAGTCTCGCTTTCGGCATGATGTGCACCCTCCCTCCAAACTATTCGAACAATACGGCCGGTCTTTTATTTGCTGGCGTTTGCTTTCATTTGCTTTTATTATATAACTTAGCCGTACCATGTCAAGCGCCTTTTCAATCATGGTACGGCGGCCTCTATACGGGCCTCTACACGGGGCGATACGGCGAGGAATCTCGCGGGGTTCCCCGTGATGATCGTATCGAGCTGGTCGCCGCCTATGCCGCGTGTTCGCAGCAAAAGCATAAAATTCGTCAAGAGATAGTCGAGCCCGGGCCCTCCGCCGTAACCGCGCAGCCTCTCCCTCGTGACATCGAGCGACAGCAGCACACGATCCGCGAAGCCCGCCCCTATCATTTCGCAGATGATGTCCGCCTCCCTCTCGTCCGAATGGTACTTCGGCCTCGCGACGGTGTCGTATTCTATATACGCGCCTTTCGATGCGAGCTCCTTGTGTACGCGTATATCCGGCTCCGCGCGGTCGAGGTGGCAGAATGCGAGCCTGTCCCCCCTCACGCCCATCGCCGCGAGAGCGCCAGCCATAGCGAGCGGATTAGCGCCTTTATCGACATGTATCATTATCGCCGCGCCGGTCGCAAGGGAGGCCCGCGCGGCCGCTCTGAAGAGCCTTGCGTGCAATTCGGTCGCCTCAGGTTCAAGAGCCGCTTTGATCACCCCCGCGCGCGCGGCGCTTCCCGGCAGGCAGGGTCGCCCGCTTCCCCCCGCCATATCCGCCGGCGCGGGGACGTCCCCCTCCGCCCGCAGCGGCTCGCCGGATGGATAGAACGGCGCGCCGTACATGCCGGTCTCGATCTCGCTCGTGAATAGCCCCGCCACTACGTCTTCGCTCAATGCCAGAAACGGATTATCTTTGCCGTAGTACATCAGCTTGTGGAAGCCCGTCGACGCGACGATATGCACGCCGCATTCCCCGGACAGACGCAGCAGCGTCTCCGCGTTCCTGCCCGTGAATACGGGCTGCGCGTCGACCAAGGCCGACCCGCCGGCGGCTTTGTACGCACGCACATCGACCGCTGTTTTTTCGGGCTCGTCTATGCACAGGGCCGGATGCACGCGCGAGGCCGGCCCCGGCTCGATACACAGATGCTCGTGCGGTTGGCACGGCCCGAGCCCGCTCGCGCGCACTTCCCCCCTTACGGTTATTACCCCGCCCCCGCTCATCCCCTCGCCCCTGCGAGGATGCGAACCGACTCCGCGCACACTTCCGTGATATGCGCGAAATTCCGCTCCGCGATGTCTCCGCGCGGGCACAGCCAGCCGCCGCCCACAGCCGCCACCTGCGGTATCGCAAATTCAGCGAGATTGCCCCTGTCAACGCCGCCGGTCGGTATGAACATTACTTGGGGGAAAGGCCCCGCCAATGCTTTCATGGCTTTGACGCCGCCGTAGACATTCGACGGGAAGAATTTCAGTATATCTATCCCGCATTTCAGCGCCATCGTTATCTCCGTCGGGGTCACGCAGCCCGGGTACACGGAGATGCCGTTGTCCACGCACCAGTTCACGATGTCCGCGTCAAAGCCCGGCGACACCACGAAGCCCGCGCCCCTCTTCACGGCCTCTTTCGCCTTGTCGAGCGACAAGACCGTACCCGCGCCGACAAGCACATCCGCCACGCTGCCCGACACATTCGCTATCGCGTCAAGCCCGGCTTCCGTCCTGAGCGTTATCTCCATGATATCCACGCCGCCGCCCGACAGCGCCTTTGCCGTGGCGACCGCGTCCGCCGCGTCGTCTATCACCACGACGGGCACGAGCCCCGTACGCCGGAGCCTTTCATCGTTTTTCATCGCAATCACCCGCTTTTCCACTTGGGATTATCGACGAGCCCATACCCGCCGCCGTCTTTTTCGACCACGAGCCTACGGTATCCCTTCGTCTCGATCGTACCGTAGTCGTGGCCCGCGTCGCCGCGAAACGCGAAAAAAGTCACGAGCGGCGCCCCGCCGGTGTTCACGCTCCTATGCGCGTAACGCTGCGGCACGTACACGGCGATGCCCGGCTTGAACTCCTCGTACGTCACGTCGCCCTCGGGATTTTCGAATATCATGCCGCCCTCCCCCGACAGGCAGTAATACACCTCCGCCGTTTCGAGGACGGTGTGAAAATGCCCTTTTGTCATGTAAAATTCCCTGCCGACCTTGCCGGGATACGTGATGGAAGAGCCGAACGCTATATCCCCCGGCGTCGCCGGCGCGCCGAGCTCATAAAACTCGTAGACGAGGGGATCGCCCCCTTCGAGTATCCCGGCCGCCGCCTCTTCGTCGAAAAACATATCCTTGACATTCGACAGATAGCGTTTGGAGCTCTCCGCTTTCGCGGACAACCCGTTCACCAAAGAGAAGTCCATCGTAAAACTCCTCGTCCAATCAAAATCGTTCGCCATTATCGCCTCCTTGATCGCGGCACTTAGATATATCTGTCTTTATCTCGCAAGCCTGCTCAGTTCCTCGAGCAGAGCGCCCTTTATCTCTTTATGGAATACCTCCGCTATGACCTGCGTCCATCCGTGGATGAAATAGTTCCATCCGTCCTCTACGTGCAGATCTTTTGCGGCGGCCTGCCGCTCCGCCTGTTCTTTGAAGAGCAGATCCCCCCGGTAATTTATCTCCCATACCAAGGAATGTTCGGGGTAGTCCACGGCGTCAGTAGTGGGGGAGCCCGGCGCGTCTTTGCCCAGGCCCGTAGCGTTGACGACAAGGGAATAAGGAGGAAGAGATGATACCAACTTGTCGTTGTCAGCGGGCGCAGGGCTGTGTACGTAGCGCATCCCGACCTTGGAATTCGCCCCTGACAATGTCCGCCTTGCGGACTCGAGTCTCGGCTCGCTCCTGTTCGCGATGCTTATCGCTTTCGGCACGTTGTTCCCCCACTTTTCCTGACTGAGGTATATGGTCATCGCGAGGGAACTACCCCCCGCGCCCATAAGCAATACTTCCCCGCCGTGATCCGCCCAGAACCCGGCGGGCACGAAACTCTCGAGGGCGAGCCCGCTCGATATGGGGTCTTTCGCGTGGGCGCAGAATTTTCCGCCCTTCTTGGAGAGGCTCGATACTTCCTCGAGCCTTTCAGCAAACGGATCCACATAATCGAACATATCCTCGCACGCTTTGTACAGATCCAGCTTGTGCGTGGTGACGAGGGCGCCCTCCGACAGGGCGTCGTCCTTGAGAAACCGCGTGACCTTGCGGTAGTCCTCCGCGGGGGCGTGCAAGGGCAGGTCGATGCCCTTTATCCCCACATCGCCGAGCCCGAGGGCTTCCGCCCACTTTGGGAACACATCCATAATAGACGACTTCGTCGTCGTGACTCCGATAAAGTAGAGCGTCGGCTTTTTTGCTGGTGTAAAATCAAACATTTTTCCTCCGTACTGCCGCGTCGGCGGCCCATAGTCCCACGCCGTTCATATGCCGAGGTCCGCTATGAGGTTCCGCGTGGCCATCATGCCCATGTTTTCGGCCGCGCCCACGGTCGAGGCGGCGCAGTGCGAGCCGAGGATGACGTTGCCTAAGCCGTACCATCTCTCGTCGCCCGGCGGCTCCTCTGTGAATACGTCCATCCCCGCGCCGCCGATGCGTCCGGCCGTGAGGGCCGCGAGCAAGGCGTCCTCGTCGATGAGCCCGCCCCTGGCCGTATTGACTATGAACGCGCCCCTCTTCATCAGCGCTATGCGCCTGCCGTCGACGATATGTTTCGTTTCGGCGGTAAGCGGCGCGTGCAGGCTTATGAAATCAGAGGCCTCCATTATCCCGTCCACGTCCGCGCGCTTCACGCCGCAGCCGGACGCGAAATCCTCGTCCCAATAGACATCGGAGGCGAGGATGTCCATGCCAAAGCCTCCGGCCCTGCGCGCGACCCCTTTTCCGACAGCCCCGAGCCCGATGAGGCCGAGCGTCCTGCCCGCGACGTCTGACGCCGTTATCTTCGTCCAGTCGCGCCTCCTGCAGCCTCTGTCGATGGCCACAACACGCCTCGCCAACGCGAGCATGAGTGCGAATGTGTAATCGGCCACCGCGTCCGAGTTGGCGCCGGGCGTCTTTGATACCTTGACGCCGTGCTCCGCGCAGTAGCCCATATCGATATTGTCCGTACCAACGCCATACTTGGCCACGGCCTTCAGCCCCGGCGCGTGCGACATGACGTCCGCTGTCAAGGGGTCGACGCCGACGATGACGCCGTCCGCGCCGCTGATGGCGGCCTTTAGCTCCGGCTCAGGCATGATGCCGCCCGTCTCATTGCGCACGGCCTCGACGCCCCTGTCCGCGAGCAGCCGCAGGGGCGCATCGCTGTGTTTCCCATATGATCTTGGTGTGATAAGTACCTTCATCCGTCCGCTTTTCCTCTCATCGCGCCATACGGGCGTTCGCCCCCACGCGCCGTCCCCTACACTATCACGAGCTCAAGGCCCTCCGCCGCCCCGCATATGCACTCGGCCATCTTGCCGCCTATCCCGGAGTCCGTGATGAGCACGTCGATGTCCCCCGCTTCGGCAAAGGTATAGAACGCTATCTTCCCTATCTTGCCGCTGTCCATCAGCAGGAAGGTCTTCAGCGATATTTCCCTCAGCCTTTTCTTGATCTCCGCATGCTCTATATTCGGCGTCGAGAAGCCCCTGTCGAGTGTGAACGCATTGGCCGCAAGGAAGGTCTTATCGACGTTGATATCCTTCAGCGCCTCGAGCGCCTTCGCGCCTATCGTGCAATGAAAGCCCTTGCGCAGCTCCCCGCCTATGAGTATGATGTGGTGGTTTGTCTTTTTCTCCAAATTGGCCGCTATCCCTATGTCGTTCGTCACTATCGTCAGGCCTCTCCTCGCGGACAGGGTATCGGCGAATTCAAATGTCGTCGTGCCCGTATCTATCGCTATGGTGTCGCCGTCGTCCACCTGGCTGAGCGCGTTGGCCGCGATGCGCTTTTTCTCATCCCTCTGGGACACCTCCTTCTGCTCAGAGGTGAGCTCAAGCCCCATCTTGCCCGTGAGTATGGCCCCTCCGTGCGTACGGACGAGCAGCCCGCCCTTCTCGAGTTCCCTGAGATCCGTGCGTATCGTCGCCTGCGACACGTCGAACTGCTCGCTCAGATCCTGTACGAGCACCTTCGCGTCTTCCTTGAGCTTCTTGATGATCAGGCCCTTCCTCTCCTCAGCGAAGAGTTGGCCGGCGGCCGGCTCAGGCACGGCGTCGTTTTGTCTGTCATATTTCATTTGGGTCGCAACAACCTTTCATACGTGTCATGCAGCGCGCCATACAGCCCCGCGAAAACTTCCTTTTGCGCCTCATAGACTTCATGCGCCGGCCCGTGCGGCGAGGCGGATTTGCTATAGTCCGATGCATGCGCGACAAGCCGCGTGATATCGCCATAGAGCCCCACCCCGTATCCCGCTATGCTGCAACAGGCGAGCAGGGCCGTATCCGCCTCCTTGCACGCGCTCACGGGCACCCCGAGCATATCGGACTTTATCTGCGCGAATACCGCGCTGCCTGAACCCCCTCCCACGCTCAACACGCGGTCATAGCGCTGATCTGGCGCCAGCCCTTTTATTATATCGTAATATATCGCATACTCGTACGCTATGCCCTCCATTATCGCGCGGTACAGATGCTCCCTGCCGTGTACCCAGCCGAGCCCTATGTAGGCGCCGCGTACGAGCGTGTCGTTGGGGCAGACCCTTCCGGAGAACTGCGGCACGAAAAGCAGGCCTTCGCAGCCCGCGGGCACTGATGCGGCGCCTTCGTCGAGCTCCCCGTACGACGCGGCCCCCCGCAGGATGTCGTCACGGTACCACCTGAGGCACATGCCGCCTCCGCCTATATACGCCATCGGCGTATACAGGCCGTCCATGACCGACGGCGCGAAGAGTATCGTCTTATGCTCCTTATCGGGCGCAAATGTGGGCACGGCGCACGCGAGTACGGACGCGGTGCCCGCCACGTCGAATATGATGCCCGGCTCCGTCACGCCGGCCCCAAAGCTCGCGGCCGCCGTATCCCCGCAGCCGGCCACGAGGGGCGTACCGGGCAAGAGCCCGCACAGCGACGCCATATCGGCCGTAAGCCCCCCGACCTTATCATACGGCCTGAGTATGCGCGGGAACTTGTCCTTGCCCACGCCGAGAGACTCCATCAGCTCGTCGGACCAGACCTTCCGCGCCGTGTCGGCGAAGCCCGAAAAATGCAGATACGTATGGTCGTAGAACGCTTCGTCGCCATCGAGGCCGCACAGCCTCATCGTGCAATACGCCGCGGGCTGAACGAATTTATACACCCTGTCGAACGCTTCGGGATGGTTTTCCTTCCACCACATTATCTTTGGGCCGGCCGTGTAGCTGACGGGGCCGCCTGTTATCGCGATAACGCGCTCCTCGCCATAGTCTATGAACGCCCGCCTCGACGCGCCGCATCTCGTATCGAGCCAGCTATCGTAGGGGATGGCCGCCGCCCCGTCCCTACCTACGCCCATGACCCCGGCCATCTGCCCGTCGATGCACAGGCCGGCCACATCCGACGGGGCTATCCCCGACTCGTCCATGACCGCCCTCACCGCGCTGATGGCGGAGCTGAGCATCTCGTCGGGGTCCTGAATGACCGCGCCCTCCTCCGGATAGATAAGACGGCTTTCGGCGGCATATTCGCTGACAAGCCTGCCATCCTCCGTCATGAGCCCGGCCTTCGTGGACTGCGTCCCTATATCTATTCCAATCAGATGATTCATTTCAGTTTCGTCTCACAGGCGAGCTTTCAGTCAAACTCTATCGCATGTTTGACGCCTTTCTGGGCCGCGGCGTTTTCAAATGCCCTATGTATGTCCTCTATACGGTATGAGTCGGTCACCAAGGGGTCTATATCGACAAGGCCCTTGGATATGAGATCCAATGTCTTGCGGTAATGGCAGAGGCTCGATCTCGTCGTGCCCGATACCTGCAGCTGCTTGTAATGTATCTGGTTCGTGTCGAGCCTCGCATCCTTGCCGGATGGCAGCCCCCCGAAAAAGTTGACCCTGCCGTTGAGCGCCGCGTAGCCGAACGCCTGCTCCTGCACCGCCGGGACGCTGCAGGCCGTTATGACGACATTCGCGCCCCCGCCGTTCGTCTCCCGGGAGACGGCGTCCTTTAAATCCGTGGATACCGTGATGACGCGCGGCTCTATCGCCTTGCACTGCGCGAGCCTCTCTTCCGAGAGATCGTTGAGTATGACCGTGGGCGCGCCCGCCATGAGCGCCAGTTTGGCGTGCATCATGCCGATAGCCCCGGCCCCGATGATGAGCACGGCATCCCCGGGATTCACGCCGTAGCGCTCGAACGAATTGTACACGCAAGCAAAGGCCTCGTTGGCCGCCGCCGCCCTGAAACTCACCTTGTCCGCGATCGGCGTCACGTTGCCGTGGGCTATGGCGAGGGCGGGGATGCGCACGAACTCGGCAAAAGCCCCGTCTATATGCACGCCGATGGCCACGAGCCCGCCACAGTGGTGGCTGTCGCCCGAGACGCAGACATCGCATATCCCGCATCCGATGTTCGGAGCGACGCTGACGCGCTGCCCCAGCTCGTAGCCCTTCACCTTCTTTCCGAGTTTTTCGATGGTCCCCGCGAATTCGTGGCAAAGCGTGAGCGGGCGCCCCTCGTCTATACCCGCGGCGCCGTTGGCGTACATGCGCAGGTCGGTGCCGCAGACGGTCGCCGCCCTTACGCGGACCAACATCTCGTCGTCCGCTATCCCTGGCGTCGGGACGTCGTCGACGCGCAGGTCATTCTTGCCGTATAGCCTTGCCGCTTTCATATCATTTGATTTCCCTTTTTGTTGTTGCCTCGCCGGGGCGATTGCCATCGCCCCCTACGTTCCCTTTTTGTTGTTGCCGCACCGGGACGCGCGCGCCGCGTGGCGCCATTTATAGCTCCACGATACGCTTTTCTACGATCGACTTGTTGCCAGCGTTCACTACGCGGACGGCTTCGAGACCGTCCTTGCCGTTGGCCTGCGGCTCCTCGCCGCTCAGTATGCAGCTGATAAACCCTTTATCTTCCGCGAGATAGGCCGGTTCAAAGAGTTGCCGCCAACTCCCTACGAGTGGATACGCGCCTTCATTCGAGTCCGCCGTGCAGACGACGAATGATTCATGCTGTAGCCTTCCGATGAAGATACAGCCTTTGGCCCCGAGGACTTCGCAGCGGGCGTCGTAGGCGTACCCCACGCCCTGAGCGCCGTCTATCATGCCCTGCATGCCGTTCGCAAACGTCGCCGACACTATGACATTGTCGTAAAAATCAGGCCACTCCGCTACGGCGTCCGGGCTGCGGAAGTTGCCGCCCACCGCGTAGACCGTACTGAACTCACTGCCCGTGAACCATCGCAGCGTGTCTATGTCATGGCTGTTTACCTCGGCCAAAGGGCCGTTGGATTTGCTGAGATCGTACATCCACGGGCGGGGCACGGACGGCCCGCGCGTATTTGAACGCACCATGACCACCTCCCCTATGGCGCCGGAATCGACAGCGTCCTTCGCCTTCATGAAGCCGGCGTCAAATCTGCGCATGAATCCGATCTGGAGCCTGACGCCCGCTTTCCCCGTAGCGTCTATCATCTCCAAACACTCCGCCTCATCCATAGCCATAGGCTTCTCACACAGGACGTGCTTCCCCGCCGCCGCCGCATCGCACACGATGCCCCTGTGCGCGGCCGTCGGCGCGACGACGACGATAGCATCTATATCCTTATCGCCACACGCCTCCCGGTGGCCCGGATACACCTTATCTATCTCAAGGGCCTTTGCCGCGGCCTCACGGGCTTCACGTACGGGATCTATCATCGCCACAAGCCTCGCGCCCGGCACATTCCTGCGAAAATTCGTCGCGTGGATCATACCTGCCCGGCCGGCCCCGACGACTGCAATACCGATACTATCGGCCATCATACCACGTTATTCCCTTTCGTTTGCTATCATTTACTTTTGTTTGTTTTCATTATAGGGATTCCTCTTGCCAATGTCAAGGAAAATCATCCGCTAATTCAGCTTGCCCCTGCTTCTGAGCAGCAGGACGGCGGCTATGATGATGCCGCCCTTCACGGCGTTTACGAGGTAGACGTCCATGCCCATGATCGTGAGCACATTGTTTATCATGCCGAGGATGATGATGCCGAAAAGCACGTTCACGAAGTTGCCCTTGCCGCCCTCCATCGCTATGCCTCCGACGACGGCCATCGCTATGGTATTCAGGTCATAGCCGAGGCCGGACGAGGATGAGTTCATCGAATTCATGCGCGAACCCTCGACGATGGCCGCTATCGCGACGGTGAGGCCGAGCAGAGCGAAAGCCTGTATCTTTATCCAGTCCGTGTTGATGCCGGACAGCCTCGTCGCCTGTGAGTTCGAACCGACGGCGAATATCCGCCTACCCATGACCGTATACCTCGATATGTACAGGTAGACCGCGAACACGATGAAAAAGTAGACGACCGGCATAGGCACGATGCCGAGATTTGTGTTCGATATATTCTGGAACACCTTCGTGCTTATGTTGATGCCGCCTGATTGAAGCACGAATATGGACAGGCTCCTGTAAATGTAGCTGAGCCCGAGCGTTATGATAAATGACGGCACCACCCCTTTTGTGACGATGAAACCGCACATCATCGAAAGGGCGACGGACATCGCCATGGCGGCGATGATACCCACGACGATAGCGCCGTACGGGCCTATGTGGGGTTCAAGCCCGTTTATCACATTGAACGAGGCTATGCCCACGAACACCATCTGCGCGCCGACCGAAAGGTCGATGTTTCCCGATATGATGACGAAAGCCATGCCGAGCGCTATGATGCCCATGACGGAGCTCGCGCGCAGGATGTTGACCATGTTCTGCATATTCAGGAAGGTAGACGGATCGCCAAACTTGATGGTACAGGCGATGGTCGCGCTGATGAATACGCCTATAGTGATGAGCACTATCATGTATTCGCGAGCAAACCTATTGAACGCGCCCCTCTTATTGCTTGTCCGGACGGCGCTTACTGTAGTCCCCATGTTCTAACCCTTTCTCATATCAATATCAATGAAGATGCCCGCCGGTCGACAGGATCATGATAGACTCCTCCGAGAAGTCCTGTCTGTTGAGCTCTCCCTGCAAGTCGCCGTGGTACATCACGAGCAGCCTGTCACAGATGCGCGCCGCCTCCGCGGCCTCGCCGGTCGTGACTATTATGCCCATCCCAAGCTCGGCGAGCTCCATTATAATATTATAAATCTCATTCTTTGCGCCGACGTCCACGCCCTGCGTGGGATTGCACAGAAGCATGACGTCGGGCTTGGCTATGAGCCATTTGGCGAGGACGACCTTCTGCTGGTTGCCGCCGGACAGGCTGCCTATGAGATGGTGCAGATCCTGCACCTTTATATTCAGGCGCTCTTTGTACCTCTCAGCCGCATCATATTCCCTGCTCTTAACAAGCGTAAACCCCCTGCGGTAATCGGGCAGGGTGACTATGGTCATGTTGCCGGCGACCGTAAGGTCTTTTATGATCGCGTTTTCTTTTCTGTTGGATGGGAGCATGCCGATGCCGAGCCCTCGCGCCGCAGCCGGCTGCCGGGGATCAATGGGCTTCCCGCCGAGCTCCATCGTGCCGGCGGATCTTCTGATGTCGCCGAAGATAGTCCTCGCCAGCTCCTCCTTGCCATCCCCGAGCAGCCCGGTGATGCCGAGTATCTCCCCGCGGTGAAGATCGAAGCTGATCCCATTGACGTGGCCGTCCACCCGTATATCCTTGACGCTGAGCAGGACGTCCCCTTCGTTCCTTTCCTTGTATACTTCCACATTGATGACATCGCGGCCGACCATCATGCGCGCTATATCGGCTTGATCGACGACATCGCCGCCCTCTCCCCTCGTCGTCTGCGTGCCTATGACTTCCCCGTTGCGCAGGACGGTAAAGGTATCGCAAAACTCCACGACCTCTTTGAGCTTGTGCGAAATGAAGATGATCGTCGCCGATTCCTGCTCTGTGAGGTTTTTCATGACCCTGAAGACGTTCTCCACCTCGTGCTGCGTCAGCGACGTGGTGGGTTCGTCCATTATGATGAGTTTGGCGTTGAAAAGCACCGACTTGGCTATTTCAATGATCTGCTTGTACGTGGCCTGAAGGTCGCGCACCACCGCCGTGGGATCGATCTTTACGTCTATCCGGCCGAAGACTTCCTCCGTCTTGCGAATCATCTCCGCCTTGTTGAGCTTGCCGAACCTCCCCCGTATCTCATGGCCGAGGAAAAGGTTTTCGTAGACGGTGAGGTCGTTGACGACATTGAGCTCCTGATGGACGAAAGCGATGCCCTTCGCCAGGGCTTCGGCCGGGGTGTGGAACTCCTCGATCTCGCCAAACAGCTCTATATCCCCCTTGTCCTTAGGGATGACGCCGCCGAGAATGTTCATCAGCGTGGATTTGCCCGCGCCGTTTTCCCCTATAAGCGCGTGTATTTCGCCTTTGCCCACCGTGAAGTCGACATCGATCAATACCGGTACGCCGCCAAATGTCTTCGTGATATTACGCATCACCAACGCGTGTTCCATATGCGTATTCTCCGTTCTTTGCCACAGTCCCCGCCGCGCGGGCCGCCGGAGCGGCGGCCCGCGTTTCCTTCCGTCAAACAAGGCCTGTTTCCATTACGGCCCTAAAGCCGCATGAAGGCCTGCCTTGGCCTTAGTAAGGCGCATCCTCCGTGATGCCGTTGTCGGTCAGGTACTGCTCATAGTTCGTCCTATCGACGTTGACCGGCGGGATGATCGTCTTTTCGGGAACGGTCTCGCCGTTGATGAGCTGCTGTACGACCTCGAGGCAGTTGTTCATCATGTAGGGCGCGTAGGTCTGCGAAGAGACCCAGATGTCCGGATAGTCATTCATGACATTGAAATAATCCTTCCATCCGCCGCCGCCCGTGATGACCTTGATGTCGGTGCGCCCGGCTTCCTTGATCGCCTGCAGGATACCCATGGACATCTCGTCGTCAGTGCTGTAGATAGCGTCTATCTCGGGATTGGCCGTCAGGACGTCCTTCATGACCGGGAGCACCGTCTCGGGGGCGCCGTTGTCGGAGGCCCACTCGCCGATGATCTCGATGTTGTCTTCCTTATCAAAGACCGACTTCGCGCCGTTGACGCGCTCCGTGAATATCTCACCGTAGTTCGGGATATTCATGATAGCGACCTTGCCGCCGTTGCCCTCGAGCTTCTCGATGATGTAATTCGCGCCGATGACGCCCATATCGGTGTTGTCGCCCGCTATATAGTAATCGGGGGTCGTGTCGCCGAGCGTACGGTCAAAGTCGATGAGCGGTATTCCCGCGTCCTTGATCTTCTGCGCCGCTACGGCGAGCTCGTCGTTCTCAGGGAAGAGCACGATATAGTCGCAACCCATATTGATAAGGTCGTCTATCTTGTTGGCTTGGTCGTTCGGGTCGTTGGACGCGACGAGCTGGAAATTGAGGCCGAGCTCCTCCGCCTTCTTCTTCGCCGTCCACTGAACGGCGCCCACCCAACCTGTCGGATTGTTAGGCACAGAGATACCTACGAGGGGTTTTTCCGCATCGCCGCTCGCCGCAGCCTCTTCGCCCGTGTCTTCCGCCGCGGGTTCTTCCGCTGCGGGCTCCTCCGCCGCAGGCTCTTCCGTCGCGGCCTGATCGTCGCTTCCGGAATCCCCGCCGCCACAGGCCGTAGCCATCATGGACAGCGAGAACGCGAGCACGATACATAACGCGATCATCAGGATTTTTCTTCTCTTCATTTCTTTCTTCCTCCTTGACAAACATTCTTCCACTACAACTATATCTTAGAGCCGATCCTCTTTCGTCGGCATAAGACCGTTTGCGCGGGGCGGCTGGCGCCGGCCTATCCCGGCCGCCCCCTGTTATCAGGCTATACTATACTATGCGAACGCACGATGTCGAGCGCCGAGCGCGTATTTATACCGAAGCGCTCGACGCCGAGGGCGAGGAGCGCGTCGAACTCGCCCCTCGTCCGTATGCCGCCCGCAGCCTTGACTTTGACGTATCCCTTCGTAACCCCTTTTATCTTTTCTATGCGGCCCACATTCGCGCCGCCGGGGACCCAGCCCGTACCCGTCTTCAGGAAATCCGCGCCGCTCTCTATGACGAGCCCGGCGGCCAGAAGCATCTCGTCGTCGGTCAGCACGTTTATCTCGATGATGACCTTCTTCACTATATCGCCGGGGACGACGGCCATCACCTGTTTCAGCTCGTCGAGCACATAGGCGTGGTCCCCGTCCTTAAACCTGCCCACATTCATCACGATGTCCATCTCCTGAACGCCGTCTGAGGCGAGCAACTCGGCCTCCCGCATCTTCGTCTCTATCCGGTGGCCGCCTCCGGGAAAGCCTACGGGCGCGCCGACATATATGTCAGGCTCGTCCGCAAGCAGCTCCGCGACAAGAGAGGTATACGCCGGCAGGGAATGCACGTTGATAAAACCGTACTCCCCAGCGACGCGTACGCATTCCCGCACGTCGGCTGCGGTATTGTGTGTTCTGACGGCGCTGATGTCTATGAGCCTCGCGGCTTCCCTCGGATCCATAGCGCCTTCCTAAAATACCGTCCGCTCGGTAGCTTCCGGGCTGACGAGCACTTTGACCAACGAACCCGCCGTAGCCGGGTCGTGCAGTTCGTGGATCGCCTGCTCCGTCTCTTCGAGAGGGACCACCATTGAGATCATGGGCGTCGGGTCGACGCGGCCGTAGCGCAACAATTTGATGGCGTCGCCCCAGTCATTGCCTATGCCCGCGCAGCTTCCCGAAACCTTCTTCTCGTTCAGCACGAACTGGAACGGGTCGAGCTGCATCATATCCCCTTCGGAACAGATGCCGAAGGACTCGAGCTTGCCTCCGCGGCGCAGCATCCTGAAAGCCTGCTCGTATGTGGCGGGCGTACCCACCGCTTCGACGACATAGTCCGCGCCCACGCCGTTCGTCAGCCGGAACACCTCGGAGACGACATCCGGCGTCTCCTCATAATTGATGAGGTAATCGGCGCACATATCCTTGGCGAGCGCAAGCCGTTTCTCATTCCTGCCTATGACGATGATAGGACACAGGCCTCTCAGCTTCGCCATGACGCCGTGTATCACGCCGAGGCCCGTACCGAGGATCGCGATGCTCCCCGCGATCTCCGCATCCATTTTTTTCGACGCCTGTATCGTAGTCGTCAGAGGCTCGATAAACGCGGCTTTCAGGTCGTCCACCTCGTCCGGCACCTTGTAGATATTTCCCCACGGGGCCTTGACATACTCGGCGAAGCCGCCCGGCATATCCTTCGTGTGGATGCCTATCTGCTCGAAGCTCTCGCAGAGCAGCCCGTCCCCCTTGCGGCAAAAGTAGCACGTACCGCACGGCAGCGTGATGTCTATCGCGACGCGGTCGCCCACCGAGAGCCCTCTCGCGTTCGCGCCCAGCGCCTCTATTACTCCAAACATCTCATGCCCTATTACGAGAGGAAGCCTCTCCGGCACATACTTACCGGTATATATGCTGTAATCAGAGCCACAGATGCCGCAGTATTTGATCTTGACGAGAACCTCGTCGCCCGTTATCTGCGGCACGGGTATCTCCCTCAGTTCCATCTTGTTTGGCGCGACCACTACCTGCGCCCTCATCGTTTGTTTCATCATATCCTCCGTAGCTATAGCCGGCCGGTCCCGCGCGGCGGGCGGCCCTCCTGACGTCATTTCGCGAATAACTTGTCCTTGCGCCCTTCGTACGGCGCATGTATCATCAGCGGCTTCAGGAAATCGATGGTCTTATCGGTCCCGTCGTCGCGCGACATGGTGACGTCCTCGTGCTCGTATGAAAACACGCCGTCAAACCCTACGAGGAACAGCTCCGTAATGAGGCTTTTCCAGTCGATGCTGCCCCAGCCCGGTATGCGGAAGCGGAACGAGCGGTCGATGGCGTTCCAATCCCCCTGATACATCCACCAACCCCCGCGAGGCATGTTGTGTGAAAGTATCTGGCAGTCCTTCGCGTGCACGGAGAATATCCGGTCTTTCATCTCGTCGACAAAAGCATCGACGCTGACGCCCGTATAGAGTATATTGGCCGGGTCGAAATTGATGCCGAAGTTCGGATGCCCGTCCACGAGATTGACGGCCTTCCTGGCCGTGTGCAGATCGTAGATGATATTGTTCGGATGCGCCTCTATCGCGAGCTTGACCCCGTACTCCTTGCACTTGTCGAGCAGGGGCGAGAACCTCTCCACGAAAACCTTCTCTTCGTCCTCCCATCCTCTCCCATACGGGAACGCGTTCATATGGCTCAGGCTCTTCAGCCCCGTAAAAGCTATGACCACAGGGACCTCCATGGCGCTCGCGATCTGTAGGCTGCGGATGAGGCTCGCCGCTCCGAACGCGTGCTGTTCCTCGGGGGTGCCGTCGTATATATGGTTGATATCATCGCCTTCGCACAATATGGCCATCGTATCGAGATGGTTTGATATGGCGCTGATGGACAGGCCTTGCCCCTCGATGCCCTCCTTGAGTTTTTTCGCGCCCGCGCCGCCGTCTTTGATGAGTTCATCCGGATCGGTCTGGCCGTTGTCCGTGTAGGAAGGTATCTCAACGGCCTCATAGCCTTTCCCAGCCGCGAGCTTTATCACATCGTCGAGTTTCCAATCGGAATAATTGACCGTGCAGAATCCTACTTTCATAACTGATTTCCTCCTTATAATATGCTGTCTACGCGCTCATTCCTGACTGGCCACGAGATTTGCTTCACAGCGCGTTGCTCCGCTCCTCGCAAGTATCAATGGCGTCCCCTTACGTATGGGCCTGCTGCAGCTTGCCGTGCAGCTTGCGCTGCTCGACGAGTAGGTCGGTGAAACGCTTGTTATACGTGCTGCACCCCACGGGCGTCTGCCTGATGAGCAGCTCGAGGCAATTGTCACAGACGGTGCACCACTTTATATCGCCCTCCCGGCCATCCCTGAGCTTCTTTGGCAGCAGCGGGTCTGCGAAGCTCTGCCTGCCGAGCGCTATCATATCGAGCACGCCGCTCTCCACGCATTTGGCGCCATAAGGCAGCAAGCCCGAATCCTTGGCCTCCACAGCGCAGAGCCCGTTGTTCCCGTCGCGGAATACCGAAAAGTTCGAGCCGATTATGACCGTTTCCGGACGGACCGCCCTCTTGAATTCCTTGGCCCAATACTGATTGATATAGGCGTAATAAGGGATGTGCTTGTCGACCTGTGTAAGGCTGATAGTGATGCCGGGGCTGCCGGCCGACTGGATGAAGAACTGCGCCCCGCGTTCCTCGAGGCCCCTGAGTAGGTCGAGCGGCTCCGTCAGATCCATCACGGGGGATGCCGGGCCGTCCGTCCCGAATCCGCCGGGGAACCCTTCCCACGCGGAAATCTTGGAACCGATGAGGAAGTCCTTGTCGCCTACGGCCTTCGCTATGCGCTCATACAGGTCGAACGCGAACTGCCTCCTGTTCTCCCACGCGCCGCCGTACTTCCACGTGCGGCTGTTGTACGGACGCAGGACCTGAGAGCCGAAATAGCCGTGGCACAGCTTCATGTCTATGCCGTCCGCGCCCGCGTCGTGCGCTATCTGGGCCGCGAGCACGAAGTCGTCTATTATCTTATCGACCTCGTCCTCCGTCAGCAGGTCGCCGCCGTATCCGTAGAGGGGATTGACCGTCACGCGCCGCGAGAACTTATCGCTCGACAGCTCGCCGGAATGCGTCAGTTGGAAGATGAAAATGGTCTTCGGGTTTGCGCTCTTCACGCGCTTCACAAATTGCCGGAGCGGCTCGCGGTTTGGCTCCATTATCGTCAGTTGGTTGTCCCTTGCCCGGCTTTCGCGCGTGACGGAAATCGCCTCGAGGCAGACGACTCCGGCCTCCCCGCGAGCGAGCTCCTCGTACCGCTGGGTCGTGCGCTCCGACGGATCGCCCGTTTCGTCCTCGTCGTTCGTCTCCATAGGCTGGATGAAGAACCGGTTTTGGGCCGTGCGCGCGCCGATCTTGACCGGCTCTAAAAGAGTCTCCCTGTATCCCATTCTCTCCTCCATATCCAGTAGACGCGATAACTCACGCCCCCGGCACCACACTCAAGCCAACAACGCGTCGCCCACATCGGCGAGCGCATCCATTACGATACAAAACTTCTCTGAAATCTTCTCGTACCCCTTCGACCTCACGGGATCGGGCGAGCACACGAACTCGGCCTCGTGGAGCGCGTCCACCCCGGAGTAGTCGCCCCATAGCCCCGACGCCCTCGCGGCGATCGCGGCCGCCCCGGTCGACGCCGCGTCCTGGTCTATATTCGTCTTGACGACATCCACGCCCAGCACATCCGCGAACATCTGCAGCCAAAAACGGCTCCTTGAGCCTCCGCCCGTGATGAGCAGCTTATCCTCGATCCGGGCTTTTTGTTTCATGAACTCATACGAGAGCTTCAGATTGAGGGCGATGCCCTCGAGCGCCGCACGCACGAGGTCATTCTTTGTAGCGCCGAGATGCAGCCCGACATACGCGCCCCTGATGTTCACGCTCTTGTCCTGCGATGTGCCGCCGGCGAGGCTCGGATTGAAGTAGACGCCGTTCGCGCCCAGCGGCGAGCTCGCGGCCATACTATCCATGAGCGCGTAGGCGTCCGCGTCGCCCGCGATGTCCGGGCATATATTGTCGCGCACCCACTTCAGGCTGCTGCCGCCCGAGAATATCGAAAAAGCCGACGTGTACATACCATCGGCGATGTGGCTGAAGACGTAGGGGCGCTTCACGAAATCGAGTATCGGCTCGCTCGAATTCGCCGGGATCCAGCTCGATGAGCCGAGGGACAGATAGACCCTGCCGTCAGCCGCGCCGACCGTGCCAAGCGCCATGCACGCGTTATCGACGCCGCCGCATGCGACGAGCGTGCCTTCCATCAGGCCGGTCGCCCCCGCCGCGTCCGGGAGCACACGCCCGACGACCGAGTGGGACGGCCTTATATCGGGGAATATCCCCCTGTCTATCCCGGCGGCGTCCCAGTATTCGTCTACGAGTTTGCCCTCTCTCAAATCATAGCCCCCGCTGCCCGACGCGTAAGAGCGGTCTGTCGCGAGCTCGCCCGTAAGGCGGTAGTTGATGTAATCCTTCGAGCCGGCCACCTTGTATATCCTTGAAAAAATATCCGGGGCGTTCCTTTTGAGATGCATGAGCTTAAAAATGGTGTAGGTATAGGAGGGGAAGCCGTTTCCCGTGGTCAGGTACCACTGCTTTTCATCGACCGTCCCAAAGAACGCCCGCGCCTCATCCCCGGCCCTGCCGTCAGACCAGATGGGGACCCTGTCCATAAGGGGCGCCCCGGACGCGGATAGCGGAACGGCTACGAGGCTGTGGCCGGAGAGGGCGACGCATCCGATCTCCTCCGCTCTCGTGCCGGTCTCCTCGAGCAGGCTTTTCGTCGAAGCGCAGACGCCGTCCCACCAGTCTTCGGGACGCTGCTCATGCAACATCGGCGCGGGATAATACGTGTCGTATTCCATAAAGGACTTCGCCATAGTTTTCATATCGCCGCCGTGTAACGAAGCCTTGACCCCGCCCGTACCAAGATCGTATGAAATTATCTTCATAAACCGTAACCCTTCGGATTACCGCGATGCCGATAGTATCGGCTACTCCACCCTATTGTTCTTTTCGTTTGCTGTCGTTCTCTTTTGTTTGCTTTCAATTATAGAGGCGGGCCCTGCCCTTGTCAAGTGAAAACTCAAACCGGTCAGGGTGATCGTGGAAACGCAAACCGGCCAGGGCAATCGCGATTGTCCTGGCCGGTTTGCGAAGATGTTTATGGCTCGTAGTTCATTCCGATCAATATATGGACGCCACATTCGTGGTATTCGGGTCTTTGTTTTTCAGTTCCTCCATACTCCGGATAAGACTGTCGTAGACGCCCGCGTCTTTCAGCCACGCTATGGCCTTAACGCTCTTCTCCGTGACGGTGTAATCCAACGAGTAGGTCTCTTCATAATTGTAGCGTTTCATGAACTGATGGATCGGCTCGCCCTTGCCCGACATGGCGGCGTCGGCGCTCTCGTACATCACACCCTCCGCGCGCTTCGACGACAGATGCAGCGTGAACAACTCGGCGCCCGGATGCAGCATGTCCTCCGCGCCCATCGCCCGGTAGTCCTCATCGAGACAGGCGGCGAACTCCTTCAGCGCGTCCCCCGTCAGCATTTCCCTTACCTCCGTGTCCAAGCTTACCACTTGAGAGTTACCGTCCGGCCACAAATAATATAATTCCGGCGTATCCAAAGCGTCATAGCCGAGCATATTACCGATGGACATATACTCCTTTACCGAATCGCTGGCGATAAGGCGGGCAAACGCGTCGGACCCGGATATGAAATCGCTCGAGAGCGTGTACTTCCGGGATTCGCTCATCCCCCCTTTCAGCGCGTAGGTGATATAGACATCGCCTATGCTGAGGTACGACCCGTCGTAATCGTAAACCACGCCGCCCGCGTCCCTCACATACGCCCTTTCATCAAGGATACGGTGATGGAATTCCTCGAGGGCCCGAAGGCCATCCTCTCCCTTTATGGGAATGAACACGGTATGGAACAGGCCCGTTCCGCGTTTGTACGGCGGCATGGCATTCAAATCCCCGTAGGAGGAAAACGCGCCGGCGGAGATGCCGGACGCTGCGGGCACGCGCGTTTCGAATCCCGTGATGTTCGTCATGACGCACACGAAGAACACGGCGGTAGCCACGGCGAACGCGCCGAACCGGCGCAGTAGCCGTATATCGAATACGCGCGCGCTTTTTCTGAGTATCATGGTCGCTATAACGAACGCGACGCCGGCCCCGATGAACGCGCCGATGATATAGTTCGTATCCACGTAGTCCATACTGCCGTAGCCCGCGCGCAAAGATACTACATCATAGATCCCCGAATCGCCGAGCAGCTCGCCGCCAAGGAACAGGCCCGCTATCGCCACTACGCAGACGAAGATATACTCTACGGCGCGATAGGTGATCGAGTCCCCCGCGCGCTCCGCCTTGAACGAGCGGTATAGCCGCCACGCGATCGCCACGATGAGAGCCGAAACCGCGATATAGACGAACATCATCGCCACCTGCCCCACTACGGAGGCGGCGGCCGAGTCCATGTCAACTAAGTAATACATGAATGGATGCAGGTATTTGATCACGCTTTCGACATTGTTCAGTAACGACAATCCGACGAGGAACCTCTCCGCCACCATCGTCCCGAAGAGGCATATGAATATCCACGCGAAGTTGAAGATGGCTGCCGTCATGAGATGCACGGGTGTGTTGCCGGAAACCATACCCGCGAGTACGGTGACCACATAGGTATAGAGCATTATCACGATATTTGCGCCTATCACCAACGGCCATGCCGAAACATCGATATAAGCGGAATAATGATCCGCCATGTAATGTGCGCAGTAACTCATGATGGGTACTGACAGCAAAGCGCTGATGACGTACGGTACGATGAACAACATGAATCCCGACAGCAGATTGCTGCGGAACAGCACGGCGCGCCCTACGGGGAAAGCGTGAACCACTGCGAGCGACGACGGCGAATGGGTGTATCTGAACACGGCGATGGCGGCAACGATGGCAAATATGATGCCGGAGAACGCGTCCATACCTACGCTAAGGCCCATATGCACGTTGATATCCCCGGATGCAGCAGCCGCTGCGTTGGAATCTATCGCAAGCGCCCTCAGCAACATAGGCAACGGGCCTGACACGAAATATACGATGAACGCGAGCAATCCGATGGGCCAGAACCTCCTGAAATTTTCGATCATGATCGCCCGCGACACGAAGCCGCCCGCAGCGGCCGCCTTCACTTTGCCCACGCCGGAAACCGCGTCAGCCGATGATAGATTTGACAGCATCGCTCTCACCTCCGAGTTCGTATATAAAGACTTCTTCTATCGTCATAGGCGTGATGTCGAAGATCAGCGGGCGCTTCTCGTCGCGCCATCTCATGAGCTCATCCCTGCCGCCCTTCACTATGAGGTAGTCCACCGAGCCGACGGAGCTGAAATGCCTCACCTCCGCCCTCACGTTCAGATCGTCATACATTCCCATGGAGTCTCCGATGTTCGGGCCGAATGACGCTTGGACTTTGTTCAGATCCGACGTCAGGTCGTCGAGCTCGCGTTCGAGCTTCATGACGCCATGGTCGATGACGCCGATCCGGTCGCAAAACCCTTCCATCTCACGCAGGTTGTGGGACGACACGAGGGTCGTCATACCCCGGTCAGCGGACGCGGAGACGATGTACGCCCATATCTTTTTTCTCGCTATGGGGTCAAGCCCATCTATCGGTTCATCGAGCAGCAGACAGTCCGGCGTGGTGGCGAGCGCCGCCGCGAACACGGCCTGCTTCCGCATACCCTTCGAGAATTTGGAGAGCTTGTTCCGGCGGTCGAGGCCAAATCCCGACACGATCACATCGTACACCTCCGGATCCCAGCGGCGGTAAAGCCCGCCGAGCAAGCGCTCCATCTCATTCAGATTGTACGAGCGGTAATAATCGAGATCGTCGGGGATGAACGCCAGCATGCCGCGCGTCGCCGCGCTTCCGAATACCGGCAGCCCGCCGATCTCCGCGTCCCCGCCGTCAGGGGCCAGCACCCCCGCAAGCAGCTTCAGTATCGTCGTCTTGCCGGCGCCGTTCGTACCGACAAGCCCGTATATCGAGCCGTCCGGCACGTCCATATCGACGCCGTCGAGCGCGCGGAACCCGTCAAAATCCTTTGTCAGACCTTTTACGCTTATCATGTACCTGAGCCTCCTCCGCCTGTCACGGGCAGCACGCCCATCTCCTCATCGACTATCGC
This sequence comes from Eubacteriales Family XIII. Incertae Sedis bacterium, assembly GCA_031266795.1. Taxonomy (GTDB): domain Bacteria; phylum Bacillota; class Clostridia; order Peptostreptococcales; family Anaerovoracaceae; genus JAIRPC01. The sequence continues at coordinate 31,286 of JAISAI010000019.1, forward strand.
GCGCACCGCACCGACATCGCGCGTAAGGTAATAGAGTTCGCGCATATTGCCCGCGAGCGCGGCGCGCGCCTCCGCTATCTGCCCGTCGTCCGCCCTCATCCCCTCGAGCGGGCTCGCGAACGATCCCACGCCGGATGTCGTGTAGATGTAGCCCTGGCGCTCAAGCTCGCGAAACGCCTTCTGCACCGTATTGGGATTGACCGTGAGCATCTTTGAAAGGTCGCGCACGGACGGGAGCTTTTCGTCCGGCCCTATGACGCCGACAAGTATCCGCTCCTTCATCCTGTCCACCACCTGCTCGTATATCGAGCGCCGGCTCCTGAGATCGATTTCAAACATATTTGGGAACCTCCGCTATGGTTTCTTCCAAATTTCACATGCGTATGTAGTGTACTACTTCACATAGTACACTGTCAATAGCTTTTTTATTATTGTTTATAAAATGTAAAATCCTCTGTCATACCGGACTTGATCCGGCATCCATGTACTGATAATGGATTCCGGGTCGGAGCCCGGAATGACATCCGTCGTACCTCGTACATCGAGGAGTGCAGCGGCTTTGCCGCGTGGCACTCTACCGTGACGATATTATTTTCATATAATCTGGCGTCTGTGAGTTATTGAAAAACGAGGCGGCGGTAAACCGCCGCGCCTTTGTTGAATTACCTATGGACTCCTGCCCTCGCCCTAATCCGTTTCCTGCGAAGCCTTGTAGCCCGCGACGACCTTCTGCGATATATTCGCCGGGACTTCCTCGTAGCGTTCGAAGCGCATCGTGAAGCTGCCTCTCGCCTGCGTCATCGAGCGAAGGTTAATCGCGTACTTGAACAGCTCCGCGAGCGGCGCCTCGGCGACGAGCTTCTGGCCGCCGCCGGTCTGCGGCTCCATGCCGAGTATCTTGCCGCGGCGCTTGTTCATATCACCCATCACGTCGCCCATGTACTCGTCCGGCACGAATATCTCGACGTGCTGCACGGGCTCGAGGAGAATGGGCTTCGCCTCTTCCATGCCCTTCTTGAACGCAATCGACGCGGCGATCTTGAACGCCATTTCATTCGAGTCGACGTCGTGGTACGAACCGTCGTACAGCACGGCCTTGATGTTCACGACCTTGCTGCCCGAAAGCGGGCCCTTCTGCATGCTCTCCTTGAGGCCCTTCTCAACGGCTGGCACGTACTGCTTCGGCACCGAACCCCCGAACAGCTCCTCGCTGAACTCAAAGTCCTCGGGCGAGGGGGACAATTTGATATGCACGTCGCCGTATTGGCCGGCGCCGCCCGACTGTTTTTTGTGTTTTCCCTGCACGTCCGCCGTGCCTCTGATCGTCTCGCGATAGGGTACTTTGGGATCGACGAGATCAACCTCGACCTTGAAGCGGTCCCTTAGCTTCGTAGTGATGATGCTGATCTGTATCTCGCCCTGCCCTTTGAGCAATATCTGGGCGGTCTCCGCGTTGTGTTCGACCGCGAAAGACGGGTCCTCTTCGCCGAGCCGGTTCAGACCGTTGCCGATCTTCTCCTCCTCACCCTTGGCCTTCGGTACGATGGCCGTGATGAGCGTCGGCTCAGGAAAGTCAACGGGCGGGAACTTTACGATATTTGACTTGTCGCACAGGGTATCCCCCGTATGCGTGAATTGCAGCTTGGCGGCGGCGAAAATATCGCCCGTCGCGACCTCGGGCGCTTCGGCCGGAGCCTTGCCGCGCATGAACGAGATAGAGCCGAGCTTCTCGGGCTTCTCCGCGTTCGAATTGTAGGCTTCAATCCCTTTCGTGACCTTGCCCGAGATGACCTTGATAAAACTGATCTTGCCGCTCTGCGGGTCGGACACCGTCTTGAATACAAAAGCGGAGAGCGGCCCCGACGAATCGGGCGCCACCGTGATGTCTGCGTCCTTCGCGTCCTGAGCCGGATAAGGCGCGTGGGCCGTAGGCGCGGGTACGTATTTGAGTATCGCGTCGAGAAAATCCGTGACGCCCTCCTGCCCCGTCGCGCAGACCTTGAATATGAGCGCGACGTCGCCCGCGGCGATGCCGTAAGCGAGGCCTTTTACAAAATCAGCCTCGGGAAGCTCACCCTCTTCAAGATAGGTATCGAGAAGCCCCTCGTCCGTGCCTGCGACGGTCTCCATCAGCTCGTCCTTATCGTCGAGCGAAGCGACGGACGTGCCGAATTTCGCCTTGAGCTCCTCCGTGACCTGTGCCACGTCGACATTCTCCTTGTCGATCTTGTTCAGGAGGAACAGCCGGGGCATGGAGAATTTCTCGCAGACGTTCCACGCTTTTTCCGTTCCGACCTGTACGCCGGCGGAAGCGTCGACGACGATCACGGCGGCCTCGGCGGCGCGGACGGCGCCCGCGACCTCACCGGCGAAATCAAAGAAACCGGGGGCGTCGATGAAGTTGATCTTGCTCTTGTCATACTCGACGGGTACGACGGTCGCGGCTATCGAATAGCCTTTTTCTATCTCCGTCTTTTCATAGTCCGAAACGGTGTTGCCGTCCTCGACCCTGCCCATCCTCGACACGGCGCCCGTCCCCGCGAGCGCGGCCTCAACGACGGTCGTCTTGCCGCCGCCACCGTGACCGAGCAATACCACGTTCCTGATCTGATCGCTGGAATAACCCTTCATCTCACTCTTCCCTTCTTAATTATAATGATGTAAAACGATTTGATACCATTCATCCTCTGGGCCCGCCGCCACAACCACAACCCCGGACAACAGCGCGCAATATGTCACGCCGCGCATTGAATATTTTACCTTAACACTGTTGCAGGTACAAGGGATTATTTTCGTGCGGAGAATTATGACGAAATCCATGTCGAAATCCATGCATACTCACGGCTGTATCGTCAACATCTCCTTCGACTCTACGAGCGATTTTATCAATTCGTCTCTATCCGGTATCCGCGCCTCGGCCGCTACTACGTCCTTTAGCTTCGGCCTTGTCGCCGGATGTTTTGGCAGGAACACCGTGCAGCAGTCCTCGTACGGCTCTATGGATTTTTCGTAGGTGCCTATCTCGCGCGCGAGATCCATGATGTCCGTCTTGTCGAGCGCTATGAGCGGGCGCATGACGGGCAGCGCGGCTGCGGCGTCCGTCACGAATATCGACTCCGCCGTCTGGCTCGCGACCTGCCCGAGGCTCTCGCCCGTGACGAGCATAGTGCACTCGGCGGGCCGCGCTATGAGCTCGGCGACCCTCATCATGAAGCGCCGCACGAGCACGGTCATGAACTCCTCGGGGCAATGCTGCGCGATGAGCTCCTGCGCGGGCAACAGGTTGACGACGTGCATGCGGAACGCCCCGCAGTAGCCCGCGAGTATGGCGGCGAGCTCCTCTACTTTCTCCCTCGCGCGGCCCGACGTGTAAGGGTACGAGTGATAGTGCACGGCCTCGACCCTCATGCCGCGCTTCGCCATGAGCCATGCGGCCACGGGGCTGTCTATGCCGCCCGACAGCAGCACCATGCCCTTGCCGTTCGTGCCGAGCGGCAGCCCGCCGAAGCCCTCGTGCTTTTCGTCGTAGATAAAGACCTCGCCGACGCGCAGATGCACGGTCAGCGGCACGTCCGGCTTTTTCACGTCAACCTTCACGGCCGGGCCGAACGCATCAAGCACGGCCTCGCCCACCTTCGCGGCGAGCTCCGGCGATGTGACCGGATAGCTCTTGTCGGAACGCTTCGCGTATATTTTGAAGGAAACAGGCCCGCCGCCCGTCTTGACATGACTGTTCCCGCCGTCGCCTTCCAGCACATCCCGCATGTACGCGACCGCGGCGGCGGAAATATCCGAGAGCCCACGGCTCTCCAAACGCACGGCGGGACTGACGGACGCGACGCCAAAGACGCGCGACACGCGCCGTATCAGCTCGCTCTCCGCTACGGGCAACACCTCGCCCGCGCCGCTGATGACGATAAGCCCGCCCCGGCGCTCGACCTTCAGCCCGTCCGCCCCGGCAAGCCCGCCAAGCGATTTTTTCACGCGACCTTCAAGCACGCGCTCAAAGTAAGGCTTGTTCATGCCCTTCAGCGCGACTTCCCCGTATCTGACTATAAGTATGCGCGTCATCCTGTCCTTTCAACGCCAGCAGTTCGCACAGCGCCTGCTTTACATCACGAAATTACTTTTAATCGATAGTATGTACTTTTTTTATCGCCACATTTTTCAATGATATCATCCTCTATCAGAGGCTTGAGAACATACCTCGTTCGAGATAAACTCAACCCAAGCAATTCAGCAAATTCAACATTGCGAGCCTCTTCGTTTGTTTGAAGATAATCAATTATCACTTGTTTTCTATCGCCTGTTACCGCTTGTTTATCGCCTGTCATAGCCTGTTTATCGCCTGTTTTTATCGCCTGTTTATCGCCTGCCATATCTTGCTTATCGCCTACCATATCCTGTTTATCGCCTGTTATCGCCTGTTTATCGCCTGTTATCGCAAGTTTATCGCCTGTTTTTATCGCCTGTTTATCGCCTGCCATATCCTGTTTATCTCCTGTCATAGCCTGTTTATCGCCTGCTATTGCAAGTTCATAATTATACTCATCAGGCTCACTGATTATGAAGTTTGGCCTCCGATGAAAAACTTTTTTGGCCGTGAACCCTTCTCGAATCCAAATGATAGTTTCCAAAGAATGACGCTCCGAATCCGTTTTGAATGTCGGTGGCGGCGAGCCGTTCTTTTCTAACGTACGAAGTATCTTCGTGATGCCAGTAGACTTCTTTTCCGCGAGATCGATCTCCTTAAAAAACTCACCGATTCGCCTGTTGCGGTATCGGCGCGATATTGCCTTACCCTCACGAAACTCGCCCATATCGATCCACAGCGCCGGCCCCGGATAGTTGATAATCATGATTCTATCCAGATAAATACGGATCTCTACCGGTTCCGCGATCTGATACGATTTATGCTGACAGGCGTTGGCGAGCGCCTCCTCCAGTGCCTCGTATGGGAAGTTAAAAAACCTGTCAGACTCAGCCCGTCCGGGTACTTTTACGACCTTCTCAACTATCACCTGATTTTTGATGTAGCCCAACGCCTCCTTCACCTGCCTAAACAACGGGCCGGAAAAAGTTTTCTCTGTAAAATCATCCGAGCCTTCCTCCTCGGGAGAGTGAAACCATACCAATTCAATCTGGGCGCACGGCATGAACTTTTCGGGATAATCGCTGAACATCAGCAAAGCGATATTGCGTACATTGACGCCGGCATCCGACACATTCGCGACTTCTAATGACACCAAGGTATCTTCTACCGATCTTGAGTACACATCATCCGCCAATGAGCTGTTGCTTTCAATGAGAAAATCCCTGATATGTCCCAGCATGATATCGCTGATTTTCGCCTTGCGGTTCACCCTGTCGTCAAAAGGCACGGAATTGAACTTTTCGAAAAGCTCAAATTTTTCATCCTGCTTCGCAGCGGTCTTGACTGCAAACGGCTTGATCCAGTATTCTTTCCGTCTCTCATCATTATTTTTCGACAGCACATCGCGAGGAGCGGAGTATGGCCCGGCGTCTCCGGCCGAACACCAAAGATATATCAGTTTCGCCCCTTTGTATTCCACGATTTCAAGCTGTGGTAAATACCTCGGCTCGATCAGATTGCAATATTGAAATAGTTCATTCTGTATGCGGTCAAGGTTGTTTTCGCCTACGCCAACAGGTGGCAATAGAGGGCGGCCGTTATCCGATTCAACGCCGATAACGATATATCCTCCGTTTATATTCGTAAAGTCATTTGCGTAAGCGCAAATAGAGTGGATCGTATCAGTCGGGTTCCAACCACGCTTGTATTCCACGCGATCCTGCTCGACGACGCGCCCATCTAATAGTGTTTCAAGTTTTAGCGGTATCATAATCTGCCTCCGCATACAATTCAAATGAGAGACTTTCCATCAGTATAGCATATCCTTTTTACTTCCGGTGACGTACCTGTAAGTATGCGAGTCATCCTGTCCTTTCGATTCAAACCCGGCCGCCCGCGCGGCGCCGGGATTTATGTTACCTGAACGTCCCGAGCTTCCGAAAGCGCTTCACTGCGGTCGCCACATGCTCCGCGGCGTAGTCGATTTCCTCCTCGGTGTTGTAGCGGCTGAAGCTGAAACGTATCGCGCCCTCGGCTTCGGCCTGAGTGAGGCCGGCGGCCGCGAGGACGTGGTTCATGCGCTTCGCGCCCTTGCCTATATTCGAGCACGCCGAGCCCGTCGACACGTACACGCCGCTCTGCTCGAGATCGTGCAGTATCACCTCGCCGCGCGTCCCGAGGAAGCTCACGTTCAGTATATACGGTGAGCACAGTCCCGGCTCGCCCGTGACGGACGCCTCCGCCGGGCTGTTGACCCGCACGTCGGGTATCGCGTCCTCTATGTGGCGAAGCAGGCGCGCGCGCAAGGACGCGACCCGCTCGGCAAGCCCGACCGCCGCGCCGTCGGCTACCGCCGCGCCAAACCCCGCAATCCCCGGCACGTTCTCCGTACCTGAACGCAAGCCTCTCTCCTGACCACCGCCGAGCATATCGGGCGCGACCTTCTCAGGCCGCAGCGCGTACAGCGCGCCCACGCCCTTTGGCCCGTGCAGCTTGTGCGCGCAGCAGGAGAGCAGGTCGACGCCGCCAAAGCCCCCATCGCCATCGGCCCGCGTCACGTCTATCGGCAACTTGAGGTAGGACTGCACCGCGTCCGTGTGGAAGACTATCTCCGCTCCCGTCTTTTCGGCGAATCTCGCCTTGGCGCGCGCCATCTCCGCTACGGGCTGTATCGTGCCGATCTCGTTATTCACGTGCATGACGGATACGAACGCGCGCTTCGCGCCGCCTTGCCCGTCCCGGCGGAACACATCGTCCATCGCCCGCTCGAGCGCCGCGCTCTCCACAAAGCCGCGCCCGTCCGCCGGCAGCACGACGACGTTCGCAGCGAGCGTAGCGAGCGAAGCGAGCTCCGCAAGGCGCGCTATCGGCGCCTTGACGGAGGGATGCTCGACAGGCGAGGTGAATATCACGCCGGAGCGCGCGCGATCCCCCGCCCCGAACGCCGTATGGACGGCGAGATTGTTCGCCTCCGTGCCGCCGCCCGTGAACACGATCTGCTCCGGACGCGCGCCCATGGACGCCGCTACGGCGAGACGAGCCTTCTTGACTATGCGCTCCGCATCCTGCCCCATCGCGTGGGCGGACGACGGATTGCCGTAATTGACCGTGAACGCGTCGAGCGAGGCGGCTATCGCCGCCTCGCTCGGTTTCGTTGTAGATGCGTTGTCCAAATATACGATCATTAGTTTGGTTTTCACTCAAGTACGACGATTTTATCCGGGAACCTCTAAAATCGTCTATTTTGCGTAGTCTATCGCCCTCGTTTCGCGCAGTACGTTGACCTTTATCTGCCCCGGATAGTCGAGTTCGCTCTCTATCTTCTTGCTGATCTCGCGCGCAAGCAGTACGATCTCGTTGTCGTTCACCTCGTCGGGCTTGGCTACTATCCTGATCTCGCGCCCGGCCTGTATGGCGTAGGAGTGTTCGACCCCTTTCGTCGTGTTCGCTATCTCTTCGAGCTTTTGCAGACGCTTGATGTACGTCTCCAAGGTCTCGCTGCGGGCGCCCGGCCTGGCCGCCGACAGCGCATCCGCGGCGGCGATGAGCACGGCTTCGAGGTTTTTGACCTCGTAGTCGCCGTGGTGCGACGCCATAGCGTCGATGACGGACTGGCTCTCCTTGTATTTTTTCAGCAGATCCATGCCTATGTCCACGTGCGTACCCTCTACCTCGTGGTCGACGGCCTTGCCTATGTCGTGAAGCAGGCCCGCGCGCTTCGCGAGGGTCGGGTCGAGATTGAGCTCGCTCGCCATGAGCCCGGACAGATGGGCGACCTCTATCGAATGCTTCAGCACGTTCTGCCCGTAGCTCGTGCGGTACTTCAGACGCCCGAGCAGGCGGACGAGCTCATGGTGCAGATTGTGCACGCCGATCTCAAATGTGGCCTGTTCGCCCGCGTCCTTGATGATGTTCGCGACTTCCTTCTCGGCTTTCTGCACCATTTCCTCGATGCGCGCGGGATGGATGCGCCCGTCGACGATGAGCTT
>JAISAI010000098.1 GCA_031266795.1 Eubacteriales Family XIII. Incertae Sedis bacterium
ATATGGATGCTGTCTTTTCTAGCGTCATCAATCGTTATGAAACAAAAGGCATGTCTTCGAGTGAAGGTTCCAACGTAGATGGCAGCGCCTATTTTAGGCGACATTTTTTAGGCGATAGAACACAATTGCATTATCAGACGGAAACGGGTGAAGCGAATACAGCGGATATAGCGCGGATGGTTCGGACTAACGATCAGATAACGGCGCTGCATAATTTTATGAAAAATGTTCAAACTAGGGTGGACACTGAAGGCGTCAAAAAAGCAAAGCCTGGAGAGGACGTCCCAAAAACAAAGCCTAAGGGAGACGCCCAAGAAACAGCGACTAAAGACAAGGTGGCCTATTTCTCCGAAGTACTCAGGCAGGAGGAATTGCGCAAGATCATGAACGATTTACCTTTCAAAGATCTCCCCGACGATTTATTTACTGCTGATGAAAAGGATGTAGTAAAGAAGCTCATTCTTCGCAAATATGAGAAATCCCCTCTTGCTAATATATATCAGCCATTTTCCGGAAGTTACAGCCCGGAGGCGCTCAACGCGTACGACGATATTGAAAAGTCAATTGCGAACGGGGATGTGGTCACCTGTGGAACCTTCAAATATAAACCCGAGGATGTAGAGAGCGAAGATGAGCTTTCCGGCCTGAACAAAGAGCATCTTGATCAGGGGATTGTGCAGGGGCACGCGTATACGGTTCTCGGCGTCGAAATCCGCGACGGCGCCAAGATGCTCAAATTGAGAAATCCGTGGGGCTTCAGCGGATTGGCCTATTCTCTGAACTTCGAGCAACAAGACATCAGTCGCAAAAGAACCGACGACTCAGAAGGGATTTTCCTGATTGAACTCAACGACTTTATGGCCGCCTTTGATCGTTATGACGTGAACTGATCGATAGTAATGAACACGGCTTATAGCGGATGGTAGACGGGATTGGTGGTAAAATGGGTAAATTCAAAGCGATGATCATAGGCAGGGAAAACGGTCTGGCGTTCCGCCCGTATATCCCGGTGGAATACTTCGAAGCCTTGCTGGGAAACGGCAGATACGGCGTGGGCCTGCTGACGGAGGACGGCCACGCCGCGGGCGCGGTCGCGTGTACGCGCGAGGACGCCGCCTTGGTCATAGATTCGATCTTTGTGGACGAGGCCGTGCGCGGGCAAGGCGCGGGCATCCTGCTCGTGGACAGCGCGAAGGCGCTTTCGCAAAAATTAGGCACGGCGCTCTGCGTGCGCTACGCCCATCCCGATCAGCGCGAGATGGCGCTGTTCTTCCAAAAGAACGGCTTTATCGGGCCGAAAGAAGGCAACACCATCTTTTCCGTGCCGTTTGGGGTGATACGCGAAAGCGATTTTATAAAGAAGGATTTCCCGGAAACGGACACGATCATCCCGTTTCACGAAGCGCCGAGAAAGGCCATCGCGGGATATAAAAGCCGGGTCGGCAAGGAGATCCCCGCGTTCGCGAGCGTGGAGCGGGCGGAGGGAACACCGATCCCTGAAGCGACGCTCGCCTGTCTTTACGACGACGTGATACGCGCCTTCATCGTATCCACCGTATTGGAAGACGGTAGCCTCTATCTGAATTCGCTCTATGCGGAAAAGGGCTACGCGCGCTGTCTGCAAGCGCTGATACAGACGGCTCTGCGCGCGCTCTGTGAAAGGGGCGACAAGGGGGACGCGCTGTATGTCGCGGCGCACAATGAGTCCGGGCTGAAGATCATCGAGCATCTGCTGCGCGACGCGCCCGGTGAGGCGTCGACAAATACCCTGTACACCATGGTTTTTTATCCAGAAGATGAAAGGAACATTGCTGATATGGAAAAATTGGATAACGCACTACCCGTTTTGGATATGTTGATGCCGAAGTTGTCCGGGTTGTCGGAGCTCATGACCGATATAGGCATAGAGAACGATGTCGTCCTACAGCTCGAGGCGCTGCCCTATATCTCGGCGCGGATGGGCGAGGGCGAGGAATCCTTGGAGATCAGGCTGAGCTACATCCCCACCGATCTGGACGACGCCAGCAAATACGTGCTGACCGCGATGACGTCATGGCCGCTTCCCGAAGGCGTCAGTTTTGTGCAGATGCTGTGCGAAAACTTCAATCTGATGACGCTCGGCCCCGTCGCCCACAGCGACCCCTTGGGGGAGACGATCTATCTCAAGAGCGTTATGCCGGAAAGGGACATCCCGGTAGCGAAAGGGGTGTTCGAATATTTCTGGGAGCTGTTTCTCATGGGGGTAGCCGATATGAGATCAATGATTGCGGAGAGCGTGTCGTAGTAGTTTCGATTAAACGCTTAAACTCTTGGGGTGATCTGCGTCAAGCCATTCACTTGACACGGACTCCCGCGCCGTGATAGTATACTGCGACATGAATATTACTACTCTATTGAACAAAAGCGGCCTGAAAATGTTCGGCGCCGCGAACGAGGCCCGCATGAGCTTGCTGTACGACTACTACGGGGGGCTGCTCGGAGAGAGGCAAAACCAGATATTCTCGCTGTACCACGAGGACGATCTCTCGCTTTCCGAGATTGCCGAGCTCGCGGGCATCACGCGGCAGGGCGTGCACGACGCGCTGAAAAAAGCCGAGTCGCAGCTCATAAACTACGAGGAAAAGCTCGGGCTCGTGGAAAGGCACGAAGCGTGGCTCGTCGCGCTTGACAAGATCGACCCGAACGTGGCCCGTATGCTTGAAAAGGAAGTGGATGTATAGATGGCGTTTGAAGGATTATCCGAAAAACTTCAGGGCGTTTTCAAAAAGCTGAAAGGCAAGGGCGTACTGACCGACTCAGACATCGACGAGGCCATGCGCGAGGTCAAGCTCGCGCTGCTCGAGGCCGACGTCAACTTCAAAGTGGTGAAGGAGTTCGTCGCGTCCGTGAGCGGGAAGGCAAAAGGCGTCGAGATACACGCCGGGCTCAACCCCGCGCAGCAGGTCATCAAGATCGTGCAGGACGAGCTCGTCGGGCTCATGGGCGGGACGAACAGCAAGCTCACCTATTCCCCGAGCGGCTTCACGACGATCATGCTCGTGGGGCTGCAGGGCACGGGCAAGACGACCACGGCCGGCAAGCTCGCGAAGTGGCTCAAGTCGGAGGGTAAGCAGCCCATGCTCTGCGCCTGCGATATATACCGGCCCGCCGCCATAGACCAGCTTGAGGTCGTCGGTAAACAGGTCGGCGTCCCCGTCTTTACGGACAGGGGCAGCAAGAATCCGTCCGACATCGCCCAGCGCGCGATAAAAGACGCGCACATTCAAGGTTACAACGTGCTCATCGTGGATACGGCCGGCCGGCTGCAGATCGACGAGGCGCTCATGGATGAGCTGAAAGCGCTCAAGAAGAGCATCAGGCCCCATGAGATACTGCTCGTCGTCGACGCGATGACGGGACAGGACGCCGTGAACGCGGCCGAGGGCTTCAACGACGCGCTCGGCGTGGACGGCGTCGTCATGACGAAGCTCGACGGCGACTCGCGGGGCGGCGCCGCGCTGTCCACGAAGTCCGTGACGGGCAAGCCGATCAAGTTCATCGGCGTCGGGGAGAAGCTCGACGCGCTCGAGCCGTTCCATCCCGACCGCATGGCCTCGCGCATACTCGGCATGGGCGACGTGCTGTCGCTGATCGAAAAGGTCGAGCAGGAATATGACGACGCGCAGGCCGAGGCGCTCGAGCGCAAGATGCGCAAGAATGAGTTCACGCTCGAGGACTTCCTCGACCAGATGGGCCAGATCAAGAAGATGGGCGGCCTGGCGAGCCTCATAGGCATGATCCCCGGCGCGGGAAAGATGAAGGACGACCAGCTCGAGCAGGGCGAAAAGGACCTCGTGAGGATGGAGGCGGTCATGCGCTCGATGACGAAGGGCGAGAGGCGCGACCCGTCGATACTGAACGCGAGCAGGCGGAAGCGCATAGCCTCCGGCTCCGGCCAGCCGGTGTCGATGGTGAATATGCTCATAAAGCGATACGACGAATCGCGCAAACTCATGAAACAGTACATGGGCGGCGGCGGCAAACGCAGGATGCGTATGCCCGGCCTGCCCGGTATGTGACCGTTATAGTTAGGCAGAGCGGAAAGCAAGCAAGAGGGAGATTACTTATGGCAGTAAAAATCAGACTCAAGAGAATGGGAGCGAAGAAGAAGCCTTTCTACCGCGTGGTCGTGGCGGATTCAAGGAGCCCGCGCGACGGTAGGTTCATCGAGGAGCTCGGTTGGTTCGATCCGCTGAAGGATCCCGCCGAATTCAAGATCGACGTCGAGGCTGCAAAGGGCTGGATAGGCAAGGGCGCCCAGCCCACGGATACGGCAAGGGCCCTCCTGAAAAAGGCCGGCGTCTACGACGCGCCCGCAGAAGAGCCGGACGAGGCCGTGGAAGATGTCGTAGCGGAGGCGCCGGTTGAGGCCGTGGAAGAAGTAGCCGTAGCGGAGGCGCCGGCTGAGGCCGCGGAAGAAGCCGTGGCGGAGGCGCCGGTTGAGGCCGTGGAAGAAATCGTCGCAAAGGCGCCGGATGCGGCAATCGAAGAAGCTACAGCGCCAGCTGAGGACGCGCCTGCGGAAGAGCCGGCCGAGGCCGTGGAAGAAACCGTAGCGGAGGCGCCGGCTGACGCCGTGGAAGAAACCGTAGACGAAGCGTCGGCCGAATCCGCCGATGACGAACCTGACGCGGCAGGCGAAACGCCGGACGATGACGGGCAAGCGGAAAACGACGACGAAGATGGCTCGGACGCTGACGCGGGCGAGAAGGAAGAGTAAGGGTGGCCGATTATGGAAGAACTCGTAAGGATCATTGCGAAATCGCTCGTGGACGAGCCCGATTCGGTGGACGTCAAAACCGTGGAGGACGGCGATGAGATCACGATCGAACTGCGCGTTTCCGATAACGACATGGGCAAGGTCATAGGCAAGCAGGGACGCATAGCCAAGGCGATACGCACGGTCGTCAAGGCCGTAGCCACGCGGGAGAACAAGAGGGTATCCGTCGAGATACTGCAGTGACGGACAAGATACTCATAGGAAAGATCTTTGGCGCCGCGGGCGTCAAAGGAGAGATAAAGCTCTTTCACTATTCGGGCGAGCGCGAGCGCATCGCCGGGATAAGGGAGCTTTTTTTCCATCAAGATGGCGTGGGCGGTGAGGCCGGCAAGGAGGCCGGCTTCATTCGGAAGAAGGTGCTCTCCATGAGATACGCCGGCAAGACGCCGATCCTGCTCGTGGAGGGGGTGCATACGCGGGACGAGGCCGAGAGCCTCTGCGGCGCTGAGGTCTACGCCGAAACGGACGCGCTCGCCCCGCTCGGCGACGGCGGCTACTATGTCGACGAGCTCACGGGATTTGCCGTGGCGGATGAGAGCGGTGAGAGGATAGGCGTGGTCAGCGGCGTCCTCGACAACCCCGCCCACGACATACTGCGCATATCGCCCGGGCGCGGCGGCGGCGAGCTGCTCCTGCCCATGGTGGACGTCTTCGTGCTCGCCGTGGACACGGCCCGCAGGGAGATACGGGTCAGGCTGCCCGACGGCCTTGACGGCGGCGCCGGGAGAGACGATGAAGATTGACATACTCACGATATTCCCGGAGATGTTCGCGGAGGTCATGCGTCTTGGCGTAATCGGCAGGGCCGCGGACAGCGGGGCTATAGACGCCGGCGTGCACGACATACGCTCGTACAGCGCGGACAAGCACAGGAGGACGGACGACGAGCCCTTCGGCGGCGGGGCGGGAATGGTCATGACCGTGCAGCCCATAGCCTCGGCCTTGGACGGCATCGGCCCTTGCGGCGGGCGCTTCCTCTATATGTCGCCCCGCGGGAGGACGCTTGACCTCGCTCTCGCGGAGGAGCTGCGCGCGGAAGACCGCTTGGTCATACTCTGCGGGCGCTACGAGGGCGTCGACCAGCGCGCGATAGACGCGTT
>JAISAI010000057.1 GCA_031266795.1 Eubacteriales Family XIII. Incertae Sedis bacterium
CCGGCGTGCCCTTGGTAGGCATAGGCGACAGAGCCGTACCGCTCATAGGCATAGACGGCTACGCGTTCTGGTCCTTGGCCGACCTCGCAATCATCCTGTTTGCGGCCGCCATCGCGGCATGGAACATCTTAGCGTACCGCCGCAGGCGCGGGCAGGGCGGGCTGGCCGCCGCCACCGAGCCAGGCGGCAATGCCAGGCCGCTGCCCATAGCGATCCTCGTCGTCACCATAGCGAACGCCGCGCTCTTCCTGCTGTCGCAGGACTTCGCAGCGGCCCCGCTAGTACTGGTAGACATATGGACGATCCTAGAAGCAGCGCTGTTCATAGCGGAGTGCATGCTGGTTCGCGTAGCAAGCAATCGGGCAATTATAATGTACGGCGATAGCGAAGAAATAGGGAATCCCGTAGACGTCAGAAGCGCTTGACATGGAACGCCTAACACACCGTCACTGAATAAGCAAAATAAATATCCAATATAAGCCGCTAATATGCGACGCCTTTTGGCCTTATGATTGATTATATCCCGAACTGTTGGGATTTCAATGGTTGCGGCGTCCGCCGCGACGATCGGCCTCAGGAACTTCTTGCGAGGAAGATGTGTCGTGATGCGGAAAAAAAGATATTTGTTTATAGTAGCGCCGATGATATTCATCATATTTTGCAGCATATTCGCCATTCATGGCGTGACGCGGGGCGTGGAGCGCGATATTGGGCGCGAGGACGGGCGAAAGGCAGGGCGGGGCGTCGAGCGCGACGTGGAGCCGGCGAAGCTGAAGAAGACTATGGCGGGTTCGCTCAGGGCGTCGGACAGCAGGCACATCCTTTTGATCGCACACCGCGGGGCGCCGATAAACGAGCCCGAAAACTCGCTTGCCGGATACCGAGCCGCCGTCGGCCGGGGCGCGATGTTCATCGAGTTTGACTTGGTCATCAGCAAGGACGGGATCATATACATCTGCCACGACAACAACCTCTGGAGGACCACCGGCAGGAATGTCCTCGTTTCCCGCTCAAATTCGCAGGAATTGGACAAAATCAAATTGAGGAACGGCGAAAAACTGCCGAGGCTCAGCGCGTTTTTCGGGGAATTTGGCTCTTCCATACTGTACCTCGCCGAAACGAAGGACGTCGGCGCGAAGCAGTCCCGCCTCATGGACAAAACGCTGGCTGCGCTCATCCGGCAGCGCCATCTTGAGAGCAAGGTAATGATCCAATCGCAGTCGCTGACGAGCCTGAAAGCGCTGCACAGCGAGTTCGGGCATATGCCGTGCATGTACCTCATCGGCAGGACGTCAAAAAACGGCCTCATAAAAACGGTCAATCACCTGCCGCGCTGGGTCGACGCCGTCGGCGTATCGCAGAGAGCGGTCACAAAAAAATCCGTCAGGCTCGCCCACAGGCGCGGCCTCAGAGTCGCGCTGTACACGATCAAGACCCGGAAGGACATGAAGAGGGCGCTCAGATACGACCCGGACATGATATGCACGGACGATGTCGGGATGTCGCTTAGATATTTATTGCGTAAACATTGGACTCCCGGGGATGATCCGCTTATGAGAGAAGTCATCCGGTAGGAGTCCGGTAGAAGCCAAAGCAAACCGGGCAAGCTGGGCGAACCGTATACAGACAAATCAGGGACGGCCACAATACGCCGCTCCGTGACAAAAAGGGAACACAAAGGAACACGAAAAGGAGCTCAACATCATGTTGTATGAACTGCGTATTTACGGCATCGCCGAGGGAAAAATGGACAAGATCGTGAAATTCATGAGGGACACAAACCTCCGCTTCTTAAAGAAGCACGGATTTGGTATCGAGGGAATGTGGCTTCCCGACGACGACAATTCAAAATGGTACTACCTGCTCTCGTTCAAGGACAAAGCGGATCGGGAGAAAAAATGGGCGGGCTTCCTCGCGGAGCCCGAATGGGCAGCAGAGCAAAAAGCGCTCGGGATGGAAGATACGGTGATGTCCGTGGAAAGTTTCCTGATGAAAAAAGCGCCCTTCTCGCCGTGATGGCTTGCACTGCCTCGCCAGAACGATCACCGAGATGCTGCTCGCGCGGGCGGACGACAGCGGCGGCAGATATTACAGCCTGTCCTCTTACAATGATTTGGATTTCAGCTTCCTTACAAGCTCGGCGAGGGGGACATCATCAGATTGATATTTTTCCGCAGTGAAATCTCCGGAACCGCTTTCAAATTGCTGCAAGAACACGGTCATACCCGCAGGCCCAAGTTCGTTTTTCAAAACGCTCAATCCGGCCTTGCGCACTTCGGACGGATTATTTAGATTTACGATCGCTTGTTTACTCATGTTCAATGACCTCCGCGATATATTTCAATGGATTCGTTACTTTTACTTTCAATTCCAATTTGGCGGCGGCTTTCTCGAGCTTGTCATCCGTAGTCAGCATATAATCAACTTCGCCTACCTCTGCCGACGCGATGTGAAGCGCGTCGAAAGAACGAATAGATGAGACGTTCATTATTTCGGCAGCGCGTTTTTCTATATCGTCGTCGAACGTCACATGGCGCCGTGCTATCTCGTATAAAATTGATACCTTGTCCTTCTTCTCGATGTTGCTGATTGTGCCTATTTCGAGATTCAGGACATCGCTTCCCGTTATTGAGTCTTTGCCTATGCGTCCGCGTTTAACGATGGACAGCACCGCCTCGCTTTCAAGGTGGATGCGGTCTTGGCTCTGGTCGTCGAACGGCCTGTTATAACAACATGTGTCTAAATACAGCTTCATAGGTTTATTTTGGCCTCCGCAATCAACTTGACTTCATTATACCTGATGTATGTGGAATTACAAGGCAGAAGTATGAAAAAGGCGCTGCCATGATTGAAGGTTGGATTCTCCTTCTCGCAACCTTTGCCCACGCCTATGCTATACTTTGTCCATGGAGAACAGCGATTATGACGTCATAGTTGTGGGCGCCGGCCATGCCGGCTGCGAGGCGGGGCTTGCCGCGGCGCGGCTTGGCAAGCTCGTGCTTGTGCTCACCATCGAGCTTGAGTCGGTGGCTATGATGCCGTGCAACCCCGCTATCGGCGGCACGGGCAAAGGGCAGCTCGTCAAGGAGATCGACGCGCTCGGCGGCGAGATGGGCGTGCACATCGACAAGACGTTCATCCAGAGCCGCATGCTGAACCGCTCCAAGGGCCCGGCCGTGTGGTCGCCGCGCGCGCAGGCCGACAAGCAGCGATACCACGACGAAATGATCCGTACACTCGAGGCGCAGCCCGGCCTCACGCTCGAGGAAGGCGAGGTCGTAGACATCATTATCGAGGAACACAGGGAACACAAAGGGGACGGTTCTTTTTGTGTTCCCCGGAACACAAAAAGAACCGTCCCCTTTGTGTTCCACAAAAAGAACCGTCCCCTTTGTGTTGCGCGCATCGCCGGCGTCGTCCTCTCCACCGGCGAGCGCCGCCGCGCCCGCGCCGTCGTCCTCGCGACGGGGACCTACCTTGGCGGCCTTCTGCACATATCCGACAAAGCGTGGCGCAGCGGCCCGTCCGGGCTGAAGCCGTCGTACGCCCTCGCGGATAGCCTGCGCCGCAGAGGATTCTCGCTCAGGAGATTCAAGACAGGCACACCGGCAAGAGCAGACGCTTCCACCCTAAATTACGCCAAAATGAAAGAGCAAAAAGGCGACGACAACATCGAGCCCTTCTCTTATCTTAATTACGGCAAAGACATCGGCGGGAACCGAGTGTCCTGCTGGCTCACGTGGACAAACCCCCGCTCGCACGAGATCGTCGCCGAAAACATCGACAAGACCGCCCCCTACGGCGGCCACACCACCGGCACGGGCCCGCGCTACTGCCTGTCCATCGAGGACAAAGTGAGCCGCTTCCCGGAGCGCGAGCGCCACCAGCTCTTCCTCGAGCCCGAGGGCCTCGCCACAGACGACGTCTACATCCAAGGCATGAGCACGAGCCTGCCCGAGGACATCCAGCGCGAATTTTACCGCTCCATCGCCGGCCTCGAGCACGCCGAATTCACGAAATGGGCCTACTCCATCGAGTACGACTGCCTCGACCCGCTCGCCCTCGCGCCGAGCCTCGCCTACCGCGGCGTCGCCGGCCTCTACTGCGCCGGCCAGTTCAACGGCACATCCGGCTACGAAGAAGCCGCCGCCCAAGGCCTCATCGCCGGCCTCAGCGCCGCGCGCCACGTAGACGGCAAAGCCCCGTGGACGCCCCGCCGCGACGAAGCCTACATCGGCGTGCTCATCGACGACCTCGTGACGAAAGGCACAGACGAGCCCTACCGCGTCATGACCTCCCGCGCCGAATTTCGCCTCGTCCTGCGCCAAGACAACGCCGACCTGCGCCTGACGGAACACGGCCACAGACTCGGCCTCGCGACAGAGGAACGCTACAACATATTTTTGTCTAATAAAAAAAATGCTGAGGATGAACTGAAGCGACTGAAGACGACGTATGTGAAAGGCGTCTTTGTAGACGAATTTCTTGCCCGCCACCTCCCGGACGCGAAGCGCAGCCCCACGGCCGGACGCCTCACGCTCGCCGACCTGCTAAAACGCCCCGGGATAAACTACGCCGACCTCGCCGGGCTCGACCCGGACAGACCGCGTGGGCTGAGCGAATACACGCAGAGGCAAGCCGAGATACAGATCAAATACGAAGGCTACATCGCAAAGCAAAACGAGCGCATCGAACAGTTCAAAAAACTCGAAAACAAACGCATCCCCGAAGGGATAGACTACAGAGGCATGAAAGGGCTCAGGATCGAAGCCGCAGAGAAATTGGACAAACAGCGCCCGCCGTCCGTAGGCATGGCGTCAAGAATATCGGGAGTGTCGCCCGCCGACATCAGCGTCCTGCTGATCCATCTCGCGCGGCAGGAGCACGCAGAGCGGAGTTCGACACAGAGAAATACAAAGGGGACGAAACACAAAGAAGACGGCAGACTGTGTGAAAAGTCTGTCATTGCGGCCACCGAGCCGCAATCTCATCCCAAAAGCATTGATTTTCAAGAGATCCCGGATCAAGTCCGGGATGACGGCAGTGTTTACACACAGTCTGACGGTTCTTTTGTGTCGAATGGGGATCGACGATTGCAACGACACAAGAACACAAAAGAACCGTCCCTCTGTGTCCTTCCCTCCTCTGTGTCCATTTTGACGGACACGCTTGCCGCTTCCGGTGTTCCGGAGGCCAAAAGAAAGGCCGCGCTCATGCTCGGCTACATGAAGCTCGTGCTGAAGCAAAACGAAGTGATGAACCTGACGGCCGTCACAGACGAGGACGACTTCGTCGCGA
The DNA here is from genome assembly GCA_031266795.1 of Eubacteriales Family XIII. Incertae Sedis bacterium. Lineage (GTDB taxonomy): Bacteria > Bacillota > Clostridia > Peptostreptococcales > Anaerovoracaceae > JAIRPC01. Next base: position 5,299 of record JAISAI010000057.1, read on the forward strand.
AGCACCTGCTCGACTCCCTCGCGGCCCTCGGCCTTCCGGAGCTCGAAGCCGCGGGACGCGTAGTGGACGTGGGGACAGGCGCGGGATTCCCCGGCGTGCCGCTCGCCATAGCGTACCCGGGCAAAGACTTCCTGTTGATAGACTCGCTGCGAAAGCGCGTGGACTTCCTCGACGAAGCCTGCGCCAAGCTCGGCATAGAAAACGTGCGGACGCTGCACGCCAGAGCGGAGGACGCTGCGCGTATGAATGAGGACGGTACGAAAAGCGTGAAAAGGCAACTGAATGAGGACGATACGAAGAGCGCGAAGAGGCAACTGAATGAGGACAGTACGAAGAACGCGAAAGGGCAGCCTTCCCGCACCGTCAGACACCGTATGGCATCCCCCTGTCATTCCGGGCTACGTCCCGGAATCCACCCTCCGCTCCGCGAGGGCTTCGACCTCGCCGTGTGCCGCGCCGTCGGACACATAGCCGTGCTCTGCGAATACTGCCTACCCTTAGTGCGCGTAGGCGGCGCAGTCTACGCCTACAAATCCGAAAGCCAGGCGGAAGAAGCAGCAGAAAGCGCAGCCGCCCTCGCCACCCTCGGCGCGTCCGCGAGAGTCGAAGTGATTTCGGCAGATGAGCTCTTCAAACACAAAAGGGACGGCAGACTGTGTGAAAAGTCTGTCATTGCGGCCACGGTAGAGTGCCACGCGGCGGAGCCGCTGCACTCCTCGATGTGCGAGGTACAACGGAGCGGAAGCTCCTGTACCTCTGCCTCCGAGCCGCAATCTCATTTCAAAAGCATTGATTTTCAAGAGATCCCGGATCAAGTCCGGGATGACGGCAGTGTTTTCACACAGTCTGACGGTTCTTTTTGTGTTGCAACTTCGGCGAAAGAGCGAGCGCAGGCCGCCGAAACCCCGCGCCACATAATAATGGTAATAAAAAAAGAGCGCCCGACGCCGGACAAATACCCAAGACGCCCCGGCGCCCCCGCCAAATCGCCGCTGTAAGGCCGGCCCAGCCCACGGAAAAAGCGGAGCAACTCACAGCTCACTCACGGGGAACGAGATTTCCAGCGTCGTTCCCTTGCCGGCCTCCGACGAGAGGGATATGTCGAGCCCGAGCTTCAAGCAGAGCTTCCTGCACAGGTACAGGCCGAAGCCCGTGGAATGCCCGTACGTCCGGCCGTTCTCGCCCGTAAATCCCTTCTGGAAGACGCGGCCCACATCCTGCTCGGGGATGCCGACGCCATCGTCCCTGATCGAAAGCGACACCCCGTTCTCGCGCCGCCTGCCGGAAAACTCTATCGCCCTGCAGCCGTACTTCACCGCGTTGTCGATGATCTGCCTGATGATGAATACGACCCACTTTGCGTCCGTGTACACCGTCAGATCCAGCCCCTCCGTCTTCACGGCGATCTCGCGCCCGATCAGAAACCTCGCGTTGCTCTTCAGCGCGCTCCCGACCAAGCCGGACAGGTGGGCCGACCCTATGACGTGATCCTCCTCGACCGCGTTGCTGCGCGCGTAGTACATCGCTTGGTCCACGAGCGCCTCGATCCGGCCCAGCGCCTCGATCGCCGCCCGGTTGTTCGAGTTCTCGCCTATCAGCTTCGCGCCGGCGATCGGCGTCTTGATCTCATGCACCCACAGCTCGATGTACTCGCGGTACTCCGTGAACGCTGTCTTGTACCTCGTGATCTCGTCGTTCATGGACTTGCCCGTCGCCCTCAGCGTGTCGTACAGGATCTGGCCGTCGACGAAATCGGGACGCGATATTACTTCCTGAATCAGGTGCCGCTTGTCCATCTGGCTCAGGAGGTCCAGCAGCTCGGCGTAGTAGCGCCTTTTCGCGAAATACTCGGGCAGGATCGAGAGGAAACTCCCGATAAAAATGACGCAAGGTATGAATATGGTAAAATAAAATTCCGCCCTCACCGAGTACAGCAAGAAAGCGCAGAAACAGGATAAGAGTATGTTCAGTGCGAGGAACGGCAATTTCCCGCGCAGGTATTCGCCGAAGTTCATAGAGAGTACCCCTGCCCGCGCTTCGTCTTCAAAATGTCCGTCGCGCCGATGCCGCCCAGCTTCTTGCGGAGCCTGTTGATATTGACCGTCAGCGTGTTGTCGTCCACGAAGGCGTCCGTCTGCCACAGCGCTTCCATCATATCCTCGCGCGACACGATGTTCCCCTGCCGCTCGATGAGCAGCAGAAGTATGCGCAGCTCGTTCTTCGTCAGTTCCACGCTTTGCCCGCCAAAGCCCGCTTCGCTCTTGCCCGTGTCGAGCGTCAGGTCGCCGAAGCGCAGGGACTGCGCCGCGCCCGCGTCGTAGGCGCGGTTCAAAAGCGCGGAAATCTTCGCGAGCAGGATGTCCGTATTGTACGGCTTCGTCACGAAATTGTCCGCCCCGAGGTTCATGCTCATCAGCTCGTCCGCCTCGCTGCTGCGGCTCGTCACGACGATGATCGGGACATTCGACTCGCGGCGCAGCTCGCGGCAGATATGAAACCCGTCATACCTCGGCAGATTTATATC
>JAISAI010000006.1 GCA_031266795.1 Eubacteriales Family XIII. Incertae Sedis bacterium
ATTTAATTCTTTACATTTAGCCTAAATTATGTTATTATAGCCTTGTTATGGACAGGCAGGGCATATCGAGAAAACTATCGAGGCGCACGAACACCGCGGAGACGCGGGTAAGCAGGGCCGTCGTCAAATACGCGTTTGTCGGCCTTTCGGCGCGCGCCGGGGCGACGACGCTGTCCTTTGCTTTCGCGGATTGGCTCGCGCGGTCGGTGGCGCGGGGAAAGACAAAGAGCGACGCTGGCCCGGGTAGCGCGGGCCGGGCGGGCCGTGACGCGAGAGGCGTGAACGATGATTTTGATTGCGGCGCTGAGAGCGGGGGCGCATATCGCGCCCCCGGCAGCGTAGCCGTCGTCGAGATAAGCGACGACTACCCGCAGCTTGGCGGTTCGGACTACGACCGCATCGGCGTCGACGTGAGGTTCGCGGGCCGGGAATACGTCTCCGCCTACGCCTGTCTCGCGAGGGGCGCGTCCGTCAGGGGCGTGAGCAACATAGACGGCGGGATCAACTGGCTCCTTCGCTCGCCGGGAGAGCCCTGCGGCGAGCTCGGCGTTACGGACTACATACGGCTCGCGTCAGGCGCGACGGGGGACACCGTGATCGTCGACGTCAAGGGCGGCTTCGGCGGCGCGGGGAGGATACCCATGCTTCAGAAGCTGATAAGCGACTGCGACAGGGTGTTCGCCGTCGTAGACCCGCTGCCGTCCGCGCTCATGGCCGACGCCGAAAAACTCGAGCTGTTCAAGTCCCTTGAGAGCGGCGGCACGGATATACTCTACGTGATAAACAAGATGAATCCCGGCGTCGACGTGAGGGAGATGAGGTCGTTCATCAGGGTGAGGAACGTAGTGGAGCTGCCGTTTCTCCCGGCCGAGGGCATATACGCGTCCGAATACAATTGCTGCACGGTCTACTCCATGCCAAAGATAGCGCCCCTGCTCGAAGCCGCGTTCACACGCATGGCGCTATAGTAGAGGGGGGAATAATTCGAACCCGCCTTGCAAACGCAGAGGGGCGCCCGGATTCCGTTCGGCTGTTTGTGATAAACTATTGGTATGTGCATTCATGAAATAACGACGGAAAAAGCGTCAGGCCGCCGCTCGCGGCCGCGTGACGCTACGGACGCGAACGCCGCAAACGGCAATAGGGTAAAAGGCCTGATATTCGACATGGACGGCCTCATGTTCGATTCGGAGCGGCTTGCGCGCGACGCTTACCGCGTCGTCGCGTCGCGTCGCGGCTTCGATCTGCCGGGCAGCCTCGTCGACAGCACGATGGGCTTCCTCTGCTCCGAGGTGAAAGAAAAGCTGCAGGCGTACTTTGACGCGGAGGGCATTGACGCCGACGCCTCAGACGTCTACCGCGAGCGCAACGACCTCGTGCTCGCGATGGTCGAGGAGGGCGGCGTTCCCGAAAAACCGGGCTTGCGCGAGCTGATAGCCTACGCCCAAAACATGGACATGAAGCTCGCCGTCGCGTCCGCCTCGAGCCCAAAGCGCGTCGGCGCGTTCCTCGGCCGCTCCGGCATGGCGGATGTTTTCGACATCGTGGTAAACGGCGGCGACGTGAAGAAGGGCAAGCCCGATCCCGAAATATTTTTGTTGACGGCGAAGAGGCTCGGGCTTGAGCCGAAAGAGTGCCTTGTACTCGAAGATTCGGAGAACGGCCTCCACTCCGCGGTGTCCGCCGGTATGCCGGCCATCGTGGTACCCGACCGCGTGCAGCCGTCCGCCGAGGCGCGCGGACTCGCCGCCGCGGTCTTGCCGTCGCTCTCGGACGTCATAGCATGGCTCTCATAGACCTTCACATACATTCCGACAAATCGGACGGGGAATATTCTCCCGGGGATGTCGTCCGGCTCGCGGCCGACGCCGGGCTGAGGGTGATGGCGTTGACGGATCACGATACCACAGGCGGCATAGACGAAGCGCTTGAGGCCGCGTCGCGAATATCCGGAGCGGCGCGGGATGGGGCTGCCGGCGAGGCCGCAGCGTTTAGGTGCATCCCGGGTATAGAGATCACGACGGCGCACGCGCGCGAGCAGCACATACTCGGGTATCTCATACAGTACGGCAAACCGTCGTTCCGTGACTTCACGAAACGCCTGTCGTCCCTGCGCCGCGAGCGCGCATATAACATACTCGAGTACCTGAACAAGCGTGGCGTGCCTCTCAGCTACGAGCAGGTACGGCGGTCGTCCGCTGGCGGTGCGAACGATTATATAGGCCGTCCCCAGATAGCGAGAGAGATGATGCGCAGGGGATACGCCGCTTCGGTAAAAGAGGTGTTCGACGAATACTTTACGGGGGAGGGATTTCGCGCCGTGCCGAGGCCGAAGCCGTCGGCGGAGGAGAGCATAGGCGAGATACGCGCGGCCGGAGGCGTCGCCGTGCTCGCCCACCCGTACTCGACAGGGCTGCGCGGCCCGGAGCTTGCGGCGCGGCTGAAGGCCTTGAAGGCGCAGGGGCTAGAAGGCGTCGAATGCCACTACGGCGTGTATGCGAGGGCGGATACGCGTGACTGCGTCCGGATGGCGGACAGCCTCGGGCTCATCGTGACGGGCGGTTCGGATTTTCACGGCCCGCACATAAAGCCCGGCGTCCGTATCGCCACAGGCAGGGACGGCATGCTCGATTTTGACGATAGGTCCGCCGTGGAGCGCTTGGAGGCCGCCGCGAGAGAGCGCTCATAAGGCCGCACGAAATGAATATTTATAGATTTTGATGAATATTTATGCATAACTCTATTGACATTGCAAGCATTCACCTTGTATAATCAATGCCTGTAATGGCGTATGACGCAGGGCGCACGTCGAACCCCGGCGTCCCGGCGCGCAGCCGCGCGAAGACAAAACGCAAAACGCAAGGAGAGAACATGGCTACGAACCTGAAAGGCAGAAGTTTTCTGACACTTATGGACTACACGCCCGGCGAGATCAGATACTTGATCGACCTCGCGAAAAAGCTCAAAGCCGACAGGGCCGCCGGCAAATACGGCGACAGCCTGCGCGGCCGCAACATACTGCTGCTGTTCGACAAGACGTCGTCGCGCACGCGCTCGTCGTTCGAGGTCGGCGCGACGCAGGAGGGCGGCGCCGTCACCTTTCTCGACAGGTCGAGCTCGCAGTTCGGCAAGAAGGAGTCGCTCGAGGACAGCGCGAAGGTATTCGGCCGCATATACGATGCGATAGAGTATCGCGGCTACAAGCAGTCCGTCGTCGAGGCCTTGGCCGAGCATTCGGGCGTGCCCGTGTACAACGGGCTCACGGACGTCGACCACCCCACGCAGATACTCGCCGACATCATGACGATAGAGGAGCGCACGGACAAGCCGCTGAGCGACGTCAAGGTCGTGTTCTGCGGCGACACGCGCAACAACATGACGTACGCGTGGATGTACGGCTGCGCGAAGATGGGCATGAAGTTCGTAGCTTACGGCCCGAAAGAGCTCGCGCCCGACCCCGCCGTGACGGAGCGCGCGAGCGCCGTGGCGGCGGAGACGGGCGCGGTGATCGAATTTTCGCAGGACGCCGCGTCGCTCGCCGGGGCCGACGTCATATACTCCGACATCTGGGCGTCGATGGGCGAGGAGGATCAGATCCCCGAGCGCGTACGCCTGCTCACGCCGTACAAGGTCACGATGGAACTGCTCGCGCAGACGGGCAACCCCGATGTGCTGTTCCTGCACTGCCTGCCCGCGTTCCACGACTTCGAGACGGAGCTCGCGAAGCAGCAGATGGAGCTCGACTACGACATCCGTGAGGTGACGGACGAGGTCTTCCGCAGCAAGCACTCGGTCGTATTCGACGAGGCCGAGAACCGCATGCATACGATCAAGGCGCTAATGGTAGCGACGATAGGCAGGCAATGAAAAGGTTACTACTGAATTTTTTATCAGTAACATGAAAGGAGCGCACGACATCAAATACAAGGTTTTCATCGACGGGCGCGCCGGCACTACGGGCCTGCGCATAGACGAGTACCTCTCGGCGCGCGACGACATACAGCTGATAGGCATAGACGAAGCGAAGCGCAAGGACAAGCGGGCGCGGCTCGCGAAGATCGAAGAGGCCGACGTGGCGTTCCTCTGCCTGCCCGACGACGAGTCGCGGGACATAGTGGACGCGCTCGACGCGAAAGCCCGCGCGGAAGGGCCCGGCTCACGAGCGGCCGCGGCGCGCGTGATAGACGCCTCGACGGCGCACCGGACGAACCCCGACTGGGTCTACGGCCTGCCCGAGCTCGCCCCCGGGCAGCGCGGGCTCGTCGCGGCTTCAAAGCGCGTTGCGATGGCCGGCTGCCACGCGGCCGGGTTCATCCTGCTCGTCAGGCCGCTCATAGACGCCGGGCTCGCGCCGAGGGATTACCCGTTCACCGCGTTCAGCCTGACCGGCTACAGCGGCGGCGGCAAGAAGATGATAGCGGAGTACGGGGGGGAGCCCGGCGCGCCGGCGGACGGCGCCGCTGCCCCGCGCCGGGCTCGCGACCCGCTGCTCGCGGCGCCGAGGCAGTACGCCCTCGGGCAGACGCACAAGCACCTGCCCGAAATGACGCTCATGTCCGGAACGGAAACGCCGCCCGTTTTTTCCCCGGTAGTGGCGGACTACTACGCGGGCATGGAGCTCACCGTGCCGCTGCACCAGAATGTTCGTTGCGCGTCGGGAAACGCGGTCGCGGCCAAGGAAGACCTCTTCGAAGCCCTCGCGGCGCGGTACGCGGACGAGCCATTCCTGAGGGTGATGCCGCCCGGAGATGCGGGCGACGGAGCGGAAAGCGGCTTCCTCAGCGCCTCGGCCATGGCCGGCAGGAACGACGCGGAGATATACGTGTGCGGGACCGAAGACAGAATCCTGCTCATAGCGAGATACGACAACCTCGGCAAAGGCGCGTCCGGCTCGGGAGTGCAGTGCATGAATCTGATGCTCGGCCTACCGGAGGACAGAGGATTGTTATGAGAAAGGTTACTACTCAACGATCACGCTATTTTTGCGTATTTCGGGACCCAAAACCTATTTCGGCTTCCTCACGTACGTCTGAGTACGCTCCGGGGAGCCAAAATAGGTTTTGGACCCGAACTCCATCAAAACTATCGCGACCGTTGAGTAGTTTCGATTAAATCATTTAAATCATTGGGCGGTAACTGAAAATTATATGAGCATAAAGAGAAGGTTAGGGAAATACTATGCCAGATAATAAAAGCAAACACAGCATAGAGCATATTGGCGGCGGCATATGCGCCCCCCGTGGATTCCACGCGGCGGGGCTTCACGCGGGCTTTAAGATCAGGTCGAAAAAAAAGGATCTCGCCCTGATCTACAGCGAGACCATGTGCGCCGCGGCCGCGGCCTACACGACGAACAAGGTCAAGGGCGCGACGCTCAAGGTGACGATGGATCACCTCGCCGACGGCAAAGCGCAGGCCGTAGTCATCAACAGCGGCTACGCGAACACGCTCGCGCCGAACGGCATGGAGATAGCCCTCCGCACCTGCGACCTCACGGGCGCGGCCCTCGGGCTCAGCCCGACAGACGTCGTCGTGTGCAGCACGGGCGTCATAGGCCAGCCGCCGATGATAGAGCCCTTCGAGAAGTACGTGCCGAAGCTCGCGCGCATAGCCCTCGGCGGCGACGCGTCGGATCGGCGCTACGGTTCTGCGGAGGCCGCGGAGGCTATCATGACGACGGACACCGTGAAAAAGGAGATAGCCGTCGAGTTCACGCTCGGGGGCAAGCCCTGCCGTATAGGCGGCATAGCCAAAGGCAGCGGCATGATAAACCCGAACATGGCGACGATGCTCGCTTTCATCACGACGGACGTAGACATAGCCTCGGACATACTGCGCGAGGCGCTGAAGGAGGACATCAACCACAGCTTCAACCAGATAAGCATAGACGGCGACACGTCGACGAACGACACCGTCGTCATCATGGCGAACGGCAGGGCCGGCAATAAAAAGATAACGAAGATAGGCAAGGGCTTCGCCGTATTCGCAGCCGCGCTCAACGTCGTGACGGTCGCCCTAGCGAAGATGCTCGCGAAGGACGGCGAGGGCGCGACGAAGCTCATCGAGTGCCGCGTCTCGAACGCCCCGACCGACCAGATAGGCATGCGCATCGCGAAGACGGTCATACAGTCCGACCTCGTCAAGACGGCCATCTTCGGCAGCGACGCGAACTGGGGCCGCATCCTCTGCGCGGTAGGCTACGCGGACGGCGCGTTCAACACGGACAACGTGGACGTGACGCTCGAGTCGCGCGAGGGCGCAGTCACGGTGTGTAAAAATTCCTTCGCGGTGGAGTTTGACGAGGAGAAAGCGAAGAGCGTGCTCGCGGAGGACGAGATAAGGATACTCGTCAATCTGCACGACGGCATGGCGGAGGCGGAGGCCTATGGCTGCGACCTGACGTATGGCTATATAAAAGTGAACAGCCTCTACCGAACATGACACGTCACAATTACTGGACAAAGGAAAGGCGCTTTAAAAGATGATACAAGAAGTAAAGGAGCGGGCGAGCGTACTCGCGGAGGCCTTGCCGTACATACAGAAATACGACGACAAGATCGTCGTCGTGAAGTACGGCGGCGCCGCGATGCAGTCGGACGGCGCGCGCGATTCCGTCATGCGCGACATAGTCTTGCTGAATCAGATAGGGGTGCGCGTCGTGCTCGTGCATGGCGGCGGCCCGGAGATCAGCGACACGCTGAAGCAGCTCGGCAAGGAGACGCGCTTCGTCGACGGGCTCCGGTACACGGACGCCGAGACGGCCGAGATAGCGTGCATGGTGCTCGCGGGCAAAGTGAACAAATCGCTCGTCTCCCTCATCCACAAGGCCAAGGGCAGGGCCATAGGCCTGTGCGGCGTCGACGGCGAGATGCTGCTCGTGAAAAAGACGGACAAGGCCGACCTCGGCTTCGTCGGGGATATTATCGGCGTCGATATGCGCGCCGTGGTCAGCGCGCTGAATAGCGGGATCGTGCCCGTCATAGCGACGGTAGGCGCCGACGACAGGGGGCAGGTATACAACATCAACGCGGACACGGCGGCGGCCGAAATCGCGGCCGCGCTCGGCGCGGAGGCGCTCATCACGATGACGGACGTCAGGGGACTCCTGAGTGACAAGGACGACGAGGACAGCCTCATCCCCGAGATCAGCACGGGCGACATCCCGCGGCTCATAGAGAGCGGCGTCATATCAGGCGGCATGATCCCGAAGGTGGAGGGCATCAGCGCCGCGATAGCAAAGGGGCTCGGCGAGGCCGTCATAATAGACGGGCGCGTCCCGCACGCGATATTACT
>JAISAI010000043.1 GCA_031266795.1 Eubacteriales Family XIII. Incertae Sedis bacterium
AAGACGCTGAAAAAAATCAACGAGTTGTTGAGGGATATAGAGCGCGGAGGCAACGAAGGGATTGGCAAGCCTGAGCCTCTGACCGGCGACCTGCAGGGATACTGGAGCCGCCGCATAACGCTTGAACACAGGCTCATATACAGACTATGTGATGATGAGATACGTATAGCCCGTTGCCGAGACCATTATGGCCCTGTTTCCGGCAAAGAGCGATAGGCGCCGCACACGACATAAAGCGAACTCCTGGAAACCAGAATAGCAACCACGCCCTCCTCTTAATACGCCTGGTTCCGCCCATATCTCTGCAAATTGAAGTCTATCACGATAAGTATATTGACAAATCACATACAACTCAATATACTGTATTTATGATTCAATACAACACCCTGTTTGCTCGAAAGGAGCGAATCACATGGCGACTACAATTCAAGTAAGAGTCGACGAACAGTTGAAATCCGACGTTGAGAACATACTTGACGAGCTCGGCCTTGATATATCCACGGCCGTGCGTATGTTTTTCGCCAAAATCCGCAGAGTGCAAGGACTTCCGTTTGAAGCCCGCCTTTATAACGAGAAAACTATCCAAGCAATAGAGGACGCAATGGCCGGCCGCAACCTGATTGGGCCATTTGATACGGTAAACAAAATGTTCGCAAGCTTGGAATCCGATGATGAGAAAGACAAGCCTGTATACATTCCAAAACCGAAGCGGCCGATGATGGTAGCGGAGGATGGCGATTTTGAATACAATGTATGAGCTTATCTATACCAGACAGATGGAGCGCGACTACAAGCTCATGGAAAAGCGTGGCGCCGATATGTCGAAGCTGATAAAGGTAACCAACATGTTGCAGACAGGCGAACCCCTCCCTCGCAAGTATCAGGACCATCCGCTCAAAGGCAAATGGAAAAATTGCCGTGATTGTCATGTTGCGGACGACTGGATACTCATCTATCAAATCGATAATGGAACTTTGAAGCTCATTGCCCTGCGCACCGGCACACACTCAGACTTACAGTTGTAACGACATGGTGTCGCTGTAAGCGGCCGCGACAGATTTAGGAGCGTCCTCTCATTCCCGGGTCAGATCCCCCGCGTTCAATTTCACAACCGACGCGTCGCCGAATACGTCTAAGACGCGGACTGTGATAGGATTAGTGCATCTGGCCGTGTACCCTCAGGCACAGGCAGCGCCCGTCTATCGCATAGCTCTCCTCCCCTTTAGGAAGAAGCAGTCCGTCGCCTTTTGACAGCGCGTACACCGCATCGGCAAAACTTAGCGAGCAAGCCCCGTCGATGATGAGCAGATAGGTAAAACCTCCGCGGCAGAGAGTTAATTCAGCGTGATGAGGGATATCCACCTCAAAGACGGAGAACGACGTATGTCTACCGATGAGGGACTGCCTATGTCCCGCCGCCGGCAGCCATATTTCCCTGTGTACGGGTATCCGGCGCGTAGCCGACGTGTGAATGACGTCGAGAGCCTTCTTTACGTGCAGCTCGCGCGTTCCGCCGTATTCGTCCGTGCGACCGTAATCGTACAATCTATATGTCAAATCCGAATTCTGCTGAATCTCCGCGAGCAGTACCCCTCCACCTACGGCATGGACCGTGCCGGCAGGTAAGAAAAACACGTCTCCCGTTCTCACTTCGATCCGGTTCAGCATAGATTCCAGGCTACCCGAACTGACGGCAGCGCGGATTTCATCCTTCGTCACGTCGCGCCGGAAACCCAGGTATATATAGGCGCCCGGTTCATGTTCCATCACATACCACAGTTCGGCCTTGCCGTGGCCTCCCTCGTGTGCGCGGGCGTAGCCATCATCGGGATGGACCTGAACGGACAGTTTTTCCTTTGCGTCTATCAGCTTCACGATGAGAGGGAACTCGCCGCCGCCGGTCTGTCCGGTTTCACTTTCCTGACCTGGACCGTCGAAATCCCTGCGATCCGCGAGCCAATCCCTCAATGTTGTCTCTGTTCCCCGGATGCGGGACAGACCGTTGGGATGGCATGAAAGCTCCCAGCTTTCCGCAAGGATATCCGGCCCGTCCGCCTTGCCGTACTCCGTTTTCAGTCGTGAGCCGCCCCACGGATAGTCTTTATAAACAGGTTTTAGCTTTATGGCCTCCATACAAACCTTTTCAGAACTCGACCCGGAAACTCAGTATCTTTCCCGCCGGAGCGTCCACGGTCAGGCGCGTTCCCACGTAATCGGCGTCTTCGCCTGGAATTTCCCTCATCGACGATCGCTTGGCTGATACGATGGGACGAGCAAATGCTACATCAGTACGGACTGATGTTTTTGTCGGATTGAACACCCTCAATAGGTAACCTGAACCGTCGTCCGCCTTTTTGAATGCGGACAGAATCAACCTGTCGTCCTCGATGCGCATGAACCCCGTATCGGCAAGAATGCGAAAATCTCTGTTATTACTCGTTTCGGCGGCGCACGATGAAGCGTCATCGCCCGGCGCTCCGCCCCGCTTCGGAATCATGATCTGTCGCGAAGCCGGAACGATATTGAAAGCGTCGGCCTCCCTGTACACGCGCCCCTCCGTCCAGTCCCCCGCATGAGGATAGATCCCGTACCGGAAAGCCATGGCACGCTGCAACTGACCTCCCTTCTGTCGGGGATATCGATCGACGCATTCCCATCCCGTCACGATCATGTTGCTGACCGCGCGGAACAGCGTCAGGTACAGGGTCCCGTCCTCATCCGGCGTCGCCTCGTATTCGATGATATCCCCGCTGATCAAAGCGAGGCCGCGAGAACCGTCGCTGACATCAACGAAGGTCTGCATCGGCAGCGTCTGCATCTCAGGCCAGTAGCGGCCGTCCTCGCCGCGTTCCGGCGACACGGGGCGCTCGTCCACCGTAAAATGCCCGGACGCTGCGGACGTTTCGGCGCGGATGCCTGTCGGGAACGCGACCCTTACCCGGTGGTTTTCGATGTTGTTCAGAACCGTCGTTTCGACCTCGGCGTGGCGGCTTCCGCGTTTCAGGCGGACGACCGACACTATCTTCATCGTTTTCTCGTTCTCCGAGCGCGCGGCCCGCCCGAATCCGAGCGACGGTTCTTCGCTGGTCGCTGGCAGACGCATCTCATGCTCCGTCACAATCGCCGCGCACAACGGCCCGTTTTCGGCCATCCAAATCCGGGGCGCGCCGCCGAGCGTCGTATACGTGCGATTCCGGTACGGCGGATAGTATGCCCAGTAATTCCCGACGTCGCCCGTGTCCTCAAACCGATTGAGGCTGTACGAGACGTGGCCGCTTGCCTTGTCGGTCAAGTCGAACGACCCGTCACCGCACATCTCGATTTTTAAGTATTCGTTTTCGAGGATGCGCGCGTCACGCCCGATGTCGCGACCTTCGTTTTTGCGCATCGGCAGCCAATAATTGTGTTTCGGCAGGTATTCTTCCGCCTTCTCTATGCGCAAGACTTTGCAGCCCATTCCCGGTATGGCGCCCGTTTCGACAAACAGGTCATGGCGGTCACCGTACAGCGGCCACGGCCTTCCGTCCGGATCATTCACCGGCGGGGCCACTTTGTCGCGCCCCTGCTCCTGCACGGCCACAGGGTGGTCGCCGTCCGTTATCCGGACGGACCACGCCGTCTCGTCGCTGATCGTATCCACCGAAACCCTTATCACATCGCTGCGTTCATATGGCAGCGTGTTAAAGACGCAAAGAAATGAGCCGGCTGCACCGACAGCCTTGCACACCTCGGGCGTCAGCCATTCGAGCGCGGCGTCAAGCGTCGTTTCACCTAATTCTATAGCCTGTGCCAACCGATCCTCCACATCATCCGCAGTCTTGTCCTGAGTGACCCCGTTTATCGAATCGTGGGGGTGGGAGCGCAGCATATAGTCCCACGCCAGATTGAAGAACCCTTTCGACGGAAATGCACCGCCGAGTATCTCAGCCACGGCGCACATCGGCTCGGCCTTTCTGATCAGCATATCCTGGGCGCGTTTGTTCGCCTGTTTCAAATACGCCCGCGACGCGAGCGCATTGCCGCTGACGTCCCCTGCGGGCCCATCGCGCAGTTCCCCGTACACCACAAGCAATTTCCGCCCGGCTTCCGTCCCGTCCAGCGCTTCATGCAGCGCGTCCGCATATTCCTCGAGCCGCGCGTTGCGAAAGTCGACGTCATCGTACAGGCCATCAACGCGCCGCATGAAATCTAACAGGTCAGGCTGCGGCCCGGTAAAATCGCACCCCGACAAAAACAGGACGGTATCTTCCGCAAGCGTATCCGAAACGGCGTCAAAACTCTTGTCCATACATTCTTTCAATCGGTCCCAATCATATACCGGGTTCGATTCCGTCATGAACCAACCGTCGTCAGCGCGGGCATCGTCGGACACGTGGATCGCCGTACCCGATTTGTCGGGGGAATAAGCGAACTCCCGGCTTAAAAATGTCAGCCCATACCGAACGTCCACATACGTATGGAAGTAAAAATTCGAACGTGCGAGCTCTCCGAGCCGGCTCGTGAAGACCCGCGTACCGTCCGGCGACTCCCAGAGAAATTCCGAATGCGGCGCGCGGTCCTCCGATACCTTCTTCGCGCAGATGATCGTCTCGAAACCGTAGTCGGCGTATATCTGCGGGAACTGCGCCGTCTGCCCCCAACCGAATGAATTGTAGGCGACTTTCAGGTGCGTTCCGCCATACGACTCGCACGTCGCGATACCCTTGTTCAGATTTCTCAGCAGGCACTCTCCGTCGATCGGATACAGATCCGGCAGCGTGTACCACGGGCCCACTCCGATGCGCCCCGACGCTATGTGGTTTTCCAGACGCGGCCTGTCTTCTGGACAAACCTCAAGATAGTCGTCTACAGGAGATATCTGCCCGTCCAAAAGCAAAAACCTGTATTCCTCATCTTCGTCGAGTATATCCATGAGCCGGCGCATGAAATCTACGAGAAGTTTTCTCGTGTGCCACAGAGTATACCTCCACTCCCTGTCCCAATGCGTATGCGGTATGAGAAAACAAGTTTTATGCTTCAATTTTTTTCTGTCGCCCATCAATCGGCCTCCAAAATCAATCGCCCTACATCTTCAAACGTCTCACAAAAATCGGACACGAAGGCCATGGTCCCGCTCTGCCGTATATTGCCTCCGCCGAGTCCTACCGTCCTGTACCCGGCTAAGCGTACTGAGCAGACTCCGGCGCCGCTGTCCTCTATGCCTATGACGGTATCGCTGTCCTCCGCGGGTATCCCGAGTCCCACTATGCCACTCTCGGCATAGAGCCACGGGTGCGGCTTCGCTTCGAGTTCGCCAAGCGTGCCGGATTCACCCCGTCCGGGCCTGACGCCTGCGGTTACGATAGAGTCATAAAAATCCTCAGGCGGGCCGAGGCCGAGGACATCGAAAGCGGACAGTATCTCGGGCCAGGCTTTTTTTAAGAGGCCGGATGTGACAAGGCCTATCCGTATCCCGCGCCCTTTCAGAAAGCGAAGAAAATCAAAGACTCCTTCATTCGGGGTGAAGGCGCCTCTTCGTTCACCTTTTGCGACCAAGTCCATTTCACGCTCGGTGTGCTCGAAATAGAATGCCGTCGCATCTTTCAGCGACGCTCCGGGGCAGTATTTATTGATGCAGTAATTGAGATGTTCGGACACGCTGTGGCCTGAGACAAAAGGTATGTCCGCATCCTCAAACCCGAACCGGGGATTGTCGAGAAGGGATTTCACGGTTGCCTCTATGACGGATATCCAGAACGCTTCGCTGCGTACCGTCGTCCCGTCCAGGTCCATGAGGACCGCGCATATCGGGCGCGGGCTTATAGGCAGTACCGGATAGTAAGCGGCCCGGCCCACGCCGGGAGTCACGAGCGCGAGCGCGCTGCGATCGAAACTTACGACTTCCACCTTTGTGTCACCGGTGGCGCACACGGAAACTACGCCGCCCGAACCGGCGCGGAACACCCCGTCACTCGTGTTCTCAAGCGCGGTAAGCCCGCAATCTTTTCCGAAGCATCCGAGCCCGGGGATATTGAATGCCGACGACTCCTCCTGATCATGCCCACGCATCGGCGTTTCCCCCATCAGCAGACATTCCGGACTGCGGGCCTTCACGCAACAACGACAGCCCACTCTCCGGATCGAACAGATATATCCATTCCGGGGCGGGTCTGATATGGATCTTACGTCCCTGATCTCCCGAGATGTCCCTCCGCACGGATTCCATGTTCTGTATCCGCGCGATAAACGGCGTGTCGTCTATCGTCAGGTGCAGGTTGGCCTCGGTACCGAGAAGCTCGTACACATCCATCGTCGCCGTCAGGATTCCATCGCCGGATATGTCTGTGCTATCCTCGATCACATAGCACAGTTCGGGGCGGATTCCTGCGGTCACGACTCCCGGCGTCGCGCCGTTATCGCGCAGCAATTTTTGTTTTTTGTCCGTCAGCGGAACGTGAACGCCGCTTATGGAGAGTACGTAATATCCCAACTCGTTCATCGCGAGCTCTCCGCTGAGAAAATTCATCTGCGGCGTCCCGATAAATCCGGCCACGAATATATTCTCGGGAAGGCGGAACACCTCGTCGGGCGTGCCGGTCTGCTGTATGACTCCGTCCTTCATGATCACAATCCGGTCGCCGAGCGTCATCGCCTCCGTCTGGTCATGCGTCACGTATATGAATGTCGTGTCGATTCGCTTACGCAGTTTGAGAAGCTCCGCGCGCATCTGGTTGCGCAGTTTCGCGTCCAAGTTTGACAGCGGCTCGTCCATGAGAAACACCTTGGGGTGCCGCACGATCGCCCGGCCTATCGCGACCCTCTGGCGTTCGCCGCCGGACAGGGCTTTGGGTTTGCGGTTCAGATACCCTGTGATGTTCAGTATCGTCGCGGCTTCGTCCACCCTCTTCCGTATATCGTCCTTGGGCATCTTCCGCAGTTTCAGCGCAAAAGCCATATTGTCATACACCGTCATATGAGGGTAAAGCGCGTAGTTCTGAAAGACCATGGCGATGTCGCGGTCTTTTGCGGGGACTTCATTGACCTTTCTTCCGTCGATGAAAATCTCCCCGTCCGTGATCTCCTCTATCCCCGCGATCATTCGAAGCGTCGTTGATTTCCCGCAACCCGATGGGCCGACAAATACGAGAAATTCCTTGTCATTGACTTCAAGGCTGAAGTCCCTAACCGCCGTGACGTTCTTGTCATATATTTTTTTAACATCTTTCAATACGACGTTTGCCATTGTCTGCGCCTCCTTAATGCTCTGTCAATATTCCATCGCGTGCGCCTGCGTGACGAACGCGCGCAACAACTCGTCCTTAGCGTGAAAAAAATGGTCGGAAGGCGCGATGATATAGCCTCCGTCCGAGGCCGCGCCCTCAAAGCACGCGGCGACTGCCTCCCGCGTCTCGTCGGGCGTACTGTTCATAAAGTATTCGTTCTGATCGAAGCCGCCTATCAGACACATCCTATCCCCGAGGGCATCGCGGACGACGGACGGCTCGGCGTCGCCGCCCATGCCGGGCGGCGTGAGCGTTTCGAGCGCGTCGGGGCCCATATCCCTGATGGAAGAAAGGAGTGGCATGAATTTACCGCACAGGTGGTAGGTGATCCTCTGCCCCGCCGTGTGCGCGGCGTCGATCAGTTCCTTATCGTATGGGGCGACGAACTCGTCGAACATCTTCGGCGAAATCACGCTCGTGCATCCGTCGCCGCCTCCGAGCTCGATAATGTCACACCCGGCGCCAAGTAGCGAGTGTATGTATGTGAGCTTATGATCGCGAATTATCCCCAGTAGGTAATGTACCCACGCGGGATCGTCGAACGACTCGATAATCAGCTGCTCCGTACCCACGAGGCAACATGCGTCCTGCCAGCAGCCGGGCTGACCGTAGATATCCACGGTCGAAGGTATGTGGCTTCTGACGATCCCTCTGTCGCCTATCTCAGATTTTGCCGTTTCAAAGACGCCGTGGTCGGCGACCACATCCGGAAGAAAATCGGCGAGCAGATCTATGTCCGATTTCTCTTTGACTGGGTGCACGGTCAGCCACGCCGTGTATTCGTTCGACTGCAATTCTATGTCCAGCGTTTTCCGTGGTGTTTCGATCGTGTACCGAAGCGTGTGGTATTTCACGCTATCCGTCTCCTCCACCGATACCGACCATGCATCGGAGACCACAAGCGGCAAGTCAGTATATCCGGACTGCTTGATGCTTGGATGGGCATACCCGCCCGCCGATGCGACGGGAAGGGCTCCGTTGGCCCATCTGATGCTGTCAAAGCCGTATTTGTCAAAAAACTCCCGCTCGGTCAACCCGCCTTGATCCATATCGAGAAAACTCTTCATCAGATGATGCGTCGTCACAGGCAGGACATCCGGTTTTTTGTTCCTCAGCGCGGCCAACATCCTTTCGCGCGACGTCATGTGGGCAGGCATACTATTCGGATCCTTTCGTGAGCACGTAGCGCAAAATCGGTTTGTATACAAAGAAATTTGTGATGAATATCTGCGGCATGATCCCGAACAGAACCAGCACCGGCAATGATTTCGGGAGAAACAACGCCTCCGGAATAAACACAGCAAGGCACGCCGAAAGCGGGATAAGGTTGGCTCTCAACTGCGTGATTCCGAGGATCAGGGAATTCTTCACTATTTGCATTGGATTGAGCGTGCTCGTCCCGCACAAGGTGAACACGTAGAGAAGGGAAAGCGCGATCATGGCCGCGACCGCTATGGAAAGCCCGATAGGTATCCAGAGAAAAGCGCTTCGTTCGAGGCCGATAAAGCAACTCCGGACGAAAGTGACGAGCGCGACGCCGACGCCGGCCATTAGCAGTCCGGAACCCAGTCCCTGCAGAAAGCTGATTTTAAAATACCTGAAAAATTCTTTCGTCGCATAGGCGCATTCCCCTCTGACCATATTGAAAGCCACCCTGTTGGCGGCCGCCAACGCCGGCCCGAGCGTGACGACGGGCACGGCACACAAGGCTACGATCAAATTCAGAAAAAACAAATCCCAGACATTGTCCAAAAACAATTGGAGAAACAGGCGCGCGCCCGTTTTCGGGGCGCCTTCCTCACGTACTTTTTCGTAATCGACAAACTTAAAAACAGCCTTCATACGATTTTCTCCCACGTTTCAAAGACGTGAAACACGTTCTCCGGCTTGACCCCTATGCCGAAATCCGATTGGGCGATGCAACCGCCGTCTTTCCACAGATTGTCCTTGACGGAACGTACCGCAGACGCCACGTCTTCAATCGAGCCGGACGGCAGAACCCCCTGTCGATCGATCTCGCCCCAAAAAGTGATCTTCCCCTTGAACGGGCGCAGGTTTTCGACACCCATGCAAAACAGTTGTGAATTGACGGCGTCTATTCCTATATCGATCAGATGCGGAAAGATATCGAGTATGTAGCCGTCCGAATGCATGAATACGCGCTTCCCCTTTCGCGCGGCGATCTCCGCATAGTCTCTGTACAGCGGTTTGAACAGTTCAAGCCACAATGCGGGGGATATGATCAGGCTTCTCTGCGAACCCCAGTCGTCCTGTATGAAAAGGCCGTCCACATCCGTCTTCGCCCACGCCTCCAACTCTTCGCAGAAAAAAGCGTGCAGCTTCCCTATGGCTTTTGTCATGCCTTCCGGTCTTATCAGCAAGTCCATCAGCACCTTTTCGGTTCCGGCGATGAATTGAAGCCTCTCAAATATCCGTACCGTGCTGCACGATAGGACAAATTTGTCCGACTCACGGCAGTACGCGTTCACCGCGTCCACGTCGGGGCGCAAAAGCCCATCCGGGAATCTCACGGAACCAAACTCTTCCCAATCATCCGAACGCACGAGCGGCTCTTTTACTTCACCGATGATTCCTTTGAACCTATTCTCAAACCTACAGCCCCATTCATCCACGTAGACGCCGACCGCCGTCGGCTCGCCCTGTCTTTCGGGCTGCCGCAAAAGGAGCTGGGGACACCATTCTATGTCCTCAGGAAAACGCTTCTTCAGCGCCGCGATCTCGTTCGGAAAGACGTCATATGTCCAGGGAACATCCCAGACCTGCCGAGGCGCCCTTTCGGGATGTTCAAAATCCAGCGTCTGTGCAACCAATTTCACGGAATCCTTCATGCCTGCCCCTCCGCCCATTCACAAGCCCACGCCGTACATGGCTACAGCGTTCTCCGGCTTCACCGAGTCGGTGAGGATATTGCACGTCGACAGAATGAACCCGCCGCCCTCTCCGGCGACTTCGATCAATTCCGTAACCTCCCGCTCAACTTCCTCCGGCGTTCCGAAAGGCAGCAATTGATTCAGATCCACGTTCCCCATAAGGCAGAGGTCTTTCCCAAATTCCCGCTTGATCCCGGCGATATCCATCCCGGCCGACGGTTGGATGGATTGCAGGCCATCGAACCCGCATTCGATGATCTGTGGGATCACGCTCCGCATATCCCCGTCGCTGTGCATGAAAACCGGAACATCCTTGAAGTGCTTGATCTGTTCGATGCTCTTTTTGTAATACGGATAGGCGACGACCTCCAAAAGCTTCGGCGACACCAGCAAGCCTGTATTGAAAGCGATGTCGTCGGCCATCATGATCGCGTGCGCGCCTTCTTCGATGAAGCGTATCGCGCGCACGATTTCAAAATCCATGACCTTTTCGGCCATGGCCGCTATTTTGGCGGTGTCGGTCATGCACAGGCACATATAGTTTTCCATGCCGAGCGCCCACCCGAGCGCACCGACGGGGCCGTCTATCTGGGCCATGAGGAATAGGTCGCTGTAATCTCTGTAATACTCGAGCTCGTGCGTCGTGCACATCGAAATGTCCGCGGGGCTGTATGAAAACACCTCATCCATGGAATGGATGGCGGGCTCAATGTTCACGAAGCTGTGCTGCATGTCCTTGTAGATGTCGCCGAATCCGCTCCTGAATACCGGAAAGCCGTCCGCGTCATAGCGTAGGAATGTTTTCGGAAACTCATGGATGTTCACAAGATCCATATGCAGGAGTTCCCTGACCCTGAGCCCGCGCGCCATCGGCGAGAGCTTTTCGTATTCGTCCGGCGGCAGGAAATTGCGTATGAACCCCTCTTCAATGCCGAGCTCTCCCCTCGGAACCCGATCCGTCGTCCGGCGCCTGATTGCGGCCATGACCCTCGTCTTCGAATCCATCAGTTCTTCATCCCGCTCGTCTGCAGGCCGCCAAGCAACTTCTCCTGCGTAAGAAAGAATACGGTGACCGGTACGAGGCTAGCCAGGCCTGCCGCACCCATCATCGGGCCCCACGGCGTTATGTAAGGCGTCCGCATCAGATATATGCCGAGCGTCAGTGTGTAATTCTTGAAATCATCGAGATAAATCAACGGGTAGAGAAAATCGTTCCACGCGTACATAAACTGGTATATCACGACCGCCGCGATGACGGGTTTCATCATCGGGAATATGATCTTCGTGAATGTCTGGAGCCTGTTGCATCCGTCGATTTCCGCGGCCTCATCCAGCGAGAGCGGTATCCCCATGATGAACTGCCTCATGAGGAACACGAAGAACGCGCCTTGGAACCCGCAAAAGAACGTAGGCACGATCAACGGCAGATAGGTATTTGTCCAGTGTATTTTCGTGAAGAGTATGAACTGCGGCACGATGGTCACGTCGAACGGGATCATCATGGTCGCGAGCAACACGAGGAACAGGGCATTCTTCGCCCGAAATTTGAGCCGGGCAAACCCGTAGGCGACGAGGCTGCAACTCAACACGGAGCCGAGTATGGTCAGCCCTACGATGACGCAGGTGTTCAGTATATAGCGCCCGATATTACCCTCCTGAAACGCCTCCGCGATGTTTGCACCCGTCGGGGGCGTCGGAAAAAACGACGGAGGATAGGCGTTTATCGCGTCGAGCGGAGTGAACGCCTTATTGAAGACCCAGTATATAGGAAAGACGAATACGGCGCAAATTACCACCGCTAACACATAATTGCCCACACTAGAAATCGTCTTTGCTCTCATCAAATATTTCCGCCTTTTTCTTCGTAATACACCCATTTCCTAGACGACAGGAAGAGCACTATCGTTATGCCCATGACGATCAGGAACATGATCCATGACAGAGCGCTCGCGTAGCCCATCTTCATATACTTGAACGCGTTTTCATACACGAGCAACGAGTACAGGTACGTCGCCTTCGCCGGGCCGCCACCCGTCAGCGCAAGCACCTGCGCCATGACCGTAAATGACGAAATCAGCTGTAGTATGATAACAAAGAGGATCGTAGGCGTGATCATGGGGAGCGTTATCGAAAAGAATTGCCGAAAACCGCCCGCGCCGTCGATCTCAGCCGCTTCGTAATAATGATCCGGTATGTTCTGCATTGCCCCGAGAAAGAGGATCATCGGCATGCCGGCCGCCCAAATCGCCGTCATGATAAGCGCCCATATCGTGATCTTCGGATCGGCCAGCCACTCCACCTTCTCGCCTCCGAGCGCTTGTATGAAATAATTGAAGACACCGAAGTCTGTGTTCAGCATATTGTTCCAGACCAGCCCGTATATCGCGCCCGACAGCACGCAGGGCAGATAGACGAGAGCCCGGAACACCTTCTTCCCTTTCAGCTTCTTGTTGAACAGGTTCGCGATAAGAATGCCCAGGACGACCTGAATCGGTACGGCGAACGCCGTGAAATGCAGCGTGCGCCGGATGGACGGGAAGAAGAATGGATCCTGCGTGAACGCCTTGACGTAATTCGCGAAACCCACGAAAGTCATGTTCTGCATGTAGTCCCAATTCATGAAGCTCATGACCAATGAGAACAGCATGGGGCCGGCCGTGAAGCATAAAAACCCGATGAACCACGGCAGTATGAATACGAACCCGCTGCGTTTTCGCAAGCGCGGAGACTTATCCTTCTGTTTGCCCCGGGCGTCTGTTTTTGAAGTGGCGGCGATTGTTCCGTCCATGCACGCGTCTCCTGATACTGTCGACGGGTATCGTCAAAGCGGATAATACCCGCACTTGGGGGTAATGGGGGACTTGCCCGTGTTCGGGCAAATCCCATTACCATTAATAAAATGTAAGTAGAGGAAGCTTTGTTATTGAGCCAATATCGCGTCGCAATCCTTGGCGGTCAGATCGAGGGTGTCACTTACATCAGCGTCATTCAGCATGATCTCTCCCATCGCCTGGGCGAGCAGCGCTTCGGCCTCGGCGTAATTCTTGTTGCGCACGAAACACGGTATTTTGTAATTCGGCGACTGCAGAACCTCAATGAACGGCGCCTTATGCTCGTCTTGAGTCTGGCCTGTTTCCTCCGAAACCTGATACAGGATCGGAAGCGAAGTGACGGCGTAAGCCTGCTGCCCTTCGTCCGACTGCACCCACTTCATGAACTTCCAGCATTCCTCCTCGTAGGGAGTATCGGGATTGATGCCGAATGCACCGCTGTGAATTATAGGTGAGAATACTGCGCCTTCCCTCGGAACCGGCGGAGTGACCACGCCGAAATTGATGCCGGCTTCTTCCATGCTGAAAACAGGCCAAATGCCATTGTCCATCATCGCTATCTGGCCGCTCATGAACTCGGCTTCCCCGAGGTTCTTCGCTGTATCGCCCTGGATGAGCTGCGTCGAAAGCTCAAAGACGTCCTTGTACCACTGAATCGCCTCCTTCGTCTCGGCGGAATCCATGTACCCGGTCGCGGTGGAGCCGTCCTCGGCGATGAAATCCCCGCCGTTTGTCCAAACGTGTTCTTGGAGTAGATATGTGTGGTCGGCAAGTGCGATATAGCCGTAGGTCTGGTCATCGCCTTCGCCCTGCGTCAGCTTCTTTACCGTATCCTTAAACTCGTCCCAGGTCCAGCCCGCTTCCGGGTAGGGTACGTCGTACTTGTCGAATATGTCCTTGTTGTAGTAGATCATACGCGGTGAAACTTCCATGGACATGCCGTAGTAATTGCCCTTGTAGGTCTCAAAGCCTTCGACGATGCCGTACTTCCCTTCGGGATTGAATGAGTCTCGTTCGATCAGCGGCGTGATGTCCTTGACAAGGCCCGACTCCACATACTTCGGGGTATCCCAGAATTGAATCAGGTCGGGCGCGTTGCCGCCGGCCTTCATCGTAACCATCTTCTCATCGTAGCCGTCCGTGACGCAGATCCATTCAAATTCGACTCCCGTCAGCTCCGTGTACTTCTTCGTGGCGATCACGTGGGATTTGTTTTCGTCATACGGCTCCCACATGGAGACCTTCAGCGTGATTTTCTCGTCGCTACCCGCCGTTTCGTCCGTCGCGGCGTCGGTATCCGCGCCCGACGAGTCAGACGTGGCAGGTTCTTCGCTGCTTTCGCCGCCGGCTTGATCCGCGCCGCCGTTCCCGCAGGCCGCGACCGCTATCACCATCAGTAAACATAAGAGTATCGCTATAAACTTTTTCATATTCGCTTTCCTCCTTCTTTTAGATACCGGGAACATCAACGATGCGGACGCCCGGTCAAACTACATCATCATAGTATCCCAATCATTTATGTAACAAAACGGTAAGAATCTTTGTTTGGTTGCAGAAAAAAAGGATATTTCGTGAGGGCGGCGCGAGCCCTGTCCTATTCCGATGTCAGTTTCCGACGCCGATACTCACTCGGAGTACAACCGATCGTCTGCTTAAAAACACGGCAAAAATATTCGTCGCTTTCATAGCCGACGAGGGTGGCCACATCCGCTATGCGGAAGCGCCTATCTTTAAGAAATTGCTTGGCTTGCCTGAGACG
This sequence comes from Eubacteriales Family XIII. Incertae Sedis bacterium, assembly GCA_031266795.1. Taxonomy (GTDB): domain Bacteria; phylum Bacillota; class Clostridia; order Peptostreptococcales; family Anaerovoracaceae; genus JAIRPC01. Next base: position 14,744 of record JAISAI010000043.1, read on the forward strand.
GTAGTTCGTCAGGTATTTTTTAAAAGAAACGCCCGTATTTTTTTTGAACAGGGTCGTGAGATAATTCGGCGTCAAAAACAGCTGTCTCGCAATATCGTTGAGCGTTATCTGTTTATGGTAATTGTTTTCAACATATTCGACGATCGTTTTCGTAACGCCGTCCGGGTCTATTCCGGCCTGATCCTTCAAATCGTCGTAAAACAGCAGATCGCTGTCCTCATAGAACGATCTGTTTTGCAGGCAGAGGACCGCCTGTTGATACGATTCCGTCATGAGCTCCGGATCATCCACAAAACCGCCCGTATACATGCGCACGGGAACGCCGGTATAGTTCTTGATTGATCTTATTATACGCTCGTGCAAGGTGCGGCGCCTCTTTGACAGATCGCTTGCGTCTTTGTCAAATAACGTTATGGCGACAAGCGAATTTTCGTCCAATTTTGCGGAAATCCCATATTTCCGGGCCGCCATGATCTCATCACAGATGTTAGCCGCCTGGTAAAGCGTGGCCTTGCTCGTCGAGACGCCGTTTTCCTGCGAGGGAATATCTATGATCGAGACGGCCAGGCGCGAACGCGCGATTTCCGGCATGACCTCCGTAAGCGAACGCGTGGACAGCGATACATCCGTACTGTTTCTCGTCAATATATACAATAAGAGATTCTCCCGAAGGACATGTTGCGTCATTGTCTGCGTGCTCTTCAATGCCTCCATCGCGTTTTTCAGCTTGCCCGCTTCCTCGATTTTTGACAAGGTCTTTTTCAGCGCGGTTTCAATGTCCTCTTCCCTGCAGGGCTTGAGCAGATACTCCGTGACCCCGTATTGAAGCGCCCGCCTCGCGTATTCAAATTCGCTGTACCCGGACAAGACGATGATCTCCGCATCGATCTCGCTCTCCCTGAGTTTGCTGATGAACGCCAAACCGTCCATGACCGGCATATTGATGTCCGTAAGGACGATGTCGGGCATGGCGTCGAGCACGATGGAAAGCGCTTCGAGGCCATCCCCGGCAACGCCGACTACCTCAAGGCCGAGGGCCTTCCAGCCGATCCTGTTTCGTATGCCGTTTACGACGAGAGGCTCGTCATCAACAATCAATACCTTGTACATCAGCCCTTCCCCCCTCGTATCAACGGAATCCGTATTGTCACGCGCGCGCCTCCGCCTTCAAGGTTTTCAAAACTGATCCCGTTGGGTTTCCCGTACTTGAGCACGATGCGTTCCTGAATATTCTTGAGCCCGTAGCTCGTGGACTTTTCATCGCTTTCGATCTGCATCCTGACCTGTTCCACGTCCATGCCTACCCCGTTGTCGGATACCTCATAGACGAGGCTGTCCTCGTCGGTATATACCTTGAGCCTGATGACGCCGCCCTTCTTCATATACTCCATGCCGTGCACGACGGCGTTCTCAACGATGGGCTGGAGTATCAGCTTCGGCGTGTCATTGCGCTCGGCGTCGTCGGAAATATCCTCCTCATAGATGAACTTATCCCTGTGGCGTATGAGCATGATGTTCACATAGGAACGGGTCTGTTCCAATTCGTCGTGCACGCTGATGATCTCGCTCCCGCCGGAGAGGCTCAGGCGGAAGAATGTCGCAAGATTGTGCGTGATCGTGCGGATATCCTCGTTTTCGGCCATCCAGAACACCGAGTCGAGGGCATTATAGAGGAAGTGCGGATTGATCTGCGCCTGCAGAGCTTTGAAAGCGTACTCGTTTTGAAGCGCGTTCGCTTCCTTGACGTCGTCGATGAGCTTCGAGATACGCGTGATCATCTTATTGTAATTGCGGTTCAGCATATCCATTTCACCGATGGCGCTTTCTCTCGCCAAAGGCGAGAAATTATAGTCTTGGGCCTCCTTGAAATTTTTGACCATCTCCGTGATCGGCTGTATGATCTTCGACGCGAAGAAGATGCTTCCCGACACCGCGATCCCCATCAGGATGATGCAGATGATGAGCACCGTGCGCTTTGTCGGTTCACTCGCGGAAAGGATGGCGTCCCGCTCCGTGATATTCACGGCGTACCAGTCGAGATTGCTGAATTTGTGACAGGTTATAAGAGGCTCGTCGCCGCCGCGCTCCATCGTCGGCGTTTGGGGCAGATCAGAGACCGGGCCGGGCAGATCGACAGACGTGGAACCGTCGGGGCTGAATATCACGTTGTTCTGTCCGTCAACGATATAGTATTCCCCCGGATAAGTCTGGTTATCTCTGTTGAACAGCGAAAAGAAGTATTCGCCTTCGATGAGGATGCCGATAACGATCTCCTGATCCGGCGTGGGTACTATCTTGTTGAATATTATAATGTTCGGATTCGCTGTCGTTTCATCGGCCGCATCCAACTTGAACAACGAAAAGGTTCCCTTATACGGATAGAGCTCGTCCTCATGGACGTTCATGCTGTAAACGTTGTGGCTTTTGAGGCCGTATGTAGAACTTTTGCTTTCGGTAAAGATATTGTAGAAACTTTCGCTGACGCTGATTCTCTCGGAGAAAAGATTGATCGCCTTGATGTAAGGCGTGGCATTCGAATAGTTAATGCTGATATCACGGATTGCCCTGATGGCGTCGAGCTGATTGCCCGAATCGGCGTTGTTGAACGCCCGCACGATGTCGCTGTCCTGTGAGATCGCCCACGTGACGCCCTGTACCGTATTGAGCTGGTTTTCGAACAGAGCCGACGCGTTCGCCAACTGCCCCTGCACCTGCCGCGATACGTTGAGCGAAACTAAGTTTTCAAAAAAATATGTCGCCACCGCCAGGATTGAGACGCCGGTCAGCAGAACGATTGCGACAAAAAACGCGATCATCACAGTTTTCAGTCGAATCTTGAACCGCGGCATAGTAAGATATCCTCCAAACATATTTACAGGAAATCAAGAGATACCATAGGGACAGTATAATTGATATGAAACGCTTTGTGGACGGAAAACCAATATTTATCCTACGAAACAAAGATTCTTACAACCCCTTTCGAGGTGATATGCCTTTCTCTCGCTATTGCATCACCGCAGGACGCCTTGGTTTTTCTCGCGCCATTCCCTCACTATCTCGACCATATCGAGATATTTTTCCGTAGGTACATAGTCGGGGATTGAATTGCCTGAACCGAACGCGAATCCGCCGCGCCCTATACTCTGCGAGATCACATCGGTGATATATTCTTTCATCTCGCTTTTATCCAGTGAAATCACCTTATCGGTATCTATGCCGCCGAAGTTTCCTATTCTGTCCCCGTATTTCCTTACCCATTCCGGGAACGGCGCTATCTGATCCTCGTTGGAATGTTTCGCGTCTATACCGGCCGCTATGAGATCATCCATCACGGAGAAGATGGATCCGCAGGAGTGCAGAAGGAACGGAAGGCCGGCGCCATGCACAAGGTCAATGATTCTCTTGTAAGCGGGGATGATATGCGCGCGGATATCCTCGGGCGGGAACAATGTTGCGGTCTTAAACCCTAGATCGTCCCCGAAACGGCAGACGCAGTAAACATCACCGAACTCATCCAAGAACCTGCGCCAGACAGCGGTTTCAACATCAGCCGCCTTTTTGAAAAGATCCGAGTACAATCCCTCATCATCCGCGCGTATATAACACAGCGCCTCATAACCGACCAGATCCTGAACCATTTCAAATACGCCGTTGCCGACGCCGCCGATGGCTTTCATCCCGTCAGGCATCGCCTCACCCAAAGCCCTGAAACGATGGAAAAACGCGTCGGCATATATGCTTTGCAGCTCGTCCCACGGATAAGAGTCGAAGTCGGCGCGGTTCTTTATCGCGCCGGGACTGTGATTGACGAGAGCGCCGCCATTTGGCAATATATCCGTAATGCAGCATTCATAGCTGACCGTATCGTATCCCATCGCCAGGAAGAACGCGCAGTAGTGACGAAAGAATTCCAGTTTCTCCGCATGATCGCCTGCAATCAACGGTGCAAATCTCTCACCGAGTATTTCTTCCATATGTCCTACATCAATGATATGTTCATACAACGGAAGTCGGCGCGGCGCGATATTGCGGGCGGCGTCCGTAATATTTCCATAGTCCGGAATGAATTTTTCCATCAAATATTTCTCCTTTGTTTCAAACTATTATCTTCCTCTTACCGGAACGAGCTACTCCTCGTTCATCTTTACTATCGAGACATTGCCGAATACGTCTACGACGCGAACGATAATTTCGGCGTCCGAGTCACGGACAGGCAACCGCAGGCTTCCCTCGCCGTACACGGCGCAGGACGGGCGGAACGGGCCGTCGCCGCCGGGCGCGGGGCGAACCTCGGCGCTCATGCCGGCTACGAAGCTCCCCGGCGACCTGCGAATCTTCTCAGCCAGCGCCGAAGCGTCCCTTACGCCGACATCGAGGGCGCCCTCGGGCATGGTGTACGATACGGGCTTCACGACCGCCATAGCGCCGGCGCCATCCGCGCCATCCGCAGCATGTTCAAGCGCGGCCTCAAGCCCCCACGACGGGGCGCCCTCGGCCGCGGGCTCCGCGACGGTGCGCGCGCCGCTCATTATCTCGAACGCCGCGCCTTTCCCCGCCATGCGCCTCTCGATATGCAGCGAGGCGAGCGGGCTCTCGTCGACGACTATCCAGCGCCTGTCCGTACTTTCGCACACGGCCGCGAGCGTCCCCGAGCCCCCGAACATATCCAAGCAGAGGTCGCCGCGCTCCGTGCATGAGGACACGATACGCTCCATGAGCGCCTCGGGCTTTTGCGTAGCGTAGCCCGTGCGCTCGCCCGACGTGCGCCCGACCATGTCTATGCGCCACACGTCGCGCATATTCACGAGCGTGTACCAGCCGCCCTCGTCGCGGTATTCCTTCACTCCCTTGAAGCGGTACGGCTTCCGGCCCCTGTTGTAGCTCTTCTCCCTCATCGGATAGAAGCGGTGCCGCACCGGATTTTTCGCGTAAAATAACAGCGTGTCATGTTTGCGCGCGAAATGTTTTTTTGTAGCGCCTCCGCTGCTGTACTGCCATATCACCTCGTTCAGCAGATACTCCGGGCCGCCGAAGATGTGGTCCGCGAGTATCTTGACGTAGTGGGCCGCGTGGTGGTCGAGGTGGATCCACAGGCTGCCCTCGTCGGATAGCAGATCGTGGGCCGCGACTATGCGCACGGACAGCATCTCGAGATACCGCGCGAACGCGTCGCCCGTTCCCGCGCCGTCCGCGCCGCCCCACATATCGCTGAACGCTTTGACGGGCAGCGTGACGCCGCCGCGCTCGTCACCCGGGATATTGACGTTCTGTTTGTATTTTGATCTCGTGAAGAAGGGCGGATCCATGTAGATCAGCGTAGGCGCGCCCTGCGTACCCGCGCTGACGGCGGCAAAGAGCGTCTTGGCCACGCTGAGATTGTCGCCCCTGATGATCTTGCCGGGCTCCGGCCCTCCGCCCACTCCTGAGCGGACGCCGGCGTAGCGGTCCATTATCGCCTCAAACCACAGGTTGGCCGGTATCGTGCCGCGCTCCCATGTTTCTCTCGCGCAGGACGCTATGAGGGGCAGTTGGTGTAATATGCTCATTGCGGACGGGTCCCCTGTTGCATGCGTTCGTTCAGCGCCCGCGCACGGGCACTTCGCGGCGCACCTTATCCATGTAGCCTCTGTCGATCTCCCCGAATATGACCGTCTCCTCCGTCGCGGCCGCGGCCCTCAGGTCGCCCCACGGGTCAGCGATCATCGAGTGCGCCCAGCTTCTGAACTTCGACTCGCCCATTCGCGCGGGCGCGCAGGCGGCAAAGTAGAACTGATTGTCGAGGGCGCGGGAACGGATGAGCAGTTCCCAGTGCGCCGCTCCCGTGGCGAGCGTGAAAGCCGCCGGCAGCACGACGAGATGGCAGCCGGCCGCGGCCATGTCCGAAAACATCCCGGCGAAGCGGACGTCAAAGCAGATGGCGACGCCCATCTTGCCAAACTCCGTATCGAACACCGTGACGCCGTCCCCCGCGGACAGCGTGTCAGACTCCCTGAACGAGGGGCCGCCCTCTATATCTATGTCGAAGAGATGCGCCTTGCGGTGCTTGCCGATGAGGTCGCCGCCGGGGGAGAATATAAAGGAAGTATTGTAATACGCGCCGTCCGCGCGTTCGGGGATGGAGCCGCCAACGAGGTACACCTCGTTTGTGCGCGCGAGATCGGCCATGAACCCGAACGACAGGTCGCCCTCCTCCTCGGCGTACGACGAAAAGTATTCGTTGCCGTAGGGGCAGTTCCACATCTCGGGCATCGCGACGACGCGCGCGCCGCCCGCCGAAGCCCTGCCGACGAAGCGGGAAGCCTTTTCAAAACTCTCGTCCTTATCCTCCGACGAAGCGAACTGGCAGAGCGCCAGCGTGTATTTTACATTATTATCACACATCGGAAGCCTGTCAGCAGCCGTAGGGCGGGATGAGCTCGAAGCCCTTGACGTCCTCCGAAAGCTCGTCGATGTCGGCGGACAGGCTCACGATGAAGTCTATCTCGTGCTGCTCGCTGATGACCTTCAGCCGCGCGAGGAACTCGGGGATGTCCTCCGTGTTCACATCCGCGTGCTTCAGGATGCTGTCTATGAATATGGCCTCGATGTCATGGTCCGAGCTGATGATGCCGTAGAGAAACCCCACGTACTCGTCACTGTTCGTGATCTCGTCATAGTCGTCCATACACACCACTCTTATTTCGTGGATAAGGTCATAGGTGAGACGGTAGTTCTTGTTTATGAATACTATGTGGCCGTCGCTGTCCTTCGCCCTCTTGTTCGCGAGGTCGATCATCGTCTTTGTTTTACCCGTGCCTTTGTGACCTATGATGAGATGTACCATGTAGAGGCTCCTTTCCTTTAGGAAACGCTGATTCCTTAGCTACTGCGTCTACGACGATTATACCGTCAAACTTTCGCTATGTCTATGCCCGTTTTGCGGCCGTTGAGGTCGTATTCGTTTTTGTAGCTGTCCTCGGTCTTCATAAGGCTCAGGGCGAGGGTTTCTTTCATGAGGTAATTCCTGTGCTCGTCCACGGCCTCCGCTACCTCATCGCCTGCGCCGTAGCGGATGGCTATGTTGTCCATCATCTCGAGCCCGATCTGCTTGCGCAGCTGCTGCACTTTCGAGACGAACTCGCGCGCGAGGCCCTCGCTGACGAGGGCGGGCGTGAGCGTCGTGTCGAGTATCGTGAACACGCCGCCCTCCATGGCTACGGCAAATCCCTCCTTGGCGTTGATAGTTGTTGATATAAAATCCTCTTCGATGATGAGCTCGTCCTCTGACGCGCCTGTGGCGCGGCCAGTGGCGCGCGCTTCCGTCAGCGACCAGACTACGGGGCCGCCGCCACCAAACGCGCCGAGCAGCTCCGCCGCATCGGCGCTCGCTACGCTCGCTATGCTCGCGGCGAAGTCCTTCATCCTCGCCCCGAGCTTCGGCCCGGCCGTTTTGAAATCCGGCTTTATGCGGTAGTCCATGTATTTGCCGAGGTCGTCCTCGTATCTGATCTCCTTGATGTTCAGCTCCTCCTTGATCAGATCCTCCATGCCCGCGATCAGCGCCTTGTATGTGCCGTCGACGAGCACGGACGGCAGCGGCTGCCTGACCTTGATGCGCTCCTTCTCACGGATGCCGCGGCCGAGGCTGACTATGCGCCTGACTATGTCCATCCTCTCCTCGAGCGCGGCGTCCACGAGGGACGCGTCCGCCTCCGGGTAGAGCGACAGATGGACGGACTCCTCGCCCGTCAGCTTCGTATATATCTCGTCCGTGATGAACGGCGCCATCGGGGCCGCGAGCTGAGCGACGCCTTTCAGTATCTCGTAGGTGGTCGCGTAGACGGCCCGCTTGTCCTCGCTCGCGCCCTCCGCCCAAAATCTGCGGCGCGCCCTGCGGATGTACCAGTTGGAAAGATCCTCGACCGTGAAGTCCTGTATCCTGCGCACGGCCCTCATGTGGTCGTAGCCGTCCATGTCCGCTATCACGTCTGCTATCAGCCTGTTGTACCGGGAGAGTATCCACCGGTCGAGCTCCGGGCGGCCGCCATAGCCAGGGCCGTACTCGCGCGGGTCAATGCCGTCCTGATTCGCGTAGAGCGCGAAAAAGTAATACGTGTTGCGCAGCGTCCCGAAGAACTTGCCGGCCGTTTCCTTCACGCCCTCCTCGTCGTAGCGGGTCGGCGACCACGCGGGCGACGTGCTGAGCAAATACCAGCGCGTGGCGTCCGCGCCGAACTTGTCGAACTGCTCGAAGGGGTCGACCGTATTGCCTTTCGTCTTCGACATCTTCACGCCGTCCCTGTCGAGGATGAGGTCGTTCACGAGCACGTTGCGGTACGGCGCCCTGCCCTTCACGAGCGTGGATATGGCCATGAGCGAATAGAACCACCCGCGCGTCTGGTCTATGCCCTCGCAGATAAAGTCAGCGGGGAACAGCCGGTCATCGAACTCGTCCTCATGCTCAAAAGGCCAATGGTGCTGCGCGAACGGCATAGCGCCCGAGTCGAACCAGCAGTCGATCACGTCGGGTATGCGGCTCATGCTCGCGCCGCACTCAGGGCACGTGATATGTATCCCGTCCACGTACGGGCGGTGAAGCTCTATGTCCGGGACGCCGTCCTCGCCTACGGGGATATTCTCCGTCGCGAGCTCGCGCAGCTCGTTCCTCGAGCCCACGCACGTCAGGCCGCCGCAGTCCTCGCAGCGCCATATCGGGATGGGCATACCCCAGTAACGGCTGCGCGATATAGCCCAGTCGCGCGCGTTCTCAAGCCAGTTGCCAAAGCGCTTTTCCCCTATGAAGCCGGGGCGCCAGTCGACGCTGTTGTTATTCTCTATCAAACTATCTCTTAGCTTCGTCATCTCGATATACCAGCTCGGCTTGCTGTAATAGATGAGAGGCGTATCGCAGCGCCAGCAGAACGGGTAGTTGTGTTCGAGCTTCTCCTTTGAAAAGAGCTTGCCCTCGGACGCGAGCCATTTGATGATGTCCACATCGAGCCCGTCCTCCATCACGAAACGCCCTTTCCACGGCGTCGCCGTGTACTTGCCGTCCTCGTCCACGGGGTTGGGGACGGGCAGCCCGTACTTGCGCCCCGTCAGCGCGTCGTCCTCGCCGAACGCGGGCGCCGTGTGGACGATGCCCGTGCCGTCCTCCGTCGTCACATAGTCGTTGACCGTGACATAGAAGCCCTTCGCGCGCGGGAACTCCGCCGCCACGTCTATGAACGGCATGAGCTGTTCGTACTCTATGCCCTCGAGCCCGCCTCCCGTGACGGATTCCATCTCCTCGTAGGCGCCCTTGCCTATGACCTTGTCCGCGAGGGCTTTCGCGACGTACACGACCTTGCCGCCGTGCAGGCGCGACATCTCTCCCGGCGTGCCGCCGGACGCCTCTCTCTCGCCGTCCGTCAGCACGCGCGCTCTTACATACTCCACATCCGCGCCTACCGTCAGCGACACGTTCGACGCGAGCGTCCACGGCGTCGTCGTCCACGCGAGGAAATACTCGTCCGCATCCTTCCTCTTGAAAAGGGCCGTGACCGTGTTCGTCTTGACCATGCGGTAGCCTTGGCTGACCTCGTGGGCCGCGAGCCCCGTCCCGCAGCGCGGGCAGTACGGAAGCACCTTGTGCCCCTCGTAGATGAGCCCCCTGCCGAATATATCCTTTATGATGTGCCACTCCGTCTCGATGTAGTCGTTGTCGAGCGTGATATACGGGTCGTCCATATCGCAGAGGAAGCCCATGCGCCGGCTCATCTCGCGCCATTGGCCCTCGTACTTCCAGACGGACTCGCGGCATTTTTCATTGAACTTGCCTATGCCGTAAGCCTCTATGTCCTTTTTCGTGAAGAGCCCGAGCTCTTTCTCCACCTCGATCTCGACGGGCAGCCCGTGCGTGTCCCAGCCGGCCTTGCGCGGCACGCGGTAGCCCTGCATGGTCTTGTGGCGGTTGACCGAATCCTTCAGCGTGCGCGCCATGACGTGATGTATGCCGGGCCGCCCGTTCGCCGTAGGCGGCCCCTCGTAGAACAGGAACGCCGGGGCGTCAGCGCGGCCGTCCACGCACTTCTCAAGCAAGCGGCCGTCCTCCCAGCCCCGAGCCTGCTCATTCTGAAGATCAGCGATATTCTTTTCCGAAAGATGCTCGAACATATTCCTCCTTAGTTTCTAACAGTTCACGCTCATGTCGTACTTCTCAAACAAGTTTCTTCAATTCAGATTTCAAATCGCTCAAATCATTCTTGATGATGTCCCATATGAGCAATATTTTCACTCCTTCATAGTCGTGAACGATCCTGTTTCGGAGATTTGCGATATTGAACCATGGAATATCGGGATACCGCTCCTTAAAGCCATCATCCATATTATTTACCAATTCCCCGATTTGACTCAGACAAAATACACAAGCTTCCAACATCATGGTATTGTTGCTGAAAGTATGCATCGTAGCCCCTGCCGTGTAGTCAAAAATCCTATCGATATATTCTATGATTTTCTTGATGATGATATTATTTCTCATATATCACGATTCCCGTAGACTCGATTTCCCTTTCTATAGGGGAACCGTTCTCAACGTGCGTGACGTCAATGAGATCTACATTTTTGTCGACGGCTTCGGTGATTTTTCCGAGAAGACCGACAAAGCTCAATCCTCTAAGCCCGCTATCCACATACAGATCGATATCGCTTTTGGGAGACACGTCGCCTCTCCCGTATGAGCCGAACAATATCGCCTTGTGCACATTGTTGGCGGCAAAAATCGGCGTTAGCATGTTTCTGATTTGGTCGATCGAATATACTGTTTCCGTCATTTGTCTTCTCCGTTTTGCTCTATCGTTCAGCGTTGTCATCAGTTTTCACGTTGTCTCAGCACTTTATAGAATATTATAACCCGCGCCGCCATAAAAATCATTATCACAAAATAAAAATCGCTCAGTTTGGATAGTAGCCGCTATGCGTACGCATCCATTCCTCTGAAAAAATCCGCCCCGTTCAAGAAGGCCCGTCATTTATCCGCGGCTCTCCCTCTCGGGGTATCCCGCGTATGTCCGGAATTATCAGGGCGAACACCAAGGCCACAACGCTCACGCACGCGATGATGAACATACCGGCGGGTATCCCGCGATCGTCGGCCACGAGCCCTATCAGCGGGGCGGCCATGCCGCCGACGCTCACCGTCAGGCCGTACATTACGCCCGACGCGAGGCCGAGCCTGTGCGGCAAAAAGCTTTGCCCCATCACTATGAGCGTGGTGTGGCAGCCGTTCAGCGTCAGGCATATCATGACCCCAACGATGGCGGCCACGACAGGATTCGTCGTAAATACTATGAGGAACAGGAACGGCACGACGGCGACGGAGCAGATCATCACCATGCGTTTGAAGCCGACCACATCCGAGAGTTTCCCGCCGAAGTAGGTAGCGATAGCGCCCGCCACGGCAAAGACGCTCAGCATCGTGTTGCCCACGGCGACGGACTGCATGAGCACGTCGATAAAGAAGAGCGTAACGAACGTGCTCATGCACGTGCCCACTATGGCGCGGCAGAACATCGCAAGCGTCACCTTGACGAATGACGGCCAGTCGTCCTTTTGATAAAATTCGGGCGACGACCTCCGTATCCTGTTGCCTTCTCCGGCGGCCTGTATGTGCGGTATCTGGAAGAGCAGTATCGCGGTCATCGCTATGCCTATGACGATGAAACCGAGCGTGCCCTTTAGCCCGAATGTCAGCAGCAGCACGGAGCACGCGATAGGCCCGACGGTAAATCCTATATTACCCCCGACGGCAAACGTGCCCATACTCTCTCCCTTGTTTTCGCCGGACACGTACACCGCGTGCTTTGAGGCCTCCGGGTGGAACAAAGCGACGCCGATACCCGTTATCATCGCGAGCACAAACATGACGGCGTAGTCGTCGAAAAAGCCCATCAGGCCTATGCCGGCGCTCGCGAGAATCACGCCGAGGCACATGAGCTTCGGATGCTCGAACTTATCCCCGAGATGGCCGAACAAAGGTTGGACGACGGACGAAACGAGGCTGCTCGCAAAGATGAGCCCCGCCGCGGAAGCGTAGCCCATCCCGTGCGCCTTTATCAAAAAAGGCAGAAGCGCGGGCAGAGCCCCCTGATTGAGATCGGTGGCTATATGCCCAAGCATCAGAATATATGAATAGCGGCTTATTCTCCTCTTATCCTCCAAACCTACTTCCCTTTACTTTCCATACAAACTATTATTTTAATATAATAGATAAAACGATTCTGATCTCCTGTATTTTTTATTTTCGTATATTTCGGAATTTTTATCCAAAACGCAATTCAATCAACCTATTTTTACCTTAACAATAGTATGGTATACCGCGATAGAATTGTCAAGGGTAAAATTCATAGAATAATCTGGGCAGTTGTGTTTTTTGGTTTCTGTTCAAGCATCTAATCGAAACTACTAAACGGTCGCGATAGTTTAGTAGTTACTGTTTCAGCAGCTCACCGACGACCGAGTCTATGAGATCGTAGTCGTAGCCTTGCCATACTAAGCGGGAGGATAGCTTCCGCGCCGCCTCGCGGGCGTCCACTCCCTCCGGCAAAGCGCTCATGGCTTTCTCGGCGACGCGGAGCGCGTTTTCCCGTTCGGCAGGCTCCGTGTAGCCGTCGCATAGAATCTCCTCGACGAGCCCCGCGTCAAGCCCTCGGCGGCGCATTTCATCTTTGATTCTCTTTCGGCCGCGCTTCCTGCCTACGAGTATTTCGAGATAGCGCGTAGCATAGGCGCGATCGTCTATGTATCCGAGCTCCTTCAGCCGGTCTATCGCCTCGTCAGCCTCGCCCTCGTCGATACCCCTACCGTCGAGAAATTTCCGCACCTCCCTCTCCGCGCGCATACGCCGCGCGAGGAAATCGGCCGCCATATCGAACGCCGGTCTTTCCGGCGTTTTCTTTCCCTGTTCGTCCGTCATCTTGCCTCTTTCACCTTATTGCTCCGCCGCGCCCTGTTCGATGCCCGGCGCCACCACCTCCGGTTCGCCTGCGCCCACGCGGCAACAGGAGCAGACGAGCCCCGGCGCGGGCGAGAACGTCGTGATCGTGACGCCGCCCGGCGGGTCGAATACGGAGAAGCTCGGCAAGCCGAGCGTCATGCCGTCGCCCGTGTATTTGATGTACGCCTCCTTCGCCGTCCATATGCGAAAGAACTCCGCGATGTCGTCCGCGCCGCGTTTCCCTACCAAGTATGCCGCTTCGTCCTCCGCGAAAAAGCGCGCCGCTATTCTCTCCATCCGCTCGCGCGTAAATCCGCCTCGTATGCCCAGATCCTCGATGTCGAGGCCGACCTCCGCGTTGTGAAATAATACGGCACGGTAAGCGCCCGAATGTGATATTGAAAAGAACGCCCTCCCGCGGAGCGGCGATTCCGTGAAATAGGGTTTCCCGTGCGGGCCCGCGGCCGTGCGCAGAGCGTCCGCTCCGAGATCCTCGCCGAGGTAGTCCGACGCCGCGGCGCGGAACATCCCATCAGGCCGCACATCCCGTCCGCCGCCGTATTCTTTATCGTCAGAGCACAGATAGAGCTTCAGAGCGGGCAAACGCATTCACAGCCCCCAACTCTCGAGCCAATTATTATTCATACCATCCACCGTGGCCTGCACCTTATCGCGCTGCCTGTCAAGCTCGTCCTTGTTCGTTTCGAGCACGAGCATCTCGCCTGACGGAGGGTAGATGATGTCGCCGAGCTTGCCGTCCTTTATGACCCACGTGACTTTCTGCTTCCCATATTCGCCGTCGTGGAACAAGGGGTCGTTCTTGAGGTCGTCCGACGTCTTGAAGTTTCCGAAGAAAAGTATGGCTCTGTATCTCATCTCGAATACGAGTTTGGAATCGGCGCCCATGTCGTGTATGGATATGAGGAAATAACCGTCCGGGCTGATGAGCCCGCGGCGAAAGTCGTTCTCCGGACGCCCGACGCGCCAGCCGTCCGGCAAGCTGACGGTATAGAAAACCTCTCCCTCAGAAAGAGCGGGCAGCTCGACGCCCAAGAGGCGCTCGATAATATGTTTGATAAACGCCACCTCGCCGGCCCCGCCGGGCGGGGCGAGATTCGATCTCAGTCCGGGCAGCTTAACGGATTCCATTTCCATGATATTAATATCATATCATAAGAAAACTATTCGGACATGCGCAGGATTTTTTTCGCAGAGTGCATACTTTTGCAGTTACTGCTCAGAGATTTAATCGAAACTACTCAACGGTCGCGATAGTTTTGATGCAGTCCGGGCCCAAGGCTGATTTTGGCTCCCCGGAGCGTACTCAGAGGTACGTGAGGAAGCCAAAATCTGCATTGGGCCCGGAATGCGCAAAAATAGCGTGACCGTTGAGTAGTAACCTCACCTGCTCGCTCTTATTGCGTTCAGGACGGCCAAGAGCGCCACCCCCACGTCGGCGAATACGGCCTCCCACATATTCGCTACGCCGACGGCGGCGAGTATCATGACCGCGCCTTTCACGCCGAGCGCGAGCACTATGTTCTGGGCTACGATGCGCCTCGTCTTGCGGGCCACGTCCACGGCGGCCGCTATCCTCGACGGCGCGTCGTTCATTATCACTATGTCGGCGGCTTCCACGGCCGCGTCGGAGCCGAGCCCTCCCATCGCTATGCCTACGTCGGCCCGTGCGAGCATCGGCGCGTCGTTGATGCCGTCGCCGACGACGGCCACGGCGCCGCCTGCCCTACCCGCGCCGCCGTCCATGACGCGCTCGAGTATCTCGACCTTCTCCTGCGGCAACAGCCCTGAGTATACCTCGTCTATGCCAAGGGAAGCGCCGACCGCGTCGGCGACCGGCTTGGCGTCGCCCGTGAGCATGACGGTGCGCCCGATACCGCGGGCTTTCAGATCTTTGACGGCTTCGGCGCTGTCCGGCTTTATCTCGTCGACGACGAGTATATATCCCGCGTATACGCCGTCCACAGCGACGTGGACGACGGTCCCGGGCACGTCCACAGCGTCGTACGCCACACCCTCCTCGTCCATGTACTTCGCACTGCCGCAGATCACGGCTCTGCCGTCCACGGCGGCGGCTACGCCGTAGCCGGCCTTTTCCTTTATACCCTCCGCTCCCGGGAGCGGCGACTCCTCTTCCGCGTATTTTTCTACGATCGAAACCGCGATGGGGTGCGTCGACGCCCTCTCGGCCGCAGCGGCGTAGGACAGCGTGAGCTTCGCCGGAAACCCGTTCGCCGGGCTTATATCCGCCACTTTGAACCTGCCCTTTGTGAGCGTGCCCGTCTTATCGAAGACGACGGTCTTCACTCTGCCGAGGGCGTCGAGATAGTTCCCGCCTTTCACGAGTATACCGCGCGACGAGGCGCCTCCGATGCCTCCGAAATAGCTGACGGGTATGGATATGACGAGTGCGCACGGGCACGACACGACGAGGAATACGAGGCCGCGCATGATCCAGTCCGGCCACGGGCCCGCGCCGAAGAGCGGCGGAAGCACGGCGAGCGCGGCTGCGGAGCACACTACTATGGGGGTGTAGACGCGCGCGAACTTCGTGATGAAGTTTTCGGCGGGCGCTTTGCGGCTCGACGCGTTCTGCGCGAGCTCGATGATCTTTGACGCCGTCGACTCGGCGAAAGGCTTGTCCACCCTCGCCCTGAGCAGGGAGCTGCCGTTGACCGCACCCGCGAGGAGCCTGTCTCCGGGATCTACGCTTAATGGCAGGGTCTCGCCCGTAAGCGCCATCATGTCTATGTCGCCCGATCCGCTCACGACGACGGCGTCGAGCGGCACGCGCCCACCCGGCTTTATCTCTATGATCCGGCCGACCGCGACGTCCTCAGCGCGGACTTCAGCCGGCTCACCGTACGCCGCAGCCGCGCCGCCGGCGGCGATCTCGTCCACGACCCACGCCGTATCGGGCCTGATGTCCATGAGCGCCCGTATGGATTTCCTGCTTTGGCCCACGGCCTTTCCCTGAAAATATTCTCCTATCATATAGAAGAGCATGACGGCCACGGCCTCGGGATATTCGCCGATGATGAAAGCGCCTATGCTCGCTACGCACATGAGGAAATTCTCGTCGAACACCTTGCCATGGGTGAGATTGCGCCCCGCCATCGCGAGCACCTCTCGTCCGATGACGACATAGGCCGCGAGCAAGAGCGCGAATGAAACCCACCACGCCGCGTCTATAAAATGTTCGGCTATGAAACCGGCGGCAAAGAGTACGATCCCGACGATATTTACCGGCGTGAAAAACGCCTCTCCCTCGTCGCCGTGCTCATGCGCGTCCGTACCCTCGCCGCCCGGTGATAAAGCTCCCGCGCAGCACGAACATACCGCTTCGTTATTTTGAATGTCTGACATGCTCCACTCCTATCTTCAATATGTCCTCAATATGCTCGTCGTCGAGGGCGTACACGACATTTTTTCCTTCCTTTTCGTACCTGACGAGCCTCGCCCCCCTGAGCACCCTCAACTGATGCGATATGGCGGACTGGCTCATGCCGAGCTTGTCGGCTATGCACTGCACGCACATAGCGCCGGAGGCGAGCTCTATAATGATGCGCAGCCTCGACGGATCCGAAAAATTCTTGTACAGATCGGCCAACCTCGCAAATTCATTCATTGAAAGCGCGTCATCGCCGACGGACGACAGCAGGCCGCGGCACACGAGCCCTTGCTCCGCGCCGGCCGTAGCTTCTCTATTTTTTTCTGATGGTACGCCCACAGTTCTCTCCTTTGCAGTTCGCGCGACCCGTACGTCCTATGGCCAAAGGCTTAGGACACCGCCCTTTCACGGCGGAAGCCCGGGTTCGAACAAACATATGAATACTTACTCATATGTTTATATTATCATATATATATCATATGTCAAGTGTTTTTTGAGGATAATAGTTACTACATATATTAAATCGAAACTACTCAACCTTTCATTTTCCATTTAGTTTACGGTAAGATATTATCCGCAACAGAATTGACCATATTCGTACAATTCGGCTTCTTATTTTTCACTTTGGGGATTTCGCTCTTGCATTCCACCCCTCAGAGGAATAGACTCTCACTCACCTCATAAACTATATTTCATTGAAATCGTAATGAAAGGAAAGAACACAATGAACAGACAGAAGGAGAAATCAGCGAACATCCTCAGGTATTACCCGAACGACGTACTCAGCATCTGCGCCCTATGCGGCAGCGACATGGGCGCCGTGTACTTCAAAGAGAAGCTCATCTGCGAGGAATGCCTTGATATGATTAAAGAAATATACTGAGCCGCGACTGATCGGGCAGGGTAACGAGGACCCCGGCCGATCATATCCCGCAGCGAAAAACCTGTCGAACGTGAGGCTGTCCCGAAACCGGGGCGGCCTTTTCATTCATATACATGGCTATTCAGGAGATGTGGTTGAGCCACGCCTTTTTCGTGCGGCCGATCGCGGCGTGGCACATCGACAGCGTACTGCCATCCGAAAGCTCGACGGTGTCTTTAGATATGGATCTTATCACGTCCATATTCACCGCGAGGCTGTGGTGGCTACGGTGCATCCTGCCGTCGAGGCGCATAAGCATGGATTCCATAGAACAATACTCCCAATACGCGCCAAAAGGAGTGTGGACTACAATCTTTCTGCTTGACTGCTCGACATAGGACACATCGCGATACTCGATGAGCGTCGTCTGAAATCTATTAATAATGCGCAGTTCGTTCATCACAACCTCCCCACTTGTGTTGAATAACCCTTCTTGATCGTACAAAACGTAAAATCAATATAACACTATTATATGCGTTTTTTGAAAAATTGCACGAGATTTATAATAAACCGCTGCGGCTACTATATGTCTTCCTCTCGCGCGTATGTGATGTAGTCGTCGTAGATCTCCTTTGCGGCGATCGACACCGGGACCTCATCGTCGTCCTCTATCAATTGGGGCTTGCCGTCTATCAAGTCCCTCGCGCGCTTGGCCGCCAGTATGACGAGCGTGTACTTGCTGTCGGCTTTTTTTCTTATCTTGTTTATCGGCGGGTACAGTAACATCATTTGCCTCACTTCTGACTCGGCGAACGCCTCCCTATCACGGATCAGGCATACGCGCTCCTTTAACTTATCCCAATCCCATGGCGTCCGCGTTGAAGCGCGCTATGATTTCCCGCGCTTCCCCGTCTGCCATTCGGGCGTGGCGCCCGCCCATTATTTCCTTTATCTCCGCAACGGTCTTTGCTATATCGTCGTTCACGACAGCGTAGTCGTAAGCGCCTATCTCCGCGATCTCCCGCGTCGCCTCGCCCACGCGTTTTGCTATCTGCGCGGCGCTCTCCGATCCGCGGCCCTCTATGCGCTTTTTCAGGTCGCGTATCGACGGGGGCAGCACGAAAACGAGGATACTTTCCGGGTAATTCCGTTTCACCTGCAGCGCGCCCTGCACGTCGATTTCGAGCAGAACGTCGCGGCCTTCTTCGAGTGTCCGTACGATCGTGCGTCTTGGCGTCCCGTAAAAACATCCGAACACCTCGGCGTATTCGAGGAAATCCCTGCGGTCTATCATGCCGCGAAACTCTTCGTCCGTGACGAAATGATAGCTGACGCCATCCTTTTCGCCGGGCCTCGGCGCCCGCGTGGTGGCCGAAACCGACAGCACCGGGCTGTTTGCTTCACCGCCGCCCGTTCCTGAGGCCAAGCGTTGGCATATGGTCCCTTTGCCGGCGCCCGAAGGCCCCGATATGACAAACAATCTTCCCGTTTTCATCGTTTATGACCGACTATCACAGTATACATCAGGTTCTTTCCGTTATCAAGAATAAGAGCCTTCACCGTTTGAGCGGTGAAAGCTCCTTAGGACCGGCAGCGTCCTGCTTTCCCGGGCGGTCGCCCGCCAAGTATCATCGGCGCATACGGGCTTGACTACTGTGTTCGGGATGGGAACAGGTATGGCCCCGTAGCTATAGCCACCGGAATGGCCTTGCTTGTCTTTTTCGCGCATCTTGCGCGAATGCTTCCCTCACTCGTCGGTTACGTACGTCTGGGTACGCGCCCTCCTCATTCGTTCGCATTCCCGCAACCTGCGAAAAAAATCCTGCGTCAGTGGCTGAAAGTGTCTTTACACCCTCAAAACCGAATAATGATCTGTTACGCTCCGGAAAACCATTGGTCAAGTGTTCGACCGATTAGTACCGGTCAGCTCAGCGCATTGCTGCGCTTG
>JAISAI010000054.1 GCA_031266795.1 Eubacteriales Family XIII. Incertae Sedis bacterium
GAGCGGCTCGCGGGCTGCCGCGACGAGATCAACCGCCTCACGAATCTCATCGCCGGGCTCGAACGGCTCGAAGAGGCCGGCGCGCGGGGCGCGGACACAGGCCGGGGCGCCGAGGACACCGATGTCGCCGCGCTCGTACGCTCCGTGTGCGCCGCGTGGGAGGGCAAGGCCGCCCTGAAAAATATCGCGTTAGAAATCGAGGAGACGGGCGCCGGCCCCGTCACGGCGAAAATAGACGGCGACGCCATAGCCGGCGCGGTTTCGAACCTCATCTCGAACGCCGTCAAGTACGCGCCGGACGGCGGCCGCGTCCGCGTGAGCGTCAGGCACGGAGACCGGCGAACCGTCGTCATCGCCATCGAAGACAACGGCCCCGGCATACCAGAGGACGAGTTGCCCTACGTATTCGAGCGCCTCTACCGAGCGGACAAATCCCGCAACAGGGCTACGGGCGGCGCCGGCATAGGACTCGCGATAGCAAGAGAAGCCGTCGTATCGAACGGAGGCAGCATAAAGGCGGAAAACGCGCCGGGCGGCGGCGCGGTGTTTCGGATAGTTTTGTGATTGGACGATGTTTTCACCCGACGATTCCTATGTTGCGGTAAAAAAACGCCCTCGGCGCGTTTTTACTACTTTACCTATCCTCTAACGGCACGTAGTTTTCGTGCTTTGACACGCTCATGTACGCGGGCCTTATGATCTTGCTCGCGTTGATGAGCTCCTCGATCCGGTGCGCGCTCCAGCCGGATATGCGCGCGATGGCGAATATGGGCGTAAAAAGCTCCGACGGCAGATCGAGCATGCTGTAGACGAAACCGCTGTAAAAGTCGACGTTGGGGCTGACCCCTTTGTATATCTTGCGCTCCTTGCCGATGACTTTCTGGGCGAGCCGCGCGACGGAGCTGTAGAGCTCGTACTCTTCCTCCCTGCCCTTTTCTACCGACAATTTTTTTACGAATGACTTGAAGATGTTCGCTCTCGGGTCGGAGAGCGAGTAGACGGCGTGCCCCATGCCGTAGATGAGCCCGGCCTTGTCGTAGGCATTCTTATTCAGCAGGTCGTGCAGGTATGACTCGATCTGATTGTCGTCGCCCCAGTCTTTCACTTTGCGCTTCAGGTCGGCGAACATGCCGACGACTTTGATGTTGGCGCCGCCGTGCTTCGGGCCTTTCAGGGAGCAGATGGAGGCCGCGACCGACGAGTATGTGTCCGTGCCGGACGACGACACGACGTGGGTCGTGAATGTGGAATTGTTGCCGCCGCCGTGCTCCGAGTGCAGGACGAGGGCCAGGTCGAGTATGCGCTCTTCGAGAGCGGTGTATTTGCCGTTCTTGCGCAGCATTTGGAGGATATTTGCGGCCGTCGACAGTTCGGGCTTAGGAAGGTGGATGAACAGGTCGTCCCCATGAAAATAATGGCGGTAGGCCTGATAGGCGTAGACGGCCAGCATGGGGAAGGTCGCGATGAGCAGCAGGCTTTGCCTCAGCACATTCGGTATCGACGTGTCGTTCGCTTTCGTGTCGTAGGAGTGCAGGGTCAGGACGCTGCGGGCGAGCGTGTTCATCATGTCGCTGCTCGGCGCTTTCATGATGATGTCGCGCACGAAGCTCGTCGGAAGACTGCAGTACTTGGCGAGCAGCGCCTGGAATCTTTGCAGCTCCGCCTTCGTCGGCAGCTTGCCGAAGATGAGCAAATAGGTGGTTTCCTCGAAGCCCGAGCGCTTCTCGCCGATGAAACCGTCTACGAGGTTGTACACGTTGATGCCGCGGAAGTACAGCTCCCCGTCGACCGGAATCTTCTCGCCATTCGGCCCCTTGTGGAACGCGAGTATCTCGGATATATCCGTCAGGCCCGTGAGTACGCCGTTGCCGTTGAGGTCGCGCAGGCCGCGGTTGACCTTGTGCTCTATGTAAAGCTCCGGGTCTATCCGGTCAGCTTCCTCGAGAACGGCCGCGAGCCTGCGCAGCTCAGGCGTTATCCGGGAATATTTAGGGTCGAGTGTATTAAAATCTGTAGCTAAAACCATTTGCCCTCCTCAAAGTTCATATTACGCATATATTCGACATTATACCGTTTGCAAAGGGTTTTTGCAAGGAATTAGCAGGTTTTTATACCATTATAATTAATGAGAAACATTTATTGACAAATAGGTAGATTTGTACTATAATACGGGCAGAGAGACGTCAGTCTGAAGCGGCTAATCCACTCCCGGAAGGGAGGTGATAGTATGATCGCACTCATGATCGTCGAGATATGTTTGCTAAGCGCATCCATCATCCTTGACACGGTCACGTTGTATGAGAAATACAAGAACCGCAGAAGCTGAGACTGAAGCGGTTCTTAACCAAACCAATGGGAGAGCTGCCAAAGGCAACGTCTCTCTATCTACGAGTATACACCTTTTCATTTGAAAGTCAACGACGATTTTTCGGGAACCACGCGGCGTTTTCACACGGGACGGCGCGGCCCTCGCTTACAGAGCGCGCGCTGTCCAATATGCGTTGATTCCGGGAGCCCCGGAACGGCAGCGACAGGCTTTTTTCAGCTTCTACGAACGGGCCGTCGATCAGCACGTCGGCGAGGGACAGCAGCTCCATTTGCGGGCCATCGCCGCGCTCCGCTATCCGCTCTATCGTATCGCCGGAATATATCGCGAGCGAAAGGCCCGCGCCCCTGATGAGCCGGGCCAGCGGGAGCAGGGCCTCCGCCTGCAACAGCGGCTCACCGCCGCTGAATGTCACGCCCGCGCAGAGCGGGTTGGACGCTATTTTTTCGTAGAGCCCTTCGGGAGAGTAGGGCTCGCCGCCGCGGGTGGGGCGGGCGTCGGGATTGTGGCATCCGGGGCAGTCCTTGTCGCAGCCCTGCGTGAACACGACGGAGCGCAGCCCCGGCCCGTCGACGATGGAATCCTCGATGAATCCCGCCAGATATATTGTAGGATCGCTGTTCATTCGAACGAAAAGACGCTTTACCGCGCGCCCCTCTTCACGCTTGGCTTACTCGTATGCGTCATTATTACATTACCCACATCACAGATCGTGCTTCACCCTGTCCGCTTCCTCCGCGCGCTTCGCGTCGTTGAAGCGGTCCAGCGTCCCCACGAGGTAGCCCGTGATGCGCCTTATGCGCTCGAAGCCCACCTCCCCGTCGTCCTCGCTCCTGCCGCAGCCCGGGCACACGTCGTCGATGATGCCGTTGTAGCCGCAGACCGGGTCGCGGTCGACCGGGTGGTTGACGCTGCCGTAGCCCACGCCCGACTCCTTCATCGCGCGCACCACGCTCTCGAACGCGTCGAGATTGTCCGACGGGTCGCCGTCGAGCTCGACGTACGTGATATGCCCCGCGTTCGTCAGCTCGTGGTAAGGCGACTCGATCTTTATCTTTTCGAACGCCGACACCGGATAGTAGACCGGCACGTGGAACCCGTTCGTGTAATAATCCCTGTCCGTCACTCCCTCGATCTCGCCGTACTTACCACGGTCGATGCGCACGAAGCGCCCCGCGAGACCCTCCGCCGGCGTCGCGAGCAACGTGAAATTGAGCTGCATCTCCCCGCTCAGCCTGTCCAAATAATCGCGCATGAAGCCGACGATTTCGAGGCCGAGATTGCGCGCCTCGGGCGTCTGCCCGTGATGGCTGCCGACGAGGGCGACGAGCGCCTCCGCAAGCCCGATGAACCCGACGGACAGCGTACCGTGCTTCAGCACCTCGCCCACCTCGTCGTCGAGCTTCAGCTTGTCCGAGCCGATCCATATGCCCTGCCCCATGAGGAACGGGAACTTGCGGACCTTCTTCGACGCCTGTATGCGGTAGCGGTCGAGCAGCTGCTTCGTCACGAGATCCATCTTGCGTTCGAGCTCCTCGAAGAACCAATCGATACTCCCGTTCGACTTGATCGCGATGCGGGGCAGATTGATCGACGTGAAGCTCAGATTGCCGCGCCCGTGCGCGACCTCGTTTGTCGGGTCGAAGGTATTGCCGAGTACGCGCGTGCGGCAGCCCATGTAGGACACCTCCGTCTCCGGCCGCGCCGGGTCGTAATACTTGATATTGAACGGCGCGTCGAGGAACGAGAAATTCGGGAACAGCCGCTTGGCGCTCACGCGGCACGCGAGCTTGAACAAGTCGTAGTTCGGGTCGCCCTCGTTGTAATTGATCCCCTCTTTCACCTTGAAAATATGTATCGGGAATATCGCCGTCTCCCCACCCCCCATGCCGGCCTCCGTCGCGAGCATGACGCTCTTCGAAACAAGACGGCCTTCGGGAGTTGTGTCCGTGCCGTAATTGATACTGGAAAAAGGCGTCTGCGCGCCCGCCCGCGAGTGCATCGTGTTCAGATTGTGTACGAGCGCTTCCATCGCCTGCAATGTCTCCCGCTCCGTTTCCTCCTCGGCTGTCTTGACCGCGAAATCGTGGATTTTTCCGACGGTATCCGCGTCGACCGCGCCGTTCGTCGCGGCCGCGAAAGCCTCCGACTCGGCCGCTTTGTACTCGCCGTTCATGCGCAGCTTAGGGATGCAGCCCTCATTTGCGAGCCCCTTGAAAAGCTCCTTGATCCCCTCGTTCGTGATCTCCGCTTCGGGCGCGAGCAGACGTATTGCCTTGATGTAATTCGAGATGTAGATCTTCCCATACGTCTTAGCCACGCCCGGCGCGAGGCCGTAATCGAAGTTCGGTAGACTCTGGCCGCCGTGCTGGTCGTTCTGGTTTGACTGTATCGCTATGCACGCGAGCGCCGCGTAGCTGTGGATGCTGTTCGGCTCGCGCAGATGCCCGTGCCCTGTGGAGAAGCCCCCGGAAAACAGCTTCAGCACGTCTATCTGGCAGCAGGTGGACGTGAGCGTGTAGAAGTCGAAATCGTGGATGTGTATATCGCCGTTGCTGTGCGCTTCGGACTGCTGCTGCGTGAGGATGTACTTCTCATAATACTCTTTCGCGCTCTCCGAGCCGTATTTGAGCATGACGCCCATGGCCGTATCGCCGTCGATATTCGCGTTGTCGCGCTTCATATTGCTCGCTTTCGCGTCTTGGAACGTGAGCTCGTTCATCTTGCGCATGAGGCGCGTCTTGCGCTCCCGCGCGCGGCTCCTGTCCGCGCGGTAGAGGATGTAACGCTTCGCCACGAGAGGATAGCCCTTATCCATGAGCACCGACTCGACCTCGTCTTGTATGGACTCCACATCCGGCGCCTCGTCGCTGTAGCGCCCTATGAGCCTCTGCTCGACCTCGGCCGCAAGCCGCGAGCACTCGTCCGTGTCCGCGCGGCCGCTCGCCGACATCGCTTTTTCTATCGCGACGCCTATCTTTGACACGTCGTAGGAGGCGCTTCTCCCGTCTCTTTTCAGTATATTTGTGAACATTTTTCGATTCCTTATGGATTTATCCGGTAACAATATCTATGTAGCGTATACATTTATAGCACAAGGTATGGTAGCTGTCAACGAAATCCATGTTACAAATCGGTTAAGGAAAGGGTAAAGGGGATCTAAGTGTGGATTGGGGTGGTATTTGCGCACTTTTTAGAGTCCGTAGCGCTCCAGTGCACGGGCTACCCCGCTCTCTGACGACGGCGCCGTCACGTAGTCGGCCGCCTCTGTCGCCGCCTGCACGCCGTCGGCTACCGCCACGCCTACCCCCGCCCACTTTATCATCGACACATCGTTATTATTATCCCCAAAACACATGCACTGCTCGCGCGGTATCCCGAGCCACTCGGCTACGCGCGCCACGGCCCCGGCCTTGTCCACGCCGACGCCTCCTATCTCGATGTTGAACGGCAGCGAAGCCGTGAGCGTATACAGGCGGCCGTCGTCGATCTTCAGGCGGTCTATGAGAAAGTCCCTGATATTGTAATTTGCGTAATTGAAGTTGATATTCTCTATCTGCTCTATATGCTCTTTCGTGAAGGCGCCGAGGTCGTCAACGGGTATCCGCGTCGACAGCACGTAGTCCCGAAACCAGTCCGGCACGCCGAAGCGCGCGAGGTTGTCGTAGGCCGCGCGGCTCGTGTACGGCTCGCCGCCCCAAAATATTTCTTTCATCACGGCGGCGTTTTCCATGAGGTCCCATACGCTCTCGACCGCTTCCCTGCTCAGGTACATGGCGTACAGCAGCTTCTCCGTCGCGTTGTCGTAGATGTTCGCCCCGTTCGCGCAGACGAGGTAGCGGACGCCCTCGATGCCCCTGACCTCGGCGGGTATCGTGGAAAGGGCCCTACCCGTCGCCACGACGACCTCCACTCCATTCTTTACGCAACGCTCGAGAGCGGCCTTATTATCGTCCGGGATCATATGCTCGCGGTTGAGGAGCGTCGCGTCGAGATCGGTTGCTACGAGCCGGATGTCAGTCATCGTCACGCTCCGGGGCGTCGGGACGCGAAGCATCCGCGGACGGTTCGTCCGGCGGGACGACAGAGAACGGTTCGGCCGCCCCGTCGTGATGAGGCGTCGCGACATCCGACCGTGGCTCGTCCTCTTCACGCTCCAACTTCTCAAAGTCGATGCGCGTCTGCCTGCTGTCCATGGCCGTCATCGGCGGGACGTACTGTATTGATTCCTCTATATCCTCTATCTGCGGCAGCTCCTTGATCGTGGTGAGGTCGAAGTTCGTCAGGAACAGATCCGTCGTGCCGTAGAGTATGGGCCGTCCTACGGCATTGGAGCGCCCGCGCTCCTCGACGAGCCCTTTCGCGATAAGCCCGTCTATCACGCGCTCGCTGCGGATGCCGCGAATCGAGTCGATCTCGCTCTTTGTGACGGGCTGCTTGTACGCTATGATGGCGAGCGCTTCGAGCGCCGCCTGTGTGAGCCGCCTCTCTTTCGCGGGCGCGACGATGGAGCGTATGTAGTCGTAGTTCCCGTCGTAGGTGACGTATTGATACTTGCCGTTCACCTCGCGGACGCGGACGCCGCGCTCCTGCTCGTCGTACTCGCGCATGAGCTCCCGGAAGCACTCGAGCGCCTCGGGCTTCTCTATGTTCATCGCGTTCGCCGCAATGCCCGCGTCGAGCGGGTCGCCCCACACGAACATCATTGACTCGAGCGCTGACTTTATCATGTTTCTCGTCGTCATGGCTTCAACCTCTGCACCTCGATCTCGTGGAAATTGCCGTCCTGCCTCACTCGCACCGCGCCGCTCCTGACCATCTCGAGCAGCGACACGAAGGTGACCACCTTGTCGTACCTGCCCGCGCGGGGCGAGAGAAAATCGCGAAACTTCGCGAAACCGCCTTTCGCGCCGGCGAGCACGCGCTCTATGAACGTCTTCTTCGTCGCCACGCTGACTTTCTCGCGTTCTATGCGGTCCCTCATGCGCCGGATTTCCTCGTTCTTCCGCCTCTTATAGATGAACGCTTTGAACGCGTCGATGAACTTGTCCATCTCGAGATTCAGATATTCGTCGGGCTCCCCCGTCCACGGAGTGAGGTCTTCCTGAGGCTTTATGAATTTCAGCGAAGCCGCGTCCATGAGCTCCTCGAGCGCGGCCGCCCGCCGCTTGAAGCGCATATACTCGACAAGTTTTTGGGTCAGATCCGTCCCCGGGGGAAGCTCCTCGCCTTCCGGCGTGATGTGCGGAAGCAGCATCCTTGACTTGATCTCTATGAGCGTCGCGGCGAGCACGAGAAAATCAGCGTAGGCCATGACGTTCTGTTCTTTCATGAGCCTGACGTATTTCAGGTACTGCGCCGTGATCTCCGAAATCCTGATATCATAGATGCTCATCTCCGCGTTCTCGATGAGATACACGAGCAGATCAAAAGGCCCCTCGAAAATGTTCAGTTTTACTTTATACGCCATAGCTAATAGTATAGCATAGATTCTCTTGGTTCTTTCACCGACGAACACATAGACGAAAGGCGGCTCCTGTGCCTTTGCTCACAACAAGCTCTTCGCCCGGGGGCGCCGCGTCGACTTCCTCCTGCGTTGCGTTCGCGTTGAAGAATACGGTGTTCGCCGCCACTATGGCGCTTTGCAGGATAGTGAATGCTACGGCGCTCTTGTTGCCCCTATGTGAGGATTTTGCTTGAAGTCGGATTGATGCTGGAATTTTATCAAAAAACGGCGAAATTGATATACACATTTAATATGGGAAAATGTGCTAATGCCTTGACATTCTACTGTTGCAACATTAGAATGGACATAAAAAAACATTCATAACTTAATGGACAAATGAGGAATAATGGATATTTACGAAAACTACTTTGGGTTTACAAATGATGAAATAGAAGCGAATAGAGTGGATGCGTTATCTTGGAAAGATTCAAATCATCCTGTAGCTGCGAATCCAGACATTAGCATAGAGAGAGATTCTTTTAGCGCCACACTTATAAGTGGCGTCACACTATTATTGGAGGACAAAGAGAATACAACCTGAACGGCAAATAACTTTTGTTATATCTTTTGTGGTTTATGGGGACGGGGTTAGTAAATGCGAAGTGAAGAAGATCATCGGTATAATGAGATTGATTTTTTTGACATAACACAGGAGATAAAAATGCTTCAAGAAGCATTTTGTGGATTCATCAAGTATCTGGATTATCCCGCAGATTTAAAGGTCGGTGTGTCGCTCCGTTTACTTATTGATGTGATCGTCAGGGTAGACAAAAGGAAAGTTTATTACATCTATTATCATGATATGAAAATAAACGAATGTAAGCAGGTCGCTTTATATGCGTATTGGTTATTAAGATTTCGCCCATTTTTTATATATGACAGACGTTTAGAGAGCAACAGATTGGGTTATTGTATTAATGAGCTATTCGCGATTTTCCTGATCTTTGCCGTTCTAAGAAAACTCTATGACATAAACAATATACCTTTTGATTCTACCGATAAAAATTCATATTGTTATAAGTTGCTTTATAATTTTCGATTTAGGCACATAAGCATTGACGAAATGATCTTATTAATCGATTCGATCACAAAAGATACCTTATTAAGAAAATATGAAGTTGATTGATAGATTTATATACCCAATAATTATTGCTATATTAATTGCTTTTTTTACTGCTATATCAAAGGTGATGGGGTTAGATTATGCCGACATGTTTTCTAAACTCACAAAAGAGCAAATCATCTTTTTTATTATAGTTGCATTGGTAACGGGTTTTCTAGCTTGGCATATAACCTATCATTTTTGTCGAAAAAAATATATTGATACCGATAAGGATATATCTGCTTACAAAAATAAGATTTTAGAAGAACGGCATCTAAAGGATTCATATAAAACGGAGCTGGAACGAAGGGGTAAGGAAGATCCAGAGTTAGAAAGAATCCGAGCGGTACACAGGTACAAAGAAAAGGATAAGGAATAGTTGACCAACCTTTGAGCGGTTTCCAGTAGAGAGGAAATAATGCTAGGAATCACGTGATCAGAAAGGCGGCCCCTGTACCTTTGGCATGGGAGCCGCCTTTTCTATACTGCCCGCCAAACGGCGAGGCTTTTTTGTGGAATAAAACCTATGCTTTGGCGTTATGGGCGTGTCCGGCTTTCTTTGAGAAGAAGGCCAGCGCCGCTATCTCTATTGCCACCGCCCCCGCGTAGAATACCGTGTTGCCGTTCGCCGCGCCCATCGGCAGCTGTATGTTCTCCGTGAGGACGAACAGCAGTATCACGGCGGCTATCAAGCAGAGCGCCCCTACGACCAACATAGCGGTCTTGCGCGGCGCGCGCTTCTCTGTGTAGCGGCCCGCGAGCCCATTCGCGGACTTTTTGCCACGGCCCGGGGCGATGGCATGCCTGGCCAGGATCCATGCCATGAGCAGCACAGCGACGATGCCTAGCAGCAGGTTTACCAGGGACCATGTCCCCCTGCTTTCCGACGGCGCGGCAGCGCCGGGCGTCCCCGCGCCTACGTCCGCGCCGGAGGACTGCGGTACGGCCTGCCCGGGTATTTCGCTCACAACAAGCTCTTCGTCTTCCGGGGGCGCCGCCTCGGGTTCGGGTTCGTTTATGGCCTCGTCACCTTCGTTCGTCCCCGTCAGTCCGGCCGGCGCCTGTCCGCCCGTCGTATCCTCCGGCTCGTCACTGTCCGGCGGCGTTGGCGCGGCTGGCGCCAGCGTCGTGTCGTCGGAGCCGTCTTCGCCTTCGTCTTCGCCCTCACCCCCGTATATGGCTTCGTCAGCGCTGTTGTTGAACGCTATTATAGCGTTTGACAGGGCCAGCCGCGCCGCGTCGACTTCCTCTTGCGTCGCGTTCGCGTTGAAGAATACGGTGTTCGCCGCCACTATGGCGCTTTGCAGGATAGTGAACGCTGTGGCGCTCTTGTTGCCGCGCACCGTCACCGTCGCCTGCGTTAGCGTTGTGGCGAGCGCAAACCTGTCGACCGATACGGTGGAAACCGTTTCGTCAGGGCTGCCGTAGAAAGTGGCGATGG
>JAISAI010000005.1 GCA_031266795.1 Eubacteriales Family XIII. Incertae Sedis bacterium
CCGGCCTCGCCTTCGGCACGGTCCCCGGCGTCATCCTCGTAGCCTGCTGCGTGCTCTTAGACGCGGTCATAGCCGGCGCGGGCGGCGGCCCCTACGGCATGATAATGCAGTTCATCGCGGTCGGCTCGTTCGTGGTCGTGAGCAGCCTCATATACCATAGGAACAAGACGCGCCGCACGGCCCTGATCGGGCTCATCTGCGGCGTGCTCGTGATGACGGCCGCCATGGTCCCCGCGAACCTCTTCGTGACGCCCGCGTTCATGGGCGTACCGATGGACGCCGTGAAAGCCCTCATCGTACCGGCCATCATCCCCGTCAACCTCATCAAAGGGGCGATAAGCGCCGTCGCGGCATTTTTATTATATAAAAAAATCTCGCCGTTCCTGCACAGATAGCGGCAGAGTACCGTACCGGGTGAGCCAGTATCCGATCACACTTCCAGAGGGGTGCGTCACAGTTTCCGGCTGACGCGGCTCTCGGCCTACTTTAAAAAAACTTGAGCCGTGACATTAAAAGCGGACTCTGGTGTATAATTAGAGTGTATAATCTAAAGGTGAGAGAGGGACATATGGAGCAACTTAGCCGGACACATCTTTTCATAATCAATCCACGCTCGTTTCGTTATGCGGGCGGCCCGGACGGGACCATAGCCGAAATTCACGCATACTTCCGGGACAACGCGCAGGAAGAGCACCACATACACGTCTCGCGCTACCCCCGGGACGCCATCGGCGTCATACGGAAATTTGTGGCGGCCGTTCCGGACGGCGTGACCACACGGGTCTACGCTGTGGGCGGAGACGGGATACTCTTCGATTGCCTGAACGGGATCGTGGAGTTGCCGAACATGGAGTTGGCGGTCATGCCGTATGGCAGCTCCAACGATTTTGCGCTCTCGTTCGGCGAGGGTAAGACCGAGCTGTTACGCGACATAGCAAAGCAGGTATCGGCCGGGACGATCAAGACGGACATCTTCCACTGCGGGAGCAACTACGCCATGAACACCTGCACGGTGGGGGTGGAGGCCGCCGCCGTCATGTACGCTGTGGAGCTTATAAAAACTTTCGCCTGGGCGGTCCGGATCACCCGCCGCATCGTTGCGCCTTTGTACACAGTTGGCGGCATACTCGCGATATTGGACAGGAAGATCCGGGAGCAACGATACCGCATCACGCTTGACGAAGAGCGCGTCGACAGCGCCTGTACCTGCATCAACATCGCCAACGGCCCGTACTGCGGGGGGGGCATGAGCGCCGTGACGAGCGCCATGCCCAATGACGGCGTCATAGACGCGTTGATCCTCAAGAGCGGGACCGCCCTGCAGATACTGAAGATGCTTCCACAGTATCTGCGCGGGGGATATTACAAATACCCGGACTTCTTCAGCTATAGGCGAATGCGGAAGATGGAGATATCCTCCGATACCCCCATCTCGGTGAATCTAGACGGGGAGGCCTTTCTGGACATGAACGTCACCATTGAGATAATACCGCAGGCGATAGATATCGTCGCTCCGGACGGAGTAGTATACGAGAGGAGGCCCGACGCCCGTGAACCGCAGCAATGACATAGACTCCCCATACTTCAAGCTGGCGAATGCCGTAATCCTCGTCGCCGAGGCCGTCTTTGTCGCCTTCCGCATAGCGGTCTCTCTGTCCGACGGGCATGTCCGTGATGCCGTCATTGCGTTCGCCGTGGGTTCGCTCACCTTCGTGGCGCTCCTCCTGGTCAGCCGTAGGCGCAACACCGCCAGTACGGCCCTCCTCATGCCGTTGCTCCTGTTCGCCGCTTACACTGCCACGGCGTTCGCCGTGCAGAACTTCACGTACTTCTTCAGCGTGTATTTCGCCATCAGCTGCGCCGGCGCGATGTATCTCGACAAAAAGCACTTTCTGGCTTTCCTGCTCCCGACCAATATCTTCAATGTGTTCTTGGTCACGCACGGCATGCCGGTGTCGGTCGCAGGGGCGCATTTCGCCGTATTCTCCGAGATCGCGATCGACTGGGTGCTGACACTGTTCGGCTCCGTGCTGCTCTACCTGCTCTCGTCTCTGGCGTCTGACAAGACCGCCAGCGCCACGAAAGCGCAGGACTCTTTCGCCACCCTGATGATGACGACGCCAAACCTCATGGCGCTCGTGGACGAGATGAACCGTGTGCTGTACGTCAGCAAGCCCCTGGCGGATCTGGCGAATTTCGAGCGCGCCGAGATAGCCGTCGGACGGCCGCTCATCGATCTGTTCCTTGACCGCGAGATCAAAGTCATGATCAGCGAAGTGCTGGAAAGCGAGGGCCTGTACGAGGAGACGCGGATGATGGTGATGGACGGCCGCCCCCACTATTTCAAGATCACCTCTGATAAACTGACTGGCGGCGCGCAACAGGGCGCTTTCATCGACATCACCGACATCACGCAGATCATGGAGGCGCGCTTTGAGGCGGAGGCGGCCTCGCGCATCAAGAGCGAGTTTTTGGCGAATATGAGCCATGAGATACGTACGCCGATCAACGCCATCGTCGGCATGGGCGCCATCGCAAAGAACACCACAGACGTGGAGAGGAAGGACTACTGCCTCGAAAAGATAGAGGACGCGTCCACACACCTGCTCGGCGTCATCAACGACATACTGGACATATCGAAGATAGAGGCCGGAAAGCTGGAGCTTGCGCCCGAGGAGTTCGATTTCGAGAAGATGCTCCAGAAAGTGGTCAGCGTCATCAGTTTCCGCGCGGAGGAGAAAAAGCAGAACTTCACCGTGTATATCGACAGGCTCATCCCCACGAGCCTGATCGGCGACGACCAGCGTCTGGCGCAGGTGGTCGCCAACCTTCTCTCCAACGCCATCAAGTTCACGCCGGAGGGCGGCAGCGTACGCCTGGACGCGCGTCTCGCCCAGGAGGATGACGACGCCTGCGTAGTGCAGATATCGGTGAGCGACACGGGCATCGGCATCAGCCCGGAGCAGCAGTCGCGCCTGTTCGCGTCTTTTCAACAGGCCGAAAGCACCACGTCGCGCAGATTCGGCGGCACAGGGCTGGGCCTGGCGATCTCAAAGGGCATCGTCGAGATGATGGGCGGCAGAGTATGGATCGAGTCCGAGGAGGGGAACGGCGCCACATTCGTGTTCACCGTCAGCCTGAAGCGCGGCAATGGCGAGAGGAAGAGCCTGCTGAATCCCGGTGTGAGCCGGAAGAACCTGCGTGTGATGGTCGTAGATGACGAGCCTGAGACCCTCGAATACTTCTCAGACATCATGCGGCGCCTCGACATCCTCTGTGACACCGCCATAGGCGCCGACGAGGCCCTCGCGCGCATCGAGGAACGCGGCGAGTACGACCTTTACTTCATAGACTGGAACATGCCCCGCATAAACGGCATAGAGCTTTCGCAGAAGATAAGTAGAGGCAACAAGCGAAACTGCGTCATCATCATGATCTCCGCTACAGAGTGGGAAGTGATTGAGGCTGAGGCGAAGGCGGCGGGCGTAGACCGCTTCCTGCAAAAACCCCTATTCCCGTCCGACATAGCGAACTGCATCAACGAGTGCATCGGGGTGAGCGGCTCGGTCATAGCGGAAGACACTGAGGACACTCAGGAAAGCGATGCGGACATTTTCGCGGGGCGCCGGGCCTTGCTTGCCGACGACGTCGAGATCAACCGGGAAATCATCCTATCCTTGCTGGAACCCACAGGGCTTGTCGTCGATTGCGCGGAAAATGGAGTGGAGGCGTTGAACATGTTTGAGGCGCAGCCTGAAAGCTACGACCTGATACTCATGGACGTGCAGATGCCCGAGATGGACGGGCTTGAGGCCACGCGCCGAATACGGGCCCTCGACATCCCGAAAGCGCGGGAGATCCCCATCGTCGCCCTGACCGCCAACGTGTTCCGCGAGGACATCGAGATGTGTCTAGACTCGGGTATGGACGACCATCTGGGCAAGCCCATAGACTTCAACAACATGATGGCCTGCCTGCGCAAATACTTAAAATAGGATCGTCGGGTCTGGCCCGACGACGGCATAAGGTAGCCGCCGCGCAAGCGTAGTCAGTAGGTGATCTTCATCGTGCGGACCCTTTTCGGGCCCTTGTTGTAGACCTTGTTGTCCTTAGGATTGCGGAGCAGCTCGGAGACCGTGACGAAGGCGTAGCCCTTCTTCTCAAGCGATTTCATGATCCTGATCGCGGCGTTCACGGTCGTCGGGTGAATATCGTGCATGAGGACGATGCTGCCGCTCTTGACGCCGCCCATGACGCGGCGGTACACCGTGTTCGAATTTCTGTCGCGCCAATCCTTCGGATCGACGGACCACAGGATGATGGGCTTGCCGCATTTGCGCGTGGCTTTGTTGATCGCTCCGCCCGGCGGGCGCATGAGCGCCGTATTCTCACCCGTCGCCTTCTTCACGATCTTATCCGTCTTTTTCAGCGCGCCCATCAGCACTCCCGCCTTACCGTTGTGGGCGTAGGTGTGGTTCGCTACCTCATTGCCGTTCTTCACCATCTTTTTCAAGAGAGAGGCGCGCGGCTTCGCCATCTGCCCGACGACGAAAAACGTCGCCCGCACGCCCTGCTTATCCATGGCGTTCAGCAGCTTATTCGTGTACTTTCCCGGCCCGTCGTCGAACGTGAGCGCCACCCACTTCTTCGCGACCGTGACCTTGCACGTCGCCTTCTTGCCGCCGGACCGCAACGTGACGACGCACGTCCCCCAGCCCTCGGCGCTGACCGTGCCGTTGGAATTGACGACAGCGACCGACTCATCGCTCGATTTGTATTTCAAATCGCCCGTATAGGCGCCTTCGGGCTGCAATTCGGCTTCGAGCTTCAGTTTGGCGCCCAGCCTTCCAAAGAGCAGCTCGTCCGCGTCGAGGGACAGCGACTTCACAGCCGGCGCGTACGCGTCTTCGGCCGCCGCCGCGACGTACACCTCGGATACGGCGTCGCTCTTTGCAACGTTCCCGGGAAGCGCGTCAGGC
This sequence comes from Eubacteriales Family XIII. Incertae Sedis bacterium, assembly GCA_031266795.1. GTDB lineage: Bacteria > Bacillota > Clostridia > Peptostreptococcales > Anaerovoracaceae > JAIRPC01. The sequence continues at coordinate 4,980 of JAISAI010000005.1, forward strand.
GCATCGGGCCTGGCGCCGCGCTCCTGTGCGCTCGCGAGAGGGACATCCACGTCCGTCACGGAGGCATAGCCGGCCGCCACTCCGCTCGTCGCGACGTCATACTTGTTCGCCGCGGTCATGGTATCCTCGACCTTGACCGCATTTTGATCCCAGCTCACTATCAATATGCCGGCGAACGCGAAGACCACGAGCGCCGCAAGCGCGATAACGGCAATATATTCCCGCCCGAGCTTTTTCGTGTTCACAATACCTCCTGCTTTATGTCGTTGCGCGGCTATTCCCGTAGCATAACTCTCTTGCAACAATTCTGAAATGGTTTTGTAATAATTATAGCACGCCCCGGCGCGGGGTTCACAGATAAAAACATAAACGCCCCATTATTATATAATCAGGCGGCTTACGCGATGTTAAGCAATGAAAGACACTCCGGACTAAGTTTGCCTATCCTATGGAATGGATGAGTAGCCCGCTGCGCGGTTTCGGCTCGAACCACGTTGATTTTGGCGGCATGATGAGGCCACCGTCGGCTACGTCCATGAGATCGTCCATCGTCGGCGGGAACATCGCAAACGCGGCCTTCATATCCGTGCGCGTGCGCTTTTCAAGCCCCTCGAGCCCCCTGATGCCGCCGACGAAGTCTACCCTGTCGTCCGAGCGGGGGTCTTCGATGCCGAGCAGCGGCGCGAGCACGTTGTTCTGGAGTATGGACACGTCGAGGCGCGACACCGGGTCGGCGTCGTCCCACGTGCCGGGCTTGGCCGCGAGCGCGTACCACCGCCCGTCGACATAGAGCCCGAACGTGTGCCTTTTTGCCGGCCTGGGGCTGCTGTCCCCGCTGCACGCCGTGAGCGTGAATTTCTCAAGAAAGCTCGACAGGAACTCGTCCGTATTCATACCGTTGAGATCGGAAACGACCCTGTTGTAGTCCATGATGCGAAGCTGATCCGCCGGGAATATGACGGACAGGAAGTAATTGAACTCCTCGTCGCCCGTATAGCCCGGGTTCGCGGCGCGCCGCATCTCGCCGACCTTGATCGCCGCGGAGCAGCGGTGATGCCCGTCAGCGATATACAGGGAGGGTATGCTGACGAATATGCCGCGTATCTCTGCCGCCGCCGCGCCGTCCGCTCTCCATATGGCGTGGCCGACGCCGTCGTCCGCCGTGAAGTCGTAGAGTGGCTCGTTCTCCGCCGCAACGCGCGAGATCACGTCTGTCAGGCTGTCGTTCGGCCGGCACGTGAGGAAGATCGGCCCCGTCTGCGCGTCGAGCGTATCCACGTGGTTGATCCGGTCTGTCTCCTTGCCGGCGAGCATCAGCTCATGCCTCTTGACCGCGCCGTTCAGGTAGTCGTCTATCGACACGCAGCCGACGACGCCCGTCTGCGTGCGCCCGTTCATCGTGAGCCGGTATATATAGTAAGCCGGTATCCCATCCTGAACGAATATGCCCTCCGCCGTCATGCGGCCCATGTTCTCCTTCGCCTTTGCGTACACGGCCGGGTCGTACAGGCCGACGCCCTCGGGCAGATCGATCTCCGCTTTGTCTATGTGGAGGAATGAATAGGGATTGCCTTTGACCATCTCCCGCGCCTCGTCCGACGTCATGACGTCGTAAGGCAGCGCCGCGACCTTTTCCCCATATCCTTTTGCCGGGCGAAGCGCCTTAAAAGATTTTACCTTTGCCATCTGTTACCTGCTACCTGCTTAGCGTCCGAACTTTTCCGATACTATAGACACGATCTCCCCGCCTATGCGGCTCTGGGCCTCCGCCGTGGACGCGCCTATATGCGGCGTGAGCGAGATCTTCGGATGCTTCAATATCCTCTCGTCCTTCGGCGGCTCCTCGGGATATACGTCGAGCCCTACGCCGGCCACCTTGCCCGAGTCCAAAGCGTCGAGCATGGCGTCCTCGTCGATCAGGCCGCCGCGCGCGCAGTTCACGATGTACACGCCGTCCTTCATCTTCGCTATCTCGTCGGCCGTGATGACGGCCATGTCGTAGCTCGGTATATGCAGTGATATGAAATCAGCCCTGACGAGCAGATCGTCCACCTCGAGGTATTCGTAATTGTCGCTGCCGGGCGCGCGCCCCACGATGTCGTAGTAGACGACATCCATGCCGAGCGCCTTTGCTTTGTCGGCGACGCACCTGCCTATGCGCCCCAATCCTATGAGCCCGAGCGTCTTGCCCGCGAGCTCGACGCCGCTGTACGCATTCTTCTCCCACTTGCCCTCGCGCATCGTCACGTTTGCCTCGTGCAAGTGACGCGCGAGCGTGAATATATGGGCTATCGCGAGCTCAGCCACGGCCGCGCTTGAAGCGTTCGGCGTGTTGCACACCTCTATGCCGTTCTTCGTCGCGTAGTCCACGTCTATATTGTCCGTGCCGACGCCGCCGCGTACGATGAGCTTGAGCCGCCCCGTCCCTACCGCCGCGTCTATGGCTGGCCTGTCGATCTTCGTAGCGGAGCGCACGATCACCGCGTCGTAGCCCTTGAGCTGCCCCGCGAGATCGTCGGGCCCGAAAAACTGTTCCGTCAGTTCGTAGCCGAGCTCGCGCAGCTTCTCTCCCGAAGCCTTATCTATACCGTCCGTCGCCAATATCCTGATCATATATCCCTTCCCTTATCCATGCTTCCGCTCAAATTCCTTCATATAATTCACGAGATGCCCGACGCCCTCCTTTGGCATGGCGTTGTAGATCGAAGCCCTCATGCCGCCGACCGAGCGATGGCCTTTCAGGTTCGTCATGCCGGCCTTGGCGCTGCCCTCGATGAATGCGGCGTCGAGACCGCCGCCGCGCGTATGGAACACGACGTTCATGAGCGAACGGCAGTCCTTCGCGACGGGCGCCTCGTAGAAATCCGTCGAGTCCAAATAGTCGTACAGCATTTTTGCCTTTTCGATGTTTCTCCTCTGCATGACCGTGAGCCCGCCCTCGCTCTCGATAAGCTCGAGCACGAGCATCGCGATGTATATCTGCCAGCACGGCGGGGTATTATACAGGGAGTCCTTTTCGGCCAATTTCTTGTAATTCATCATCGTCGGCGTGCCGGGGAGAGGGTCGGTCAGCAGGCCCCTGCGCGCTATCACGATCGTGAGCCCGGCGGGGGCTATGTTTTTCTGCGCGCCCGCGTAGGCGATCCCGTACTTCGTCACGTCTATGGGCTCGGACAGTATGCACGACGATATGTCGGCCACGAGCGGCGCGCCGCCCGTATCGGGTATATAGTTCCACTTGGAGCCGTACACCGTGTTGTTCGCGCAGATGTGCGCGTAGTCGGCGCCCGGCGTGAACGTGAGCTCATCCTGCGTCGGTATGCGCGTGAAATTCTCGTCCTTCGTCGAGCCCGCCACATTGATCTCCTTGCCATAGGCTTCGAAGAGCAGGGCTTCCTTGTACGCGTTCGTCGCGAAGTTCCCCGTCAGCACGTAGTCGGCCTTGCCGCTGCCCGTCAGCAGATTTGCGGGCGCCATCGCGAACTGGAGCGTGGCCCCTCCCTGCAGGAAGAGCACGGCGTAGTCGTCCGGAATATCCATGACCCTGCGGAAGAGCGCCCGCGCGTTCACGATGATCTCCTCGAACACCTTTGATCTGTGGCTCATCTCCATGACGGACATGCCCGAACCGTTGTAGTCCATCATCTCCGCCGCCGCCCGCCGCAGCACCGGCTCGGGAAGCACGGACGGACCCGCCGAAAAGTTATAAATCCTTGTCATCTACCATCCTCTTCATCACATCAAAAACATCTGTCACACCGTTACTTTTACGGCATATTATTATTCCAATAAAATTTACTGAGGCGTTGTCGCTGTGTGACGCCTACTTGAGCAGCTCTATGAGTCCGGCCGTCTCGCCGCCGAGCTCTTCGTCCGTGAAGCAGTATTTCATCTCCGTGTAGCCGGAGCGGAGCGCCTTGGCCTCGTCGCCGACGTCCGCGCCGTGCAGCACGAGCCCGGCGATGAGCGCGGCCGCCCGGTCGAACTCGTCCTTGCCCCAACCGAAGCGCGTCATCTCCGAAACGCCCATCCGCAGCGCGCCCGAGGCCGTGAAGCCCTCTTCATCGGGCGTGGCCTGATAGTTGACGATGATGTTGTTCTCCTCGAGTTTTTCGGCGACGGCGGCGCCGGTCGCGTAGCCCACGCGCAGGATGACCTGATGCGTTTCCGTATATGATATATCAGGATCGCCCGCCACGTCCAAGCCGGCGTCCGCGAGCGCCTTCGCGAAACTCTTCGCGTTCGCTATCACGTTCCGCTGGTACTCGTCCTTGAAGCAGTTCATCTCGTAGACCGCCATGAGCAGGCCGACGAGCGTGCCGAGGTGGTGGTTCGACACGCTGCCGGGGAATATCCTCGACTCTATCGTGCCCCACAGCCCACGGTTCATATCGCCCCCGGCGGCGGCGCGCCCCGCCGCTATCACGCCGCGCTGCGTCCCGAAGAAGGTCTTATGCGTCGAGCCTGTCACGATGTCCGCGCCCTCGGCGAACGGGTCCTGAAAATGCGGGCCCACGAGCCCGAGCACGTGCGCCATGTCGTACATGATCGTAGCCCTGACGCCGAGCTCGTCGAGCGCCTTCCTGATTTCCTCGACCGGCTCCCGGTGCAGGACCATGCTCTTGCCGAACACGATGAGCTCCGGCCGGTACTCCTCTATGAGTCTCACGGCCCCGGCCGTATCGATCTTGAACGGATTGTCCGGCAGCACGGGGAAGTTCACGACGGCCGGTTTTTCCGTCTTCGGGTCTATCGCTATGTAGTCGTGCAGCGCGCCCATCGGCTGTGCCGACAGATGCCCGCCGCGTATGATGTGGTTGTTCATGACGTAGCCGAGCCGCTCCGCGTTCACCTTGCGGTTCACGCGGTTCTTCCAGTCGACGAGCGCGCTGAACACGGCGGCGTTGGCCATCTGGCCGCTCGTCGCCCTGACCTCGACGTTCTCGCAGCCGAAATACTTCTTGAACTCGTCCACGAGCATGAGCTCGACCTCGTGTATGAACTTCGTGCCCTGATAATAGAACACGTCGAAATCGTACAGCGACTTCATCTTCCTGTGCTCCGCGTAGCGGAACGACGGGTCGAGTATCGACAGTATGCGCGCGGCGCGCGAGTGCGACTGCTCGGACGGTATGAGGTTGATGCATTCCGTGCGCCGCCACAGATGGTTCTCTCGCGCTTTTTTGATAAGCCCTATGGCCTTGCCCTTGTAATCGTCCGGCGTCCGCGGGGCCCCCTCCGTATCCTTTGCGTGGCCGTATATGATGGGCCGGGCATAGGGCGGCGCGTCGCCGAGCAGATGGCACGCGACGACGGCGCCTTTCGATGTGTTTTCAGATGATCCGCCCTCCGTCGCTATATCTATACCGCCGGCGAGCGCGGCGTCCGAATGCGCGAGTATGAAACCTATGACGCGCTCGCCCGTCTCGTCCGTGAACACCGTCTCGAGCCCCTTGCCTTTTGTCTTGTAGTATGGTGCGGCCGCGCAGCTCGTGACGATACCGATCTGTCTGCCGTCCCGGTATACCTTGTCGCCCGCGCGCGGTACGGCGCCATCTCCGCCCGTCACGCAGAACTGTTTGATGACGCGCGGCAGAGGACTGTCCGCGCCTACTGCGTCGTCCGCGTAGCCAGCGCGGCGCGTGAGCATACGGTTCGCGGCGTCGAACTGCTTTTTCAAGGCGTCACGACCGACGAAGTCGCCCTTGGACTCCGCGAAGCTGACCGCGGGCTTGGCTATGGCCATGGCGTATATAGGTATCGGCGCGCCTTCCGGGTCAACGCCGAGCTCATGGCCGTAGAGCGGCAGCCCGGCTTCGAGCCTCAGCGTGCCGCGCGCCGCGAGGCCGGCTGGCTTCGCGCCCTTTTCCACGAGCAGATTCCATATATATACGGCGTCATCCCTCGGTACGAATATCTCGTAACCGAGCGGCTCGCCCGTGTAACCCGTCTTTGAGAGCCATACGTCCCTACCGCCGAGCTTCGCGAATCCGAGGCTGTTCCTCATCGGCTCCGTGAGGCCGGGGCCGCCCGCGACGGCGAGCAGTATATCCTTAGAGGCCGGGCCCTGTAGGGAAACCATGGCGATGTCTTCCGACTTATCCTCGATACTCGCGTCGTAGCGCCCTCTCCGCTCCGTCAGGCACGCGAAATCTTTCGCGGCGCCCGCCGCGCTGACGACGAGCAGGAAGCTGTCCTCAAAAAACCGATACAGGTACGCGTCGTCAACCGCCACGCCGTCGTCGTCTGAAATCAAGGTGTACTGCGCCTCCATGAGGCCGAGCGCCTCGCAGTTGTTCGTGAGCGCGTGCTGGAGGAACGCCACTCGTTCCGGCCCCGCGATGATGAATCTGCCCATGTTGGAAATGTCAAAAAGCCCTGCGCCGCGGCGCGTGGCAAGATGCTCGGCGCGGGCGCCGTCCGCATAGCTGACCGGCATATCGAAGCCGTGAAAATCCGCCGTCTCGGCGCCGAGCCTGACGTGTTCCCCATGCAATACAGTAGTCCTGCTTTCGTACATCGATTCATCCTCCTCTTGGCGCGTCTCCCCCGCCGGAGCGCAAAACAACACACAACGCGAGTCGCCCTTTGGGCAGGATCGCGCCATGCTTTGGCAGAGGGAAGCCTATCCCTATCGCCTTAAACGCACGACAATTATACACTATATTTGTTCCGTCTCCTAATTTTGCGCGAATCCGCGTCGAGCGATTCGTTAAATTCGCCTTGAGCGTCGCATTTACCCCACCAACGGCGGCTAAGCAAGGGGGGTCGAACCTCATCGCCTCTGCTTATGTTATACTTTATATAATGAACATGAAGAACATAAACAGACGCAGCCTAGCGTTTGTGATGATAGTATCCCTACTGCTCGCCGTCACACCAATAACGGAAAACGCGATCGCCGCGCCGGACACGGCGCCCTCGACCGGCGGCGCGCAGGCCGCGCCTGCCGCTGTAGCCGCGACCGGCCCGGCCATACCCACGGCCTACGGGGCGTTCACATCGTCCTACGCCGCCGCGATGTACCTGCCCGGCACGAACACGATACGCGTCCAGCCGATAAGGACGTATCTGGACCGCTCGAAGCCTATGATAGCGCTTACGTTCGATGACGGGCCCTCGCAATACACGGAGCACATCGTGGAGTTGCTCGACAGGTACGACTGCAGGGCAACGTTCTGCGTCATCGGCAACCGGGTCGGGCCGCAAAAGGGCCGCGTACGCGCCGTGGCCGCGCAGGGCTCCGAGGTGGTCGGCCACTCGTGGGACCACAAGAACCTGACGTCCCTTTCGAAGAAAAAAATCCGGCGGGAGCTGAAGAAGACGAACCAAGCGATAAAATCTGTGACGGGAGTCAGGCCGGCCATGTACAGGCCGCCGTACGGGGCTTACGATGAAAAAGTGCGCAAGGCGTCGAAAAAGCTACATCTCGCGCTGCTCACCTGGTCGTACGATACGAAGGACTGGAAGTCGCTCGACCCGAAGAAAGTGTACGGGCGGATCAAAAAGCACGCCGAGGGCGACCAAATACTGCTCATGCACGATATTCACGAGTCGACCGCCATAGCCATGGACAAGGTGATCCCGTGGCTCGTAGGCCAAGGCTACGAACTGGTGACCGTCTCGGAGCTGATGTATTACAAAGGCATCGACATAAAACCCGGTATAGTCTATAACGATGGGATTTGATTCGCCTGTTGCCCTACGGAGCCCTGAAACTTATTTCTGTGACATCTTCGTACACGTCCCCCGTCGTTTCGATGTAGTCGATGATCTGCCTGCCCACGGAGAACCGTCCGCCGCCATCGGTCAGATAACGCTCGCCATCCGCCGTCGTTATCTCAAACGCCCCGCCCGTGTACGGTTCATATACATCCGATAGCGTCACGGACAATTCCCGCGAATAGACTTCCGATGAAAGACTCTCAGCGCCTTCGCCTATGTCGGCCTTGCCTTCGAGACGATATGAAAGCGTCATGGGAGACGTCAACATATCGCCAAACGGCACGACATCCCTCGAACTATCGGCCTTGACGACCATTAGGCCTGATCCGCTTTCATCGGAAACCACGATGATCCTGTCCACATCCTGCGCGTTCACACTGACGGGATGTTCGGGCGCGACTACGCGCCAACCGTTGATTTTACTGAATATGACGTACGCTTTTTCAGCGCCCGCCCACGCGATCTTGACGGCGAACCCGTCGCCGGACGACATGATCCATACCTCTCTCGGCGTACCGGAAATATTATACTCGCCTATGAATTCGGTGAGAGGTATTCCCTCAAAGTTCCCATCGCCGGGCACGGCCTTATCGTCAGAGACGGGGTCTGCGGTCTTGATCGAGCGATATTCTTTCACATCGCCCTCTATGCCGATGAACCGTTGCGGGGTATCCGCTTCCGCGCCGCAAGCCGCAAGGAGCGCTATGGCGGCGACAAGAAAAGCAAGAACCGCAGCGGCGCCGTATATGGACAAACGCGCTCCGATACTATGAAACGGATCGGCGCCGGAACGACCTATGTAGGCGGCAGGCCGCGTCATTGTCCGGCTCCGGGATTTACGGCCTCCACGGAAATCACGTCACTGGCAGGATCCTTGCCTTCCGCGTAGAATGCCCACGTGGCGCCATCCTTAGCGAACACTCCCTTCACGATGTCGTGCTCGCTGTAAAGCGTGACGCCGCCCGCCGCGTCCGTCATCTGAAAGACGCCGTTTCTATCAAAACCCTGATCCTTCACCACGTCGGAAAACCCTATGCCGGTTTTGCCCGCGCCTTCCCTGGCTTCCCAAATCTCAGAGCCGCGCTGCAACGATACGTATATGGTCGTTCCCGTCCTGATGGCCGCTACACCGTTCAGGTTCATCCCTTCGGGAAGGTCGGGCGAGCAGAACTGCGGGATATTATCGCCCGTGTATTTGATGTAACCTTTCAGGAAGTTCTCGATCGTCTCGTTCTTTTTCAGGCCGTCGTAGGCCGCCATGAATACCTTGCCGCCCTCCGTCATCCCGCCGTACTTTGATAGCAGGTCTATCGTGCTGACGATGTCGCCGCCCTCCTCCTCGCTATACTCGCTTTTCAGGCCCGGCAGAGCCGTCTCAAGGAACACCACCTTGTTTGTCAGCGAGCCGCTCGTTCCCGTCTCGAATTCTATCTTGTTCACCATGCGCGCCCAGTACATCGCGCGTTCGCCTATGACTACGGCGCGCAGCGGCGCGACTTCTTTTGGATAAGGCTCCGCCCCGTCCATATAGGACAGCACGATCTCGCGGCTATCGAGCACCTCCTTAGGAACGGCTATCGAGTATCCGTCGGACGCCGAAAACCTGACCGACGAAAACCCGGCCTTGTCCTTGCCGTATTTTGCGAGGAAGGTGTCTATGGTAGGCCCGACGGCGGTCGTCTTCACAATATCGCCGTTGGCGCGCATAGCCTCGGCCTTTTTTCGCACGCTTTCAAGCTCCGTCAGTTCCCTGACCGTGACGGTGAAGTCCTCGTCCTCTACGCCTGATATGACTATCTCTTTGTCGAGATAGGACAGAGAGGACGGGTCAGGGCGCGCACACGACGCGAACATCACAAATGCCAAAGCAACTGCCAAAAGGGTGATTGTTGTTATATTCCTGCGTATCATTGTTTAGCCATCTTCCACATCAGCCATATCTATACCAGGGAACCGTCAAAAGATCCCGCGCTTTATGCCGAGAAAGTATAAGGCCGCGCCTATGGCAGCGAGGCCGCCAAGGCCTATTCCGACAGGACCTTCGAGATCGCCCCTGAGCCCCGCCGCTTTCAGCCAGACCGCATCGTCGGAAATGTCGTGCACACGCCATGGTTGGTAAGCGCCTTGGCTCTGTCCGCCGTCAACGCCTTCCACTCCGTCCAGAGTGAGTTCCTTGAGCATTTTTCCCCCGAGCACGGACATTTCACGGGCGCCGCCTGTAAGGGCAGCCACCGTCACGCCGCCGCCAATCGCACCGGCAGAGGTCGTAGCGTCCCGTTGCCCGCTTCCCGGACTGCCCTGATTTTCGCCTGCGCTTTCAGCGTTAGAAGCAGCGATATCCTTGTCGTCACCAGCCTGGCCGGGATCCGCTTTCTTTTTGTCTTTGTCCTTCTCCGCCTTGACTTTGTCCTTGCTGTCCTTGTCTTTATCGGTTTTGTCTTTGTCCTTATTGCCTTTATCGGATTCGCTTTTATCCTTGCCTTCATCGTCTTTGCTGTTGTTTTTCGCGTCCGCCTGATTGTCGCCTTTTTCGCTGCCTACCTTTTCGTCCTGCTGGCCTTCCTCTTCCTCTTTCTCCTCCTCAACGATTTCTTGCCGGGGCGGCGCGCCCGCGAGCATGACCTCGATGGACTCTATCCACATCGCGGAGTTGTACGCCGTACGCGCCACGGTATCGGTCATGCCAAAGACGAGCCGGAAACGCCGCGCACCGTCCATGTCGCCAAAGCCTTTCCAAGGCTCGCTAGCGCTGAGCATCCTCTGCCACACATCCTCAACAGCGATGATCGTCTCGACGCGCTCGCGGTCGCTTTCGGCGCCGAAGCCGGCTCTCCCCGCGCCCTGTTCCAGAGATTCGTATTCCCAACATTCAAAGAGGTGGGGATAATAGTATTTTGTGACGTCGAACAGATAGGGCGCCGTCAGCTCCTGGGTTTCGTGCTCATCGTTGCACGTGAAATGGATGCGCTCCGCAGAGGCGTAGTCTATGCCCGCGTCCGACAGTATGTCCGATAGCTTCACGCCGCGCGCGGGATTGAGGCAGGGGGCGGGCATATTGTCTATCCACGTGTATAGCTGCCTGACCTCACCGCCGACAGCCATGAGGCTCTCAGGGGTGTATGTCTTGCGCTCCTCGTAAGGGTACCCCGCATAGCCCACGTATACCTTTAGTTCGCTCGCGGCGTGGCCGTTGCCGTTGCTGTCTGTGGCGGCAAAAACTCCGCCGGCCGGCATGAAGCAGGCAGGTACGGAGAGTGTTATCGCCGCCGTGATGATCGACGCTAAGACGACACGCGCCACTTTGTTTGCACTTACGGTCTTTGGTATCATCCGCCGCTTTCCTCCGCGCCGCTTTCCCGCAAGCCCGGTTCTTCCCCAGCTGTATCTTCCATAAGATACAGCTTTCCTGTCTCAGGGTCACGATACACCTGCCCTATATGTTCGTATTCATCCTCGTAGGAGTCATTTTGCCCCGCAATGTCCTCATTTGTCACAGAACTGCCTTCTGAGACAGGCACCATGCCCGCGCTCGTGCGCAGATCAACGTTCCAATATATGACGAGCGACAGCATGAGGCCCACCGCGAATACGAGAAAGGCGTCGATGATGTTGATCGCGCCCTCCATCGGGTTCACGTCGTCCTCCGGGAATACCGGCGTACGGCTGAACCTCCCGCCGATCATGATTCACTCTCCTTGCGGAACGCCTCATCGAGCAGCCCGACGAGCACGGACTCGAACGAGGCCGCGTCCCGCGTGTACCACTGCCGCCTCACGCGCGATACTATATACGCCACGAAAGCCGCGGCGAGGCCGGAGACCGTCGCGTCAAAAGCGGTGAGGAGCGACTGCGAAAGCAGTAGCGTATCTCCCTGCCCGAGCGCGATCAGCCCGGGGCCGAGAGGTATAAGCGTCGCCATGAGCCCGACCATCGGGCCGATACGCGCGATCGTATCCGTAATGGACACGATGCCCTGCACCCGCGAGCGCTCAGCCGCAAGCGTCTCGGCGGCGAACGCTTCTACCTCGTCTGAAGTGAACCCCTTGTCCGCATAGAGAAGGAAAGCGAGCAGCGCATTGATTTGTGGCTTTACAAGGCCGCTGCCCTTTATTATGCCCGTGATCCCTGCGGTATCGCTGCCCCGCATCTCCGACACAACATCGGCGGAACGGCGCTTCACCCCCCGCCGCTGGACTGCCCACTCCGCGACAAGACTTCCCACCATAGCCGCCGACACGGCGACGGCGACGATTAGCACGATGATGGCCGGGATCTCCAGTACCCCGGCTAAACTATGCAAGGTTGATTTCACTTCCGACGATCCCAACATACTACGCCTTTCTCACTCTTACTCAATTTTTCTATGCCACAATTATATATTTCGCGCTCGTTCCGCGCCACCTGATTCACTTCTTTTTCCAATGCGCGTAGATCTTCGAGTTCTTCTTTATGACATAGGAACCCTTCAATTTCACGCCGCCCTTCCGCTTCGTATACCAACCCTTGAACTTGTACCCCTTCTTCTTGGGGATCTTCACGCTGCTGAGCTTGTCGCCGATCTTGGCTATGATCTTCGTGCCGCCCGCCGTATTCAGCGTGACCTTCTTGGCGGACGGTTTCGAGGCGCTCTTTGTCGATCCGGACGCAGACGGGGCCGCGGCGGAAGCCGGCGCGGGGGCAGGGGAGACGAAAGCGGGCGCGGGGGCGGGGGGCGGAGTATAGATTCCGGGATCTGGAATGGGAACGGGCGTGGCGATCACGGAGAGAGCCAGCCCCTTTCCACTCACGTGGCTGCGCAGGAACGCGACCTCGTCCGTCAGTAGCGCGTTCGTACAGTCTATGGAGGCGCTTTGCCCCGGCGCTACGGATGCGCCCGCCGTGACGTCGAAGGTGGCGATGGCGGAGTACGCGGCGCACTGTGCGCCCGTCAGGCTGCCTTCGAGCCGTGCAAAGGTGATCACAGTCCTGCCTCCGCTCTGTGACGTCCCGTACTCCCAGCCGTTCTTCGTCTTGATATTGGATGCGGAAAAACCTGCCGGGAGAGTAATGCGGTACTCACCCGCGTAGAATGTGAAGGCGCCGCTGCCGGACGTCAGGGACGCCGTGACGCCCACCTTGCCACCCGCGTACATTGTCGGGCTATCCGACGCGAGCCCGTAGGAAAAGCTGCCTGACGGGATGTCGCCCGGCGGCTTCAGGTCGATGGGGACCTCCACCTCGGGGGAATATCCCGACGCGCTCAGTGTGACGATATACTGTCCGGCCGCCTTCATCCGCGAACCCTGAGCGCTGTAGTAAGCCGGGTTGATCGATATCATCCCGGGGGACTTGGCGAAGTACGAGCCGCCTATATTATATTCTGTAGATTCGCCTTTCGTCCTGACCGACAGGCCGTTCACCGCAGACAGATATGAAGGATCGGAGACAGGGATATCTATGCGTTCGCCGTAGTACGCCGTCACGGCGGCGATAGGCGGAGGCGTCTTGCGCACCGAGAAACTGACTGTCGTCAGCGCGTAGCCGTTTGAGTCGAGCGTGAGCTTGTACTCACCGCTGTCCGTTATCAGATCGCCGCCCACCGTGACGCGCATAGGGTCATTGCTGATCGTCAGCCCGCCGGGCGTCACGCCTACCGATCCTCCGCTCGAGTGTTCGAGCTTCGAGGTCGTGGCTAGCTTCGAGGCCCAATCGGCCCACACGTCCGCAGATACGCCGCTACCCGTTATGACGACAGCCTGGCCCGGAGCCGAAGTGGACGGCCTGGCGAGCGTCGGGGCCTTGGCGGGATAGGATGCGACAAGCCGCGAACCTTCGTCCTCCCAGCCTTCCTTCACAGCCACGGCGTATACTTTGAGCGGTTTGCTATTGCTGGCCCCTATGGCGGACGCGGTGACAGTCACGCCCGGATACGGCTTCATCGGGCAATCGAGACTGCCCTCTGTGCCGCAGTAGTAATAGATATCCGCGCCTTCCGTGTCTGTGGTGAGTGTTATTTCAACTTCGTCCGGGTTTGATTCGCTCAGCTTCACGGTTGCTTCGGGCGCCGCTACGACGCCGCCGGAGGCCAGAGCCGGCAAGGCCGCCATGTCGAGGCGGATATTATAGACCCATTTGAAATAATGATACATAGTGCGGTTGCCGGAGAAGAGCGCGTCCGGCGTCTGTGGTATGCAGATCGTCAGCGCCTCCTCATCCGTGAGCTCACTCGAGAGAGCGCCCGAGAGGATATCGCTTGAGGATTTGCTATATCCATCCTTGAGAACGTGCATCCTGTCTGAGACCTTATCGACCGCAAGGATGGCGTCCATCGCTATCCCGCCGTTTGAGACCGCGACTTTTTGCTGATACGTTGCGTCGCTAGCCATGTGATTTTGCATGTAAACGCCGAGCGGCATCGGCTCTTGGCTCTGCGGATTGTATCCACTGCCCGTGATCTCCCAATCCACCGTCCAGCCGTTCATGTCCGCGAGCAGGCCGGGGTAGAAATACCCCTGCTTGCCGTACAGATCCCCGTAGGTATATGTGCGGGTGTAGTTGCCGCCTGAATCCGCCGCCATAAGGCCTATCCTGTCGCTCGCCGTCGAGAAACTGACCGCTCCAGCTCCGGACGCGGACGACTCCGCCGCCGTCTTCGATATCAGTTCGGGAATCGTGAATCCCTTGCTTTCCGTATACACCTTGTCAGGAAAGTTGTCGGTGGCGGAATACTGGTATGTACCCACCGTGTCACCCATACCGCCCGGGCCGTGCTGCAAAGCTTTCAACTCCGACAGACTGAACGCTTTCAGGAAAACGCTCTTGCCCTCTTTGTTTTTCGCGTAGACGAAGAGGGTTTCGGCGCCGGGCGCCTCATTTGTCTTCGCGTAGGCCTCATCCGCGCCAAATGGGCTGCCCGGTCCGCCATCGGGGGCGCCCGGGATGGCCGGGCATATGGCCAGAGCGACGACAAGCAGCGCGCATATCGCGAACCGCCCCACCACTCGCAACACAGACGCGTGGATCGCCCTCTTTTGCCCTGATATCTTCATCATATTGCTTGCCTTATTCATCTCGTTATTTCCTTTTGTTACACCGCGCCCTTTACTATCAGTTGGATGTACTGCGCGTCGCGGATGTCCACCTTGCCGTCGCCGTTCGCGTCGAGCGTCTCGTCGTACGCCCCGCCCGAAAGCGTGGCCGCCTTGACCGCCGCCACGTCGTCCATGTCAGTCCGGTTGTCGCCGTTCACGTCGCCCGGCTGATCGGGAGCGATCGACGTTTTTGTCCATTCGTCGAGCTGACGGCCGTCGCGGTCGTATGTCTTCATACCTATGCGGTCACCCGCAACAGAGACCACCTGATATGTGGACGTCCGAAATTTCAGCACGGGCCAGTACGTATCATCCGCCGTATCGTAGTATTTCAGCCCGGAGTTGCCCATCACCCAGGTCACGCCGCGCCGCGTGTCCACATTGCCGTCATTAAGCGGCTCCGTCCTGCCGTAGACGTGCTGATGGCCGACAAACGCGAGATCCACGCCCCCCTCCACGAACAGCGGCTCCCAGTACGCCCGCACGCGGTCCGACTCACTGTCGCCCGCCATCGGATAGGCCGGATGATGCAGCGTCACCACGCGAAACTTCGCGCCGGACGCCGCCGTGAGATCGTCCTTGATCCATTTATTAATCTTGTCCAACTCAGCCTGGTTCTTCACGTTGCCGTCCTTGTCGAATATATCCTGCTCACTCGAAAGCGCCCACGAGTTCAGGGCCGTGACGTGCACGCTGCCGTAGTCGAAGGAATAGAACTCCTCTGAGTACCCCTCCGGCCCGTTCTTCGGCAGGTTGAAGATATCGAGATACCACAGCGGCTTGCCGCCCGTGAAATTGCTCTCGTGGTTGCCGATGGTTGGCATAAGGGGAATCTCCGAAAACGCGTTTTGCGCGTATGAGAGGAAATACTTCCAGTCCTGCGCGTCCGAGCCGCTCTGCACCATGTCCCCCGCCATAAGGCCGAACTTCGCGTCCGCGTTCCTCGCGTATGCGTCTTTGAGCAGCTGGCCCCATTGCGGGTACTCCTTGTCCGCAGTCTCCGTGTCGCGCTGCACATCGCCGAGTAAGAGGAACTTGAAGCTCTCATTCTTGCTGCGCGAAGCGGTCGTGAAAGTATGGACATCGGACCACCTGCCCGGCTTCCCCACCCTGTAATAGTAGGGCACGCCGGGAGTGAGCCCGTCTATAGCGGCCGTGTAATAAGCCTTGCCTGGATTGGCGCCGACCGTCTTTACGGTCGCCACCTTGCTCTTTATACGCGCGTCGGCGCCGAGAATGACGAAGGGATCCGTGCTTCCCGCCTGAGACGGCAGCGGGCAGGCGCTGACCGGAACGTACTGCGCCGCCTGGGAGCCGCCCGAATTGTCCGTCCACGTGACGGACTGCGTCGTACCGGGATCGCCGGACCAATTGAGCACGACCTCCGAGGGCCGGCTCTCATCCACCATGCTCCGGATGAGCGTGATCTTTTCCTCAGGCGTTTCCCCCGTCACACGGATATTGTCCGCGTAGGGCAGATATCCTGAAACCTGCGCCGAAACGTCATATGCCGCGCCGAGCAGCATCCGGTAGGTATACGCCTTGCCGCCCGCAACAGGCTCAGAAGAAAGCGGCGTTACGGTGGCGCCCATCGAATCCTTCACCGTGAGAGTGGCCGACGCCGGTTCCATCTGTACCTTATAGTCTAAAGGCTGCCAATACAGCGCGGGCAGTCCCGTACCGTCCCTGCCGGGGGTTTCGTTCATCCAAATGAAATTGCCCTTGCCGGCGCCGCCTCCGGCGCTCCCGCTGTACGCGCCGAGATAGCTGTCCACTCTGCTCCGCGTCCTCATCTGCGCGAGCGTTTGCTCTTCGAGACCGGACGGCGCTACGCCCGAGGCTACGGGAGTCGTACCTGCGAGGTAGTATACGTTCGCAAACGCGCTGCTTCCGACGCTATCAAACAGCGGTTGCCCCGTCATGTCGAAAGACTTACTGACACTGCCGGATACGGTCGCCGCGAGCCCGCCGATGGGGATCGCGCCACTGTCCACCGCCGTCACCCGCCCCATATTGTACGAGGCCTCGATAGAGGACGGATTTACGCCGAGGCCGCCGCCTCTCCCGCTCGCTCGAATCGTACCGTAGTTCACAGAGGATACCACGCTACCGCTCAGCGTGACGCCGGCGGCGTCCGTGCCTGTGACCTCCCCCGCGTTCAGACAGGAAGTGGCCGAACCCGACCGTGTGACGCCGGCTGCGCTGCCGCTTGAGGCCACTTTACCGTAGTTCGCACAATTCGCCGCGCTGCCGGAATATATGACGCCCGCGCCGCCGTTGACCTCGCCGTAGTTCTCGCAACCCGTCGCGCTCCCGGAATACACGATCCCGGCGGCGGCGTTGATCTCCCCGTAGTTCCTGCAGTTCGTCGCCTTGCCCTCGCCGAGCACACCCGGAACATTGATATCCGCCCGGTTCACACAATTTTCGGCTAAGGACACCCTGCCTGCAATCCCACCTGCGATCACCCCTTGCGTATAGCCCTGCAAGATTTCAATCGTACCGTAATTCTCACAGCCATAGAGCTTGCCCGTGGCAACAGAAGCATGATCTTCACCTGCGATACCGCCGACCATATTCATTCCTACGATCTTGCCATAGTTGGACGCATCGTAAACACTCCCATTGCATATACCCGCGATGCCGCCGCCGGCCCGGCTCTCCGTTGTGATCTTCCCATAGTTCACGCAGCCCCTGATCACGGCGCCGTTGTCAAGGTTGGCGCATATGCCGCCCGCTACACTGCGGTAGTCCACGTTGGACGTCAACTCCATGAGGTTCACGCAGTCTTCGATCTGCGCGCCTGCGAGCGCCTCGTTTGCGATGCCGCCGATCTTGACGGGAGCCGTATCGCCCCAGACCATCTCGTTCCTGCCGCTGACCGTCAGGCCTTTCACTGTCCCGGACAGATAGCCAAAAAAGCCGAGGCCCTCGCCAATGAGCCGTTCAGTGCGGAAGTTGACGCCCGAGACCTTGTGGCCCCCGCCGTCGAAAACGCCTTTGAAGGTGTAGTATTTGCTCGCATCGAGATAACCTTGCGCCTTTTCCTCTCCTTCATTCTGATCGTCGCCTATGGGCGTCCATTCCTTGCGGTCTAAATGGATGTCGCGCGTCAGGCGCACGGTCTTGCCCGCGAACTCCACGGGATCGATTTTGCGGTTTGTCAGCGCGGATAGCCCCGCGAGCTGGGCGGCCGCGCCTATCTCGTACGATGTATCGCTTTCGTGATTGTCATACCATGCGGTATCGACGGACACGCCGTCCCAGACGTCCGCGTCCGGGGAGACTTCTTCCGTGTATTCGCCTTCGGCCACGCTCGACGCCTTGACCACGCCCGCGTCCGTATACCCCTCCTTAACGGCGAGGATGTTCATCATAGCCGGCTTGCCGTTGTTCTTTTTCACCTTCAAGGGCTGGCCATCCCACACGGCTGTGGGCATGTAGGAGGCCTGGCTGCTGTCGTTGTAGAGGATGGCCGCGCCTTGCGTCCCGCAATGGAACGTGAAGTACGCGTAGCCCGCCTCGTACGCGTCTTCCGTATCCGCGTCGCCGTCTATGGCCGTCCATGTGGGCTTCGCCACCGTCCCAGACGACGCGATGGCCGGCGGCGCCGCCATGTTGTAGCGGATGTAGGTGATGCCGTAGCGGCTGTTCATGGCCGTCGGGCGTACGTTGTCAAAGTCGTCCTGCGTCTGTGGCAGCATGAGGCGCATCGTGCGCGCCGTATCGAGCAGGCCGAGGCTGTCATAATACCCCTCCACGTCCGCCGGCGCATTCTTAAGCAGCCCATAGCGCGATGAGTAGGCCGTGATCGAGAGGATGGCCTCCTCGGGCGCCCGGCTTTCCCACACTGCATCCTTATCCTTATAGCTATAAGAACCTCCTGTGCCGCTGGTAAAGTTCGTGTAGAGCGCCGGGAAGTTGTACCTTGGAACGCCGTAGAGGGACTGGTACGTGTAGGTGTCGGCCGCGTCGAAGCCTCCGCCGTCGATCTCCCAGAACGAGACGGAATCCTGCCCCGCGAACCCGAGCCCCCAACCCGAGGCGGCGGAGGAGATGGCCGACTGCGCCAGAGCGTAGTCGAGCAGCCCGTTCACCGTGAAGCCCTGCGCTTCCTGATGGACCGTCGTCACGAAATTGTCTAAGATCGCGTAGTTGTGCACCTTGCCAAGCGTGGCAAAATTGTCGTTCAGATAGTCCAGCATCCCCGATACGGGAAGACGCGAGAGCAGGATGTCTTCCCCCGCGCTGTTCCTCACGTATACGAGAACGTTCTTTACGGAGTCGCCATCTGCGAGGTTGCCCTTGGCATAGACGTCATCACCGCCGCCCGGCAAGCCGGGAAGAGTGAATATAAGCGCAAGTGAAAGCAAAGACGCCGCCAAGCGCCTGAGCAGATAATTCCTACGGTAGATCATAACATCCACCCCTTCTTTTCCGTACATTTCTTCACTGCCGGGGCGGAATGCCCCGGCAATACAATTTTACTACTATTTCTTCCAGTGTGCATACAGCTTTGTGGCCTTTAGTATATGCACCTTGCTGCCAGTCGTTATCTTCACGCCGCCTTTAGCCTTCGTGTACCAGCCTGAGAACTTGTAGCCTTCGCGCGTGGGCGCCGCAAGCTTGCCGTACTTTGAGTCGTATGTCACGGTCTTGTACTTCTTGCCTTTCAGCTTGCCCTTGTTCGCATTGTACAGTACCTTGAACTTCTTCGCGGTCCACTGCGCGTAGATCTTCGAGCTCTTCTTTATGACATAGGAACCAGCGAGCCTGGATCCGGCCTTGGCCTTCGTGTACCAGCCCTTGAACGTGTAGCCCTTCTTGACGGGCTTCTTCACTTTGGAGAGCTTGTCGCCCACCTTGGCAGTTCGACTCGTGCCGCCCGCCGTGTTCAGCTTGACGATGGCCGCATTGCCCTGCGCAACGCTAATCACGTTGACGCTGCTTACGAGCGGGAAACTTCCCGTTCCAGGCGTTGCGTACCGCTCCACTATGGCGTATAGGCTGAAATGATCCGTTTGGAATGTCAAATAACCGCCGTTGAGCGCGCTTTCCATTAGAGTCCTGCCGCCACTGTCTTCGATACGGTACACCGACGCCCTAGCGCCGTCCATGCCGGCCGGCACGGGGATCGACACCTTGACCTTGCCGCCATTTTGCGGCTGCTGCTCTTTCCCGTCCAAATAAAGCGAGATGTCGTAAAGCCGGAAATTCGTACCGATGTCCGCAAGGATATCCTTAGCCACGCCGTACTTCTCCGAACCGATCGCGTCTGACGCGCCTAGCGTCACCGGCAAGACTACGAGAGTCGTCCCTTCGGGCAGCACGCCCTCGTCCGTCTCTGCGGTGATACCGGTCTCATCGTCCTTTAAGAGTGGCGGTTCCGGAGGCGGCGGCACGATCCACTTCGCGTAGAGCGTGTGCGCGTAGCCCACGTCCACTATGGCGTTGCCGTCCACGACTTCGTAGTCCGCCGCAATCTCCTTGCCGTCGGCCTTCGTCCACCAACCGCCGAAGGTATAGCCCTCCGGGTGGATGGCGGTGGGTAGCTGGTTCGTATCTGACAGGTCGCCGTACCGGTCGCCGAAAGTCACCGGCAGGCTATTGTATGAAGCCGTCCCCCCGTTCGCGTCGAAGCTCACGGTGAACTCGTTGGGCACGAAGTCCGGTACGATCTGATGCGAAGCTGTGATGTTTTTGGTGATATAGACCGCTTTGCCGTTCGCGTCAACAGAGAATTCCGACGTGTCCACGGCATTCCCGCTGTCGGAAAGCGCGGACACATGCTGGCCTCTCGGCGGAGTCACGGTGAAGGTGACGTCGCTGAAAGCGTCGATGGACGCGATGTCGAAATCATTCAGAGTGGCGCCGCCGTTGCTGACAGAGGTGATCTCGACTTTGGCGCCCGCCGGAATAGCCTGCGTCTGGGTAAAGTCGTATTGCAGCGCGGCGAAAGTGGCGTAGATGTAGATGTCGCCCTGGCCGTATGCTTCATAGCCTTTGTATACATCGCCTTGATCATCGGCGAAAAGCGCGGTGTAGTAGCGGTTAAGGCCATTTATGAGCTGACCCTTAGGTAGCGAATCCATCCGGTGCTCCACGCCATTCGGATCTACGAAGCTCGCGTCGATATCCGTGAGCCTGTAGCCGGGGTCGATTGTATAATATGTCACATTGTACGTTTGAAATTTGTTCCCCGGAGCCATACCATCAAAATCCAGGTAGCCTCCATGCGGAATCTCAAATCTATTATCACGGTTGATCTCATTATACGAATAGAGTTTACCGTGATCGAACGACACATTGTATATACGATGATAGCTGTTCAGTGTTACCGGCAAGGTGAACGTCCTTGACGCCACGGGTATCAATAGCTTGCAGGCGTACTCGCCGAGAGGAAGATTGCCCTGCGCCGTCACCTCAAAAGTGGCGGAGTCTTTAGCGGGGATTGTCTGTTGGTAACTGCCCGCAGAGACGCCGAAGATGGCGGCGTCCGTAGCCGTCCCGTTGATTTTGATCTCCGAAATGTTCGGCGGCGTCACATTGACGGGCATATAGCCATTGTTGTATACGGTCACGGTCTTTGTCTGCGCCATAAAATTTTTCATGTAGAAGTTGCCGAAGTTGACCGACTGGCTGCTGAGCTGTATCGCGTCTTCAAACGTGGCGGCAAGGGTATGGTTTTCATTCGCGTCCTTGAACGTATAGGTCCCCACGCCGGATCCGTCGATCGTATAGGGACTATCCGGTCCGTCCGACGCCTGTACAAGCACATTGTCCGCCCTCAGCTCTTTTATGATGTAGCCCGCGTCGGGCGTGATCGTGAAAGCCGCGTCCGTCGACTTCCCGGGCAGATAGAGCTTCCCGCTTGTGAGCGTGCCGCCCGATATGGCCGCCATCGTGCCGCCCGTTCCGGCGCTGACCGTGATGTAAGGTAGCGCCTTGAAGGTGGCGGTGATCGTGTGATCCCGCATTACATTTCTAAACGTGTATGTCCCGATACCAGTCGCACTGTCTACTTCGTACTTGCGATCTGCTTCATCAATAGGGGGACTGACGGTGGCCTCATCGACCGTCACGGTGTCGATGCTGTACCCTATATTCGGCTCAATGGTGAAAGCCGCGTTGGAAGTTTCGTTGACCGTGAGTACGCCGACGCTGTTCAGAACGCCCTCGACGGGCGATATCGTGCCGTTCGTACCCTGTGTTGCCGTGATGCGGTGCCCGGGGGCGGATTGAACTGTAATCATCTTTGTGACAGGGGTTAAGGTTGCGGTATTTTTAAAGGATGCAAGCTCGTCAGAATTTAAAGCGCCATTGCTTCCTGAACCGGAATCAGAATTAACGGCAATAATATTAAAATCGGCAGTATATGTTCCATCAGGCGCACTGTCAAGAATTTTCAAAGTCAACGTACATAAATTCCCATTGTAAATCTCTCCACCGGGTCCTGATGTATTTCCAATCCTTATCAGTCTGCCAGTATCACCATTACCACCGTTAGCTACGCCAGTGGCTGACGCGATCTGAAGTCTGCTCATAATTGAAGGCAAGCTTTGATTGAGTACTATGTCAGTACCAGCTGTAGAAGATATTGTAGCAAAAACCTCAGTAGGTAATTTACTAGTAGATTGATATCTACTGTCTCGAAATGTCGCATTTATAGATATAAAGCGATATGCGCAAGGAACATTACTAATCCCAATATCAATAGTCGCAGTACCGCCTGGTTCCACTGTAATTTCGTCTGATTGAGTCGAAACACCGCCTTGTGTATCCACGGGCATGTCGGAATAAGCACCCATCGAGTTCATGCCGAATAACAATATGAAAGCTATCATGGCGACAAAAAAGCGCCGAGCCTTATGCATATAAACCATAAAAAACTCCTTACTTATACAATTTTCTCATAAACTTACGAACGCCAAGACGCTGTCACGCCTTGGCGTTCGTAAGCCGTTATCAAATTAAGATTCTAAAATAATATTGTAGTCGTCATCAACATTAAATGTGTGCGCACTATCATTATAGTAAACAAAGTAATCCAAACTATCGAATGCGATAGTTTCGTCTCTTATAACCGCTACGAGCCTGTCCTCCGTCGTCGGGTCTTCACAGGTAACATAGACATTGCTGGTCAGCGTCACCCTCACACCGAACACAACACCGGTCGGCAGATAGATGTTGTCACTACTGCCGAATGTCAGCGTCGACGCGGGCGCAAGAAACAGCTCTGACGGCCGAGAGGCGGACGTATTGCCGGACACATAGATGCCGTTGCCGTTCCTTGTCGCGGTGTTTCCGCTGAGCGTGCCGCCCGTGATCGTCATCACGGAATTGGTCTGACTATAGACGCCGCCGCCAAGCTGCGCCTTGTTGCCGCCGACCGTGCCGCCGTTCATTGTGAATGCTCCGTTTACCGCAGTGGGCGTCGTCGGCGAGTATACCGCCACTCCGCCGCCGTTGGCGATGGCCTGATTGCTCGTAATCGACGCTCCCTCGTTTACCGTAGCCGCGCCTCCGTCGATGCGCACAGCGCTTCCGCTATCTGCAAAATTGTTTGTCAACACGGCGCCGTCTCCGACGGTAAGCGTACCTCCGGCGCTCACGCCGAACAGCGACTTGCTTGAGACAGAGACGTTACCGCCACCATTCACCCAGTTGCCGTCGACCGTGATGTTCGTAAGCGTCAGGTTGCCTCCATTAGCAACGGTCACCGGGAATCCCGTGAAAATGCTGCTGCGATAGAGCTTTAGCCCTGTGTTGAGCGACCACGTTTCCGTACCGGAAACCGTGACCGGGCCTCTGATATAGATGCTCTGGCTGAGACGATTCGCAGCCGCGGCGGCGTCCGCGAAGTTGTTGTACGGCGCCGCTCTCGTGCCGGTCCCGCCCGCGGCAGCCGTGCCGTCGAGGAATACGGCGCTGCCATCGGCTGGGTCAAGGTCCCCCGCCAACGCGGCTGGGGAGATGGTATGCGTATTCGCGTACGCCGGGTAGATGATCACTGGCGTGTCCGTACCCGCGGCGAATACCGCAGTGGGAGTAGACGGCGTATTCAGGATGTTGACGAGGTAGTCCGTAACAGCGCTCGTCGTCACGGGAGCTGTATTGGCGAACTGAGCGTCCGTCAGCTTGAGGACGTCGGTATCCGTTCCCCAGGAGGAGCCGGTAGCCTGGTCAATCACAGAACCGTTGCCCCAGAACACATCCGTTATAATCGCGTTCGCGTTGCTGTCGGCGGTCGCAAACAGCGCCTGCGAGTAGTTCGCGTCGCCCCTGACCGGACCGTTGCTGTACGAATATTTGATGCTGCCGTAGGGAATCTCATAGCCCTGAATGAGGCCTGCGATCCCGGCGATGTAGTGTCCGCTCACGCGTTCGGTCACCCCTCCCATGTTGGCGACCTGGGAGAGATAGCCCTGGCAGTAGCCAACGATGCCGCCCGCGTAGTCCTTCGAACCCGATACGTACTGATCCACAGTGCCGCTGTTGTAGCTGGCGCTGACGAGGACTCCGCCGTTGTTCGAGGCGTAGACCGAGCCGACGACGCCGCCTACGCGCGTGCCGCCCGCGATACCGCCCGTGTTCTCGGCGTACGAGATATATAGGTCGTCCGGCGAGCTGGTGGTCTTGGACTCTATCGCGCCTACGACGCCGCCGATGTTGGACGCGCTGCTCGACGACGAGCCGGGCAGATTGATCGTAACGGAGCTGTGGCAGTTGGCCACGTTGCCGTAGATGTAGCCCACAACGCCGCCAACCAAGGTGGCCTTCGGGCTTGGATGCGAAATTGCGCCGCCACTGACGGACACGTTGACGATGGACCCTCCGTTGACGAATCCGAAGAGGCCAAAGCCTCCGTTGCCCAGAGTGAGTAGATTTGGATCTATCGTCATGTTCGCGATCTGTGGGCCGCCTCCCGTCGCTCCGTTGTACCGCCCGTCAAAACCGCCGGAAAAGGCCGGCGCGTTCGGAACGCCCGCAGCGACCGCGCCGCCACCGCCGATCGGCGTCCAGTAGTGGGCGGATAGATCGTAGTCGCTGGCGGTACCGGTAAGCGTGATTGTATCATCCGCAAAATCCACAGGTGGTTGAACCGGCCCACCTGTCGTGAACTGCGCCGTACCATTGACGAGCGCGGCAAGACCCGCGAGCTGCGCCGCGTTACTGATGTTGTACGGAGTTCCCGATATGTACCAACTTGTGTCGTAATTCTGCCAGTCAGTCCAATTGCCAGTCTGGTTGGGCTGCTCCGCATAGGCTACGCTGGTATCGTCATAGGCCGCCGCCCCGATGACAGGGATAAGGCTGACAGCCAAAACCAAGGCCAGTACAAACGCGAACGCTCTGCTCTTTTCAATGTTGTGAATGCGAAGTAATTTATAACTCATGTCTAACCACTCCTTCCTGATAAACCGCCTGAGGAGCCTGACAAGACTGGACGGAGGTAATTCCCCGCGAAGATCCGACTCTGCACGCAACGTGGAGTATATGCCTGACGCTACGGAATAGTGGAACATGCTACGTGAAATGCTATCGTATCCAAAACTCGTAGCCATTCCACCCGCAACCCACAATGACGGTCATATTTGTATTTTATATGAGCAACATCGCATTTGTATGTTATCCTAACAACTTACACGCGATTTATTTTTGGGAAATACATTATAGACGCCAGATCAGATTCGGCACGGCGAGGCGGAGATGAGGCTTTAGCACAGTTCAATTTTTGCGTGTTTGCAGCCACCGGCCATCCGAGGCCTTCCATGACTTGGTGAATTTCTGCCCGGAAACAGCGGCTATGACAATATCGTTAAGGAACGCATCGAGAGCCTTCATTACCTCCGAAAAATCATATTCGGAGACATCCATTTTCCTCAAAAATGCCGCCCACTTTTTTTGCATAGCGGCGTCATCACCGAGCGCCAGAAATCGCTCGAACTGCTCCTCTCCAAACTCACGGTTTCTGTTAACGAAGGTTTGCGCTATCGCTTCCTTGAAAGTGGCTCCGTCAAAGTCAAATTTGCGGGAAAGGTAAAGAATATCGTAATAGTCCTTCATCCGACTGGAGTATTCCATCAATATAAATATGGCATCCAGCTTCTCCGCAATCGTAGTCTCAACAGAATAGGCGCTGACCAAAGGCGACTCGAAATCATCGAGCTGTGTGGGGATTTGGCGCTTTTCTTGCTTTGGCACGATGACGTCACCGACTCCGAAATCAATGCCAAAAGGAATACGAGTATTCTTGATTCTCGCGATGACTGTAGCGCCGATGCCCGCGTATTTCTTTGCTATGGCAATCGAATCAACCTTTGTGACTTCAAACGTGACAAAGTCATTGCCTGTGTTAGCAGAGATAATCTCATCCAAGACCGGCTTCAGCTTTTCCGGCGTGCCCGGGATACTTTGGAGCAAGAAGTCCACATCCACAGTCACACGGCTGTCAAAATCGGTCAGCGCATAGATAAACAGGCCGCCCTTGAGAATCATATTGTTGGCATACCGAGATCGTTGCAACCGGCGCAGGAACTCTTCCTGGCAAAACAGTTGCAGACACAGTTGGTTACTCCGTCCGGTTTCCATTGCCTTATTTTTTAACCGCGCAAGTACGGATGTCGCCCTGTCAGCCATTAAGAAGCACCTCCATCAGTTCCGTTACCTTGGTATAGACACGCAGTTTTCTTGCGTAGTCGGAGAGATTCATAAGATTCTTTTTATCATCGGCAGCATATGCGTTGACCGCTTTGATGAACGTCTCGCTATCCATCTGCGCGCGGCGCTTGAAGCTGTCACAAATGATGCGCTCACGGTCGTATACCTTGAGCGATACACCTTCCCAATCGCCGGTCGTCACGCCCAGGTCAAGAATATTTTTTTGAACCATATAACAATGCACCGGAGGATATCCTGTGTCAAAACGCGACCGCGTGACACTACGCGGGAACGCCATGTGCCACTCAAGCGGAGCCTTGTCACTATATCCGTAATGGAATAAGGCGGAATCGTAGCATACGATTCCGTCACCGAACAACTGCGCCAGAGTCTCTTCTTCGCGCTGCTCCTGCTCCGGAAGTGCATAATAGCCGCTTCGCACACGGGCAATTAGACCGCGTCTGCACAGCTCGGATACGGAATAGTTAGCGAACCCCGCCGCATTGAAATCAGAGGTTCTCGCAACACCGCCCGCATTGACTATGATACTGCGGATTTTTTCGGATAGATCCAACACCATTTTCTCCAATCAAACACATTGGCTTGCTTTATGTGTTTGATTATAGCATAATATAACGTCAGGAGAAGCTCAACAATAATTTAACACACGCCAGAATAATTGCGTTCGATTATTGAATTATATCGCTCCGTATGAAAACGCCGGGGTTTTAGCGGTTGGTCAGGATCATGAACACGGCTACCAACGCGGCGGGCCAGATCAGCGTTGCGGCGATGTCTACGCTGTTCATTGTGAGCCGGCGCATATACGTGCGGCCCGGCATGGCGCGCAGACCGCGCAGTTCCATCGCTACTGACATTTCATCCGCTCTGCGCAGCGTTCCCACGAGCATCGGCAGACAGAGGCCGGCGTAGGCTTTTGTCTTCGCGGCCGGGCTCGACTTTTTGAAATCGACGCCGCGCAGCTGCATACAGTGGTATGCGTTTAGGGCCTCTTCGCGAAGTATCGGGAGGAAGTGAAGCCCCATTACTACCATAAAGGCCAGTTCATACGGCAGTTTCATCTGCGTAAAGGCCAGCATGTAGTCGCGCACTTCCCCTTCGAGCACTATCTGCGCTGAAACGACGACGATCAGGAGCCGGAGAGCGAGAACGGACGCGAGCAGCACGCCCGATGTGTGAAGCAGGGAGAGGCCGCCGATGTGAATCAACGGCGTGTCCGAGCCGCCTGTTATGGCCGCCGCGAGGCCTCCGTATGTCTCGGCTATGCTCTTTGAGGCAGGCGCGGCGAATATCGATTGTATGACGAACAGAGAGATGATGAGAATAAAAATCGTCCTGCACCTTCGCCGAAGAAGCGCGAAATCAGCCCTGCCGGCCGCGAGCGTTACGAACAGGGCGCAGAGCGCGGCGAGCAGAAATGCGATGTTCTCCGTCAGCAGGCAGAGCGTGGACACCGTCGCCATCATCGCTAGTTTTGGCCTCGGGTCTAAACATCTGAGCCCTCGGGCGCCCGCGTTCATCGTTCACCCTCGGGCGCCAGCTCTATGGCCCTGTCGGCGTAGTCCGCTACAAACTTCTTGTCGTGGCTTATAAGAACGACGCCGACGCCGTCCCTTGCTATTATGTCCGACAGGTATCTTCCGAGGACGCGCCGCCGGCCCGGATCGAGCGACGCCGTGGGTTCGTCGAGTGCCAGATAGGACGGTTTCATCGCGAGCACGGCGGCGAGAACGAGCCGCTGGCGCTCGCCCGTGCTCATCGCGAACGGGAAGTCCCCCTTTCTATCCGACAGTCCGAACAGTTCAAGGTATTCATCCGACAATTTCGCGGCGTCGCCTCTTTCCACGCCGATGTTGCGCAAGCCGAACATCATCTCGTCAGCTACCGTGGTTTTGAATATCTGACGCCCGGTATCCTGCATGACGTAGCCGATCTGGCCGCCGACTTCGGTCAGCGTCATCCCGCGCACAGGCTTGCCGTCTATGTATACCTCCCCGGAACGCGGTCTCAGTATACCGACAAGCAAGCGGGCGAGCGTCGTTTTGCCGCTACCGTTCGGGCCCGTCACGGCTGTCGCCACGCCGCGCGGAAATTCCGCGTTGAAATCGCGGAAGACGGACGTAGACTGCGGGAACACGGAGGGACGGTTCTTTTGTGTTCCTGCGCTGGCGCGGTTTTCTCCGCCATTGAGCGCGGGAGGAGCGCCCGCAAGCCCGTATGAAAAAGTGAGATTTGAGGCGGTCAGCGCCATAACTCCCCCTCCAAAAGCCCGCGATCTGTTTCATTCGGGGGCGCGGCGCTTATTATCTCGCCGTGTTTCATCAGTATCCAGACGTCCGCATACGAGAATTCCTCGTAGTCGTGCTCGACTATGACGATGGTCTTGCCGATCTCCTTCAGCTCACATATGAGTGTTGCGAACATCGCGCGGCCGCTGTCATCGAGACCGCCCACGGGCTCGTCGAACAGCAGTATGTCAGGCGCGGACGCGAGAATCCCGGCTATCGCGAGGCGTTGTTTCCCGCCGCCGGACAGCGTAGAGGGATCGTCCGTGAGCCTGCTAGGCAATCCGACAAAGCGCGAACACGCGTTGACCTCAGCGCGTATCTCGCCCGGCGCGGCCATCCTGTTTTCGGGCCCGAAAGCTATGTCGTCCTCGACGGTAGTCATGAATATTTGGTGATCGGGTTCCTGCATCACAAGGCCCGCCGTTAAGGATATTTCATTCGGCCCTGCGATAGCGGAGGATCCCGACTCCCCGTTTCCCCTCCCGGCAATTTCACGCCCGTTCAATTTCACGGAACCGAAAAGGGAGCCCTTTATTATAGAAGGAATTATCCCCGTCATACAGCGGAGCAGCGTCGTCTTTCCGCAGCCCGAAGGCCCGATAACGACGCTTACCGTCCCCTTTGGGATGGCCAGATTGACGCCGCGCAGGGAAAAAGCAGGCTGACCGGCCCGCGTCGAGCCCTCACTTTCACCGGATGAATACGTGAAGCCGAGCCCGTTCATCTCGATGGCGAAGGGTTCACTCGCTCCTTCGCCGTCCGAAACCTGAGACCGGGACGCTTCGTTATTTGTATTTTCGTGAGCGCGGCGGGAACTCGATTCGATCGCGCTTCTTCCTCCATCCATCTGATCCGATTTCATTTTTTCATCTCAACAGAAACAAGCATCTGCGCGGAGCGATTGCCGAATTCGTCGTCTACTATGAGTACCCTGAGCGGGCCTTTGCCGCCTTCGCCTCCGCCGGGTATGGGCGCGCCGTCCTGTTCATATACGATGAGGACATTGTCGCCCTTCTCTATATCGGAAGCGAACACGGAGGAGGTAAAGGCGTCCTCCGCGCGGAAGATAAACTCCTTGTACACGCTCCGCCAACCGGGCGCGGCGGCGTCAAGCACGTCCTCAAGCGGCGCGCCTGTGAACAAGCCGCTTTCGTCGTCGTGCTTGCCGCTCGCTATATCCTTTTGAACAGTAACAGGCGGGAAAGATTTCAGGTCGTCGATCGAATACGTTTTTATGGCTTTGCCGTCCGCGATGACCGTGAGCGTACCCGCCCCGACGCTATCGCCGCCCCTTGCAGCCTCTGACCCAAGGCCTGTATCCTGTCTGTTGAGCGCGGAGAAAACCGCGAGCAGAGCGGCAAGCGCCGCGATGACGACGATGATGATTATCGTAGATTTATTCAATTTCCTTTTCACCTGACCAACCTATATTTCTTCGCCACCTTATAAAGCTCCCATACGATCAGGCCTCCTATGCCGCCGGACAGAGCTGCGGCGCATATGGTGACGAGCAGAAAGAGCGGCGGGAGCCTGAAAAAGATTAGATTGACTATCAGCGTACCGACCAAGTTCGCGACGAGGCCGCCAAAGAATGAAGCGAGCCGGTCGAAATCCCGCCCCGGCAAGACGAGCATGAGGAACATGAGAATGTCGAGGGCGAGGCCCGGCGCGGTATAGCTGATGAGCGACATGGCGCCGTGCGAGCCGGGGATCGGCAGCAGCACCACCATCACCGCCTGCACGGCCCCGACGAGCGTGCCGGCGCCGCACTTACCGGTGAGGGCAAACGCGAGCACGAGCCACATCATATAGAGGCCGCCCGCGAGCGAGCCGCCCGGTATCATGAGCGGCGCGCTGACAAAGTGCACGGCCACGGTGACGACAGGCTTCAGCGCGATGCCGAGCGCGGCCATGACCGCTATGATGACAAGGTCGTATATCCCGAAGCGTTTTAACCTCATGAGCTCACTCTTTCCGGATTTCTTCGCTATTTTTTGTCGTGTAAAAGTCGGGCTGGAGTTCGAATTTGCTTTTTGAAAAGCCTATCAGCCCGTCGCGTCGCATGAGGCTGAGCTCGTGCGACAGGGCGCTGCGGTTGACGCCGAGAAAACGGGCTAGCTGCTCTCTGTCCATGCCGATGTCAAACGACTGGCTGTCCGTCTTTTCGGCCATGTGGAGCAGGAATGTCCTGACGCGCGCGCGCAGCGATTTTTTGTACAGCACGTCTATCTTGTATTGTTTTCTCATGCTGTCGTCGGCGAGTATTCTCAGAATATTGCCCGTAATGACGTCCTTCAAAGCGCTGCGCACGGACGACCCGAATATGAGGTCGCAGTCCACGGCTACGACTTCGGCGAACCTGACGCAGCTGATCTGCAGCAGGCTCTTGCGCGTACGCGTGAACACCACGTCGAGGCACACGGCGTCGCCCGGAGCGTAAAGCTGGACGAGATCGACGCCGCCGTCGCGATAGCAACGCGCGCCCTGTAGCCTGCCGGAGATGAGAAGCCAAAAGACGTCGGTCCGCTCGCCCTCGTCCACGAGTATCTCGCCGTCTTTCATGACGCGAGTATGCAGCTTCAACGCTTTTTTCAGTTTTTCGACATCATTCGGGCTGACGCCTTCAAAAATTCCGGAAGTAGCCATAGGGTAATTCAATCATGAAAAATCCGCGCTGTCAAACGCGTGTGACGGCGCGGCGGCGTGGTGTGGGAGTTGTTGCAAAATAGTTCAATCATGGAAGAGTTGCTCCGTCAATCGCTCCGGTAACGCGTCCCGATTTGACTCGCTTACTTCGACGACTTCAACTTTTTCGTGGGTCCCGACCGCGTTGAGAAATGGATTGCGCTCCCATCTCATGACGCCGAGCACCGGTACGCCGCCGTCCAGCTTGTCCGCAACCGCTCTCCTGAACGCCGGTGAATCGGACTCCATATATCCGAGCTCATCCATTATGATGATCTTTGGGGGCGTCGCTCCCTCTGTAGCCGCGCGCAATATGGCTACGCCGTCTTCGTCAAATACCTCAGGATGGATCATGAGCGTTTGATTCTCCGCGTCGCGTTCGGCGACGGGACGCGCGCCCGCGCGGGGCACGGGGCTCTCCGCTTTGTAAGGCAGTATGTAGAGGGCTTCGGAGGCGGATCCCGTCTCTCGAGAGCGCATCCAAACCGTGCGAAATCCGGTGATCTCATCAGCTGAAACGGTTCCGCCAGAAAGGGCGCCGTTTACGACCCTCTCTATGACTGTGGTCTTGCCTATCCCTCTTAAACCCGTCAGGAATACATGCATAATTCACCTCACCGACAGTATATCACTTTTGGATGATTCGCGGACGCGCGCCGGCGAGGGCGATGAGCGCGTTTATCACGGGGCGCGGTAGCAGTCCCCCGCTCATTGACGGAATCGTGCGCAGCGGTGTTTCGTTCACTATGCCGGCAGTCATGCGGCGGCCCACTCTCCCCGTGCCGTATACAAGCGTAAGGGCAAAGCGCACGAGATGGTAGAAAACGAAGCCCGCCGGCGTTCCCTTGATGTCGCCGAGCGTGGAGTCCGCGTCGAAGCGCGCGGGCGCAGGCGCCGAAGCGCTGGCAGGAAATCCGAGTCCAGCGACATGGAAGCCGAGAGTGGACACGGCGCCGCCGGGGCGATAGGATACGGGGGTTGACACGGGGGGACGCGTCATACAGGCAATGTCCGCCGTGACCACGGCGCTCTCGCCGGGCTCGAGAAATACTTTGTTGAAACCGCGAAGCCCGCGCGTGGGCGAGTCCGCCGCGCCTGATGAATCCGGTGCATCAGTCGAGTCCGCCGCGTCTGATGAATCCGGTGCATCAGTCGAGCCCGCCCCGTCGGGCGAATCCGGCGCGTTGTACTCGTAGAACAGTACGATCTCCGCGCCCGCGCGGCCTCCCGTATTCGTGACCTTGACGGAGACCCGCTTCGTACCGTCTCCGAGATCGGTCTCCGCCCTGCCCGAGTATGCGAACGTGGTGTATGAGAGCCCGTAGCCGAACGGGTACGCGACGGGTACTCCTCTCGCCTTGTAATGCCTGTATCCGACGAACACGCCCTCCCTATATTCCACCGTATGGCTTTCCGAGCCGAAATCCCCGTAGCACGGCGTGTCCTCTATGCGAAGAGGGAAGGTTTCGGCGAGCTTTCCGGACGGGTTGACCCTGCCTGTCAGTATGTCGGCTACGGCGCTTCCTCCGCCCTGCCCTCCGAGATAGGCGTACAGCAGCGCTGCGGCGCCGGCGGCGGGCGCGAGATCCACGGGCGCGCCGGCCTGTATGACGACGACGGTTTTCGGATTGGCCGCGCAGACGGCGCGTATGAGCTCCGAGTGGGCCTCGGGCATGGCGAGCGACTCCCGGTCAAAGTTCTCGCTCTCGTACTCCTCCGGCAGACCGGCAAATACGACGGCGACGTCAGCATCGCGCGCCGCGCGTACGGCGTCGTCTATGAGCGCTCTCTCCTTCGCCGAAAGCGAGGGCCGCGAATCGCTCGCGCTCCCCGCGACCGCGCTATGGCCGTCGAGAGCGTAGCCCGGCGCAAACACAGCGTCCGGAAAATCGCGGAGCAGTTCATCCCACGCGCGGTCAATCCTCGTGGGGTTCACCTCGCTCGAACCCGCGCCCTGATACCTTGGCCGCCGCGCGAACTCGCCGGCGACGGCGATCCTCGCGCCGGGTGCAAGCGGCAGTACGCCGCCCTCGTTGCGAAGCAACACGGCCGACTCGGCAGCCGCGCGCCGCGCTAAGGAGTGATGGCGATCGTATGGAACACAGGGGGACGATAACACAAAGGGGACGGTTCTTTTGTGTTCGCCACGATACCTCAGCGCGAGCGCTACGACGCGCTCGACGGCTCTGTCGAGCGTGGCTTCCGGCAACTCTCCGGACTTCACCGCCCGTATCACTTTCCGCGTGTTGTATCCGCCGAAGCCCGGCATTTCGAGATCGAGCCCCGCCTTGAGCCCGGCCACCCTGTCCGCCGTCGCCCCCCAATCGCTCACCACCGCTCCTTCGTATCCCCATTCGTTCCGCAGAATATCCGTGAGCAGGCGCTTGTTCTCCGACGCGTACGCGCCGTTCAGCTTATTGTAACTGCACATTACAGCCGCCGGGTTCGCCGTCTTTATTACCTTCTCAAAGGCGGGGAGATAGATTTCCCGCAAGGCGCGCTCATCCACTACGGAGTCCGAAACCATCCGGTTCTTCTCCTGATTGTTCGCAGCGAAGTGCTTGACGCACGCGCCGATCCCCGCGCCCTGCACGCCGCGCACGAAAGCCGCGCCGAGCTCGCCGCTGACGAAAGGGTCCTCGCTGAAATATTCGAAGTTGCGGCCACAGAGCGGGCCGCGCTTGATGTTCACTCCCGGGCCGAGCACGACGGACACCCCCTGATCCGCCGCTTCCTCAGCTATCGCTTCGCCTATCTCGCGCAGCAGGTCGCGGTCAAACGAGCAGGCCGTCAGGGAAGCCGTAGGGAAGCAGGTCGCGGGCGCGCTGCCGCCGATGCCGAGCGCGTTCCCGATCACGCCC
Organism: Eubacteriales Family XIII. Incertae Sedis bacterium; assembly: GCA_031266795.1. Taxonomy (GTDB): domain Bacteria; phylum Bacillota; class Clostridia; order Peptostreptococcales; family Anaerovoracaceae; genus JAIRPC01. The sequence continues at coordinate 39,291 of JAISAI010000005.1, forward strand.
TGCCGCCTGAGCCCGTGCGGCCCATCCGCAAGCATGACGGACTCAAGCCCAAGCCGCCGGACAGCCTTCGTATACCAGTAGCCGCGCCCCGAACAAAAAGCCGCCTTCTCGCGCAAGGTCATTCGCTTTACGAGCTCAGCGACGCGTGTGTTATATTTTACATAAGTCATAACCCCAGCAATGATATGATCTCTGCTTTAGCTTTCCGTTCGCTTCATCATTAGCCTTAACTGGTCGGTGGCTTGCAATGTTCCGATTTTTCTTCTGAAGCTCCTCTCGTCAAGATTGTATTGCCTTCGCGTCCTGACTACCGATTCATGGATGGCTCGGCTATCGGTATATCATCAAATAGTGTGCCGTCGAAGACCTTTCTATATTCGGTATTGACAAAAAAATCTTTTATAAGTTCCTGTGGTATCTCTTGATTTCGCGCCGTTTCGCTCCACGGTTTTTCAGAATGCGTCCGATTGATCAATCCGCTTGCGGAATATTTATTGTATTTATCATAGACCCCCTTTAGCAACGCTTCGTCCATTGCGTCAAGTTTGAGGGGGACAGCGCCCATCGACTGTGGATCTATGCCGCTTGCTCCGAATACCTTACAGGCGTCATAGACGCTTCTCACGACCGGCCCATATTCCCATGCCAGTAGAGGATCGCCGAAAAGAGAATAGCCGTTCAACGCCAGAGAAGAACCCTGCGCGTAATACAGTAATTTTTGTAATTTCAGAGGTGATATCAAATCCGATTCATTCATCTCAACGAACTTTTGATTGTATGTAATAAACCAATAAGCGATCTGTTCTGCAGTATATTTCGCGCTCATGATATCGGTCTCCCTTCTGTAATTTAAGTATACCATAGTTACGGCTCAAGGGCATTGTGGTCACTACTCAAATCAAAACTACTCAACGGTCGCGATAGTTTTGATGCATTCCGGGTCCAAGGCCTATTTTGGCTCCCCGGAGCGTACTCAGAGGTACGTGAGGAAGCCAAAATCGGTCTTGGGCCCGGAATGCGCAAAAATAGCGTGACCGTTTAGTAGTTACCCTGCTCTTCTTACGGTATAATAGATGTTACTACGCTGAAAGGACTGGTATATTGTGAACGGCGAGAAAGCTGCATCTATACGGGCATTGTACGCGCGGCTCATGGAGGAGCTTGCGGCGGGGCGGGAAGCCGCCGTCGTTTCGCGCTATGCTTTCGGCGGGGACGAGGGCCGGGATAGGGCCGATGGTGAGCGCCCACACCGAGTAGGCGACGGCGTGGCCTCGGGTGGGATCGTCGAGAAGCTGCTGTACTCCGAGGGCGAGGCCGCGGCGTGGTCTGAGCTTTCGGACATACTCGGGAACCCCGGCGTTGTATGCGACGGCCCCGTAGCATACATTGAAGGCAGCAATACTGTCGCCACAGAGAGCGGCACAGCAGCAGCCGGCAAAAACGCAACCATCGTAGCCGCCAGCGCGGCCGACCCCGGTAGCGATCCAGTCGCCGGCGCGCGCCCGTTTTTTCTTTTGGCCGTCGAACGGTATCTGCCAAAACCGCGTATGCTCATCCTCGGCGGCGGGCACATCGCGCTCGCGCTCACGAAGATGGCGAAGCTCACGGACTTCTACGTGACCGTGTTCGACGACCGGCCCGCGTTCGCAAATCCCGGCAGATTTCCCGAGGCGGACGAGGTCATATGCGACGACTTCTCGCGCGTCATGGAACGCGTGAACGTGCGCTCGTCAGACTATGTGGTCATCGTGACGCGCGGCCACAAGCACGACACGGAATGCCTCGAGGGCGTATTGTCCGGCGTCAGGCCGGCGTATACGGGTATGATCGGCTCACGCCGCCGCGTGGCGATAGTTATGAAGCAGCTTGCTGACGCGGGGTACTCACAGGAATTACTCGACGATGTGCATACGCCGATCGGCCTGAAGATTTCAGCCGTGACGCCCGCCGAAATTTCCGTCGCGATACTCGCCGAGATCATACAGGTGAAGCGCGCGGGATTTGACGTCAAGGGCGCGCGGGCGGCCGCGGCTCACGGCAGCGAGATCAATCTGACCTGCGACATCGAGATCGCCGAGTGGCTCGCGCGGCGCGGCGACGAAGCGGACGCCCTGCTCACGATACTCACGACGAAGGGCTCCGTCCCGAGGGAG
>JAISAI010000071.1 GCA_031266795.1 Eubacteriales Family XIII. Incertae Sedis bacterium
CGGTATATGTAGAGCAGGGCGGATGGCTCGACGAGCCCGAGCCCGGCGTGGCCGAGGAGGGCTGGACATTCGGCGGCTGGTACAAAGACGCCGCCTACGCCGAAAAGTGGGACTTCGCGGCGGATACGGTAACGGCAAACCCGACGGGGCTCTACGCGAAGTGGACGAGGAACAAATACGACGTGGGCTTCGACGCAAGCGGCTACGGCAAAGCAGTCCCGGCCCCGTACTCCGGGAAGCACGGCTTCGGCGAGACCATCCCCGAGCCGACCCCGGAACCGACGCAGCCCGGCTACGTATTCGACGGCTGGTACACGGACGAGTTCACAAGCGGCCCGAATACGAAATGGGACTTCGCGACCGCAACCATGCCAGCGATAGACATAACGCTGTACGCGACGTGGACAAAGGGAAAGTTCACGGCAACGTTCGACCTGAACGGCCACGGCGCACCGGCCCCGCCGCAGCAGACCGTGACATTCGGGGATAAAGTGGCCGAGCCCGCGCAGCCGACCGACGCGGACTGGGCATTCGGCGGCTGGTACAAGGACGCCGCGTGCAGCCCCGGCGCCGAGTGGGATTTCGCCAAGGACACGATGCCCGGCAATAACATAACGCTCTACGCAAAGTGGACGACGGACGTCCACGCCTACACGGTATTCTTCGTAATGAACGGCCACGGGGGGCAAGCCCCGAACCCCGTGCGCGTAAACGCAGGGCAGAGGATACCAGCGCCGGCAAGGCCCTACGACGCGAACTGGGCGTTCGGGGGCTGGTTCACAGACATGGCCTGCAGCCCCGGCTACGAATGGGACTTCGCCACAGGGGCAATGCCGAATAGCGACATGGCCCTGTTCGCAAAGTGGACGGAAAACAGCAGCGGAGGAGGAGGCGGTAGCGGCGGCGGCAGCGGCGGCAATAACGACAAAAACAAGGACAAGGACAAAAACAAGGACAAAAATAGCGGCAAGGACAACAACAAGAGCAAGGACAACGCCGGAAGCAATTCAAACGGAAGCAACGGAAGCGGCGCAGGTGGCGACAGCAGCAACGGCGGAAGCGGCGCGGGCGCCAACAACAGCAACGCCGAAGGCGGCGGCGAGGGCGGCATAGCAGACGGCGACATAGACGGCATAGCCGGAGACGACGACACCTACGGGGAAGCAGGGGCTGACAACGCAAGCGGCGAAGGTTCCGAATGGAACACAAACGGAGGCAGCGCAGAAGCAGGAGACGACGAGGACGGCAGAGGTAGCGATGGCGAAGAAGATATGTCCTTTGCAAACATACTCCTGATGGCAGCCGGCATAGCGATAGCGGTATTCATAGCCATAAACGCAAAGCGGAGAAGATACAAAAAATGGCTACCGCCGGCAGTGGTGGCCCTCGGAGCTCTGGGGGCAGTCCTCTACTTCATAATAGAAGACATAAACGGAGCGTGGGTATTGATAAACAGCCACACAATATACTTCGCAATAATAGTAGCGGCACAGATAGCGGCGACGATAATAGCAAGAAGGCGGGCATAGAATGTGATATAATTCAAAAATGACTTATCTATATTTCGATGAATCCGGAAATTTCGGTCTGGATTTTGATAATCCAACCGTTTCAAGACATTTTTACTTGACTTTTTCTATTACCGACAACCCAAAGGAGATTGAAAAAGTAATCAAAAATGTGATTGCGAGCAGTAAGCACACCAAACGCTTTCGTGGGTATTTACATTCGGCGGATGACAAAGACGAAACTCTAATGAGGGGTCTAAGGTATCTTGCACGAAAAAATATCCGTGTAGCTTGCATGAGGGTCGATAAAAAGCATTTGCCGCTGAATACGGCTCAAGATGTCATATACAAAAAACTGGTTCTGACACTAATAAAACGGTTATTTGAGAATAAGATATTGAAATCTGATGAAAAATATAAGTTCATTGCGTCCAGATATTATTCTAACAAGAGACTCAACAGAGAATTCATCGAGTATATTTTTGAAAATACCTCTAATATTAATATTGAAACAGAATGGTCGCGTAACGATAAATGCTTACAAGCTACTGATTATTTTGGTGCGGCTTTCTATCGTAAATACGAAAAAAATGACGATAGGTTTTATAATATAATTGAGGACATTATTGTTGGGAATTACTCAAGATAAAACAAAACCCCCGTTCGCTTAGATGGTCGCACTACGTGTGGCCCTGAGCGGGGGAATTACTTGCGTACCAATAGGTTATATCATGCTCACCTCAAAGTCAATAGGGTTTTCAGCCATTTCCGTCACAAACTTTTTTTCTCAATTTCACCGATTTTTCTTGCACTGTTGACGTAGCTGTGATATAGTATTTGACTGCCGTATAATGCAGTTTCGGTACCTTGATAAGGAGTGATGATTATGCCCCGACCCGTCAAAATCGCCAAAAAAACGCGCATGAGCTATTCAAATATACACGAAGTAGCGGAAATGCCAGGCCTCATTCAAATACAGACGGAGTCATACAATTGGTTCGTAAATGATGGATTAAAGGAAGTCTTTTCAGACATCTCACCGATAAAAAGCTACAGCGACAATCTTATATTAGAGTTTCTCGCACACAAGCTGAATACGCCGGACGATCCTCCGAAATACAGTCAGGAGGAATGCAAGGAGCGCGACGCCACATACGCCGCGCCGCTGAAGGTCGTCGCCCGGCTCATCAACAAAGAGACGGGAGAGGTCAAAGAGCAGGAAGTGTTCATGGGCGATTTCCCGCTCATGACGGACAAAGGCACCTTTATATACAACGGCGCCGAGCGCGTCGTCGTCACGCAGCTCGTGCGCTCGCCCGGGCCGTATTTCAGCTCGGAAAAGGACAAGAACGGCACGGAGCAGTTCACGGCGCAGGTCATCCCGAACAGGGGGGCGTGGCTCGAGTACGAGACGGACGCGAACGGCTACCTGTGGGTGCGCGTGGATCGCACGAGGAAGATAGCGGCCACGACGCTGCTGCGCGCGCTCGGATTCGCGTCGCAGGAGGACATCATATCCGCGTTCGGCGAGGACTACGACGCCATAGCGAAGCTGTCCGACGTCACGGGCCGGTCATACCCCACGCTCACGGCCACGTTCAGCAAGGACATGGCGGAGACCTCGGACGAGGGCGTCAAGGAAGTGTACAAAAAGCTGAGGCCGGGAGAGCCTCCCGCCATAGAGAGCGCGAGGACGATGTTCAACAACCTCTTCTTTGACGAACGCAGATACGACCTCGCCCGCGTCGGAAGATACAAGTACAACAAGAAGCTCGGCATAGCCGGCCGGCTCACTGACCTCACCGTCGCCGCCGACGTCATAGACCCGTCGACGGGCGAGATACTCGCGGCCAAGGACGAGATGATAGGGCGGGACAAAGCGATAGAGATAGAGAACGCGGGCGTCAGATCCGTGCGCGTATACTGCCCGTCGGACACGAGGCCGGCGAAAGACCGCCTCGTCTTCGAGATCATAGGCAACGGCTTCGTGAACTTGGCCGACCACGTCAAGCTCGGCAAGGACACGGGCGACCTGCCGGAGCGGGTCCACTATCCCGCGCTTGAGGACATACTTAAACAGAAGCTAAAGGGAGAGGAACTGATAAACGAGCTGAGGAAGCGCCGATCGGATTTGTCCCCCAAGCACATACACGAGGACGACATCATAGCCTCCATCAGCTACATCCTCGGGCTGCCGTTCGGCATAGGCGGCACGGACGACATAGACCACCTCGGCAACCGCCGCGTCAGGACGGTAGGCGAGCTGTTACAAAACCAGTTCCGCATAGGCCTCGCGCGCATGGAGCGCGTCGTGCGCGAGCGCATGACGATACAGCAGGACGTGGATGTCACGACGCCGCAGGAGCTCATCAACATCAGGCCGGTCACGGCGGCGATCAAGGAGTTCTTCGGCAGCTCGCAGCTGTCGCAGTTCATGGATCAGAACAATCCGCTCGCGGAGCTCACGCACAAGCGGAGGCTGTCCGCGCTCGGCCCCGGCGGCCTGTCCCGGGAGCGCGCGGGATTTGAGGTCCGCGACGTCCACCATTCTCACTACGGACGCATGTGCCCGATAGAGACGCCGGAAGGCCCGAACATCGGCCTCATCGGTTCACTGACTACTTACGGCAAGGTTAACGAATACGGTTTCATCGAAACCCCTTACCGCAAGGTCGACAAGCAACATGGCGTCGTCACGGATGAAATACACTACCTGACGGCCGACGATGAGGAGATGCTCATCATCGCGCAGGCCAATGAACCGCTTGACAGCAAGGGCGCGTTTGTGAATAAGAGGGTCGCGTCGCGGGGTAGGGGCGGCGAGATCGATCTCGTGCCGAAGGAGAAGATCGACTATATAGACGTGTCGCCGAAGCAGGTCGTGTCTGTGGCCACCGCCATGATACCGTTCCTTGAGAACGACGACGCGAACAGGGCGCTCATGGGCTCGAACATGCAGAGGCAGGCCGTGCCTTTGCTCATGACGGACGCGCCCATCATCGGCACGGGCATGGAATACATAGCGGCGCGCGACAGCGGCGTCGTCGTGCTCGCGAAGAATGACGGCGTCGTGGAGTACGCGGACGCCGACGTCATCAAGGTCATGCGTGACGATCCCGGCGAACCGATAGACATCGAGGCCCTGACGGCCGAGCTTGGCAAGCTCGAGTCGCAGCTGTCGAGATGGACGACGGAGCGCGCGGAGAAAGTGCAGGAGCGCAAGGAGCTTGACAGGAAGCACGAGGCCTATGATAAGAAAAGGTCGGCGGCCGAGGAAAAGCTCGAGAAGATCGAGAATAAATTAGAAAAAGCGAAGAAGCAGATCGAGACGCAGAAGGAGAAGCTGAAGAAAGTCGGAACTGCGGACGAAAAGAAGGCGATAGGTGACAAGATAGCCGAGCTGAAGGAGAGCAATAAGGAGCCGGACAAGAAGCTGAAAGCCGACAGGAAAGTTATTGAAAAAGAGATCGAGGCGCTCGTAAAGCAGGAGCCCGAGGACGTCAAGGATACGAAGAAGATACACGCGCTTGAAAAGCGCATATCCACGCTCGACATGAGCCTCACGGATATAGGCGCGCAGGTCGCCTATAAGGAGCGGGAGATCAAGTTTGCGGAAGCGGCCAACGACGGCGGCGTCGACACGTACAACCTTTTGAAGTTCAAGCGCTCGAACCAAGGGACGTGCATCAACCAGCGCCCGATAGTCGTGAAAGGCGAGCGCGTGAAGAAGGGTGAGGTCATCGCGGACGGGCCGTCCACGGACGAGGGCGAGGTGGCCCTCGGCAAGAACCTGCTCATAGGCTTCATGACGTGGGAGGGCTACAACTACGAGGACGCCATCATACTGAACGAGCGCCTCGTCATGGACGACATCCTGACGTCCCTTCATATAGAAGAGTACGAATCGGAGGCGCGCGACACGAAGCTTGGCCCGGAGGAAATCACGCGGGACATACCGAACGTCGGTGAGGACGCGAGAAAGGATCTCGACGAGGAGGGCATCGTGCGCGTAGGCGCCGAGGTCACGTCGTACGACATACTCGTCGGGAAGGTCACGCCGAAGGGCGAGACGGAGCTCACGGCCGAGGAGAGGCTGCTCCGCGCCATATTCGGCGAAAAGGCGAGGGAAGTCCGCGACACGTCGCTGAAGGTGCCCCACGGCAACACGGGCATAGTCGTCGACATCAAGACGTTCAGCCGCGAGAACGGCGATGAGCTGTCGCCGGGCGTCAACAGGCTCGTGCGCGTCTACGTAGCCACAAAGCGCAAGATCAGCGTAGGCGACAAGATGGCGGGCCGGCACGGCAACAAGGGCGTCATTTCGCGCATACTCCCCGAGGAGGATATGCCGTTCATGGAAGACGGCACGCCGATAGAGGTCATGCTCAACCCGCTCGGCGTCCCCTCGAGGATGAACGTCGGGCAGGTGCTTGAGGTCCACCTCGGGCTCGCGGCGAAGAAGAAGGGCTGGTACATCAGTACGCCCGTATTCGACGGCGCGAAAGAGGAGGACATCATTGAATTGCTGAAGGAATGCGGCTATCCCGAGAGCGGGAAGCTGAACATCAGGGACGGCAGGACGGGCGAGTATTTTGACAACCCCGTGACGGTCGGCTATATGTACATGCTGAAGCTGCATCACCTTGTCGACGACAAGATACACGCGAGAAGCACGGGCCCGTATTCCTTGGTCACGCAGCAGCCGCTCGGCGGCAAGGCCCAGTTTGGCGGCCAGCGCTTTGGCGAGATGGAGGTGTGGGCGCTCGAGGCTTACGGCGCGGCCTATACGCTTCAGGAGATATTGACGGTCAAGTCCGACGACATCGTCGGGCGCGTCAAGACCTATGAGTCCATCGTGAAGGGCGGCAACATACCTGAGCCCGGCATACCCGAGTCGTTCAAGGTACTGATAAAAGAGCTGCAGAGCCTCGGGCTTGACGTCAAGGTGCTGTCGGACGACGACGAAGAGATCGAGCTGAAAGAATATATCGACCTCGGCGCGTCTTCGGGCCTCGAGCGCATGATCTCCACGGACAGGATCGCGTCCGACGACGACGGCTACTACAAGCTCGCGCCGGGCAAGCCGCTGGATGACGATAGCGATAACAACAGCGACGAAGACGAAGACGTCAAGGACGATGAAGAAGAGAAAGATAAAAGCGATACCGGTATTTAGGAGGAGCGCGCGTTGAATAACAGAGACAGAGACAACGAACTGAACAATTTTGAAGCTTTGCAGATAAGCCTCGCTTCGACCGAGAAGATCATCAGTTGGTCAAAAGGCGTCGTCACAAAGCCTGAGACGATCAATTACCGCACACTCAAGCCTGAGAAAGACGGACTGTTTTGTGAGAAGATTTTCGGCCCCACGAAGGACTGGGAGTGCCACTGCGGCAAATACAAGCGCATCCGTTACCGGGGGATAGTCTGCGACCGCTGCGGCGTCGAGGTGACGAAAGCCAAGGTGCGCCGCGAGCGCATGGGCCATATCGAACTGGCCGCGCCGGTGTCCCACATATGGTACTTCAAGGGGATACCGAGCCGCATCAGCTTAGTGCTCGACATACCGCCGAAAAAGCTCGAGGAAGTCCTGTACTTCGCGAGTTATATAGTAATAAAACCGGGCGACACGGGACTCGCGTACAAGCAGACGATCACGGAGGACGAGTATAGGCAGAACAAAGTGCAGTACCGCGACAGCTTCAAGGCCGCCATGGGCGCCGAGGCCGTGCGCGAGCTGCTGACGCAGATCGACCTCGACGAGCTTTCGGCCGAGCTGAAGTCAAAGCTGAAGGACGCGACGGGCCAGAAGAAGGTCAAGATAGTCAGACGCCTTGAGGTGGTCGAAGCGCTGCGCACGTCGGGCAACAGGCCCGAGTGGATGATCCTCGAGGTCATCCCTGTGATCCCGCCGGACATCAGGCCTATGGTGCAGCTCGACGGCGGGCGTTTCGCCACGTCCGACCTGAACGACCTGTACCGCAGGGTCATAAACAGGAACAACAGGCTCATACGGCTGAAAGATCTTTCCGCCCCCGACATCATCGTGCGCAACGAGAAGCGCATGCTGCAGGAGGCTGTGGACGCGCTCATCGACAACGGCAGGCACGGCCGACCCGTGACGGGCCCCGGCAGCCGCCCGTTGAAGTCGCTTTCCGATATGCTGAAGGGCAAGCAGGGACGTTTTCGCCAGAATCTGCTTGGCAAGCGCGTCGACTATTCCGGCAGGTCGGTCATAGTCGTCGGGCCCGAGCTGAAGTTTTATCAGTGCGGGCTTCCTAAGCGCATGGCCCTCGAGCTATTCAAGCCTTT
>JAISAI010000072.1 GCA_031266795.1 Eubacteriales Family XIII. Incertae Sedis bacterium
AGAACGCGGCGTCGGTCTCGGCTATGCTGCTCACGACCGAGTCGGCCGTAGCGGACGCGCCGAAGGACGAGCCGGCGATGCCGGCGATGCCTCCCGGGGGCGGCATGGGCATGATGTAAGCCCGTATGATGAAAAATCGTTTGATGTAAAGTTCGATGTAAATCAGTTCGCTCAGCGAAAGAAAAGAGAAAGTCCGGCTTATAGAAAAAGACCGGACTTTTCTTATGATTGCGGCTGATTATATAAGGGGGAAGGGGTCAGCCGCTTGGAAAATGCTAATTTGTCGGTCGCGTGTTTCAGTCGTCCCGTTCGGCCGGCTGCTTCGCCAATACAGGTTTCGATGCGTCGGGCTTGTCGCCTTCGACGGATATCTTCTCATTCGCTACATTGTCGAGATTGGCTATCGCGTATTCGCAACATTGAACAACAAGATTGTTCATGGACACGCCCATATCATGCGCTGTCTGTCCGAGCGTTTTTACTAATTCCGTCGGCATTCTGAACGTCTTGTTCGTGTATTCTGGTTTTATTACATTAAACATTTGCGCACCTCACTGCCTTCTTTCTGGTTAATACTATCGGTGTGCTTCTTACTTAATATGATAACCGAAACATCTGTCCGAATACACACACGATAATTGCACTTATTTAGGTAGGTGAATCGCCGCCGCGCTCTGCGTAGTATAATGATGTTTGAATAATAAAAACGCGGGTGGAGAATATTTATTTTGGAAAGAGACAGATCGGATAAGCGTTTTGGAAGTATCCTCATCGTGGGGCTCGGGCTCATCGGGGGATCGTTCGCGGCCGCGTTGAAGCGTACGGGCACAGGCGGCGGAGCCCCTTTCGTCTACGGGTACGACTCGCGCGAAGAGGCCGTCTCCGCCGCAGTTGGCCTCGGCTATGTGGACGCCGCCGTACCATACGGCGAGCTGCGCGGACTGCTCGCGGGCGGCGCCGCCGCCTCTGACGGGATCGTGGATGGCGCCGCTCGCGCGGGTCACGTATCGAGCGCCGTTGGCACGGGCGAAGCGGGTGAGGGTGGCGCCGTCCGCGCTGGCGAAGCCGGTGAGGATAGTTCCGCCCGCACGGGCGAAGCCGCCGCCGTCGGCCTCATCGTCCTCGCGGTTCCCGCCGGCGTTCTTGGCGAGTGGTTCGGGCTCATCGCGGACAGCGGCTACGAGGGCGTCGTCACGGACGTCTGCTCCACGAAGGCGGGCGCCGTGAAGCTCGCGCGTTCATCGCTGCGCTACCCCGAACTCTTCGTGCCGGGGCATCCGATGGCGGGCAGCGAGCAGAGCGGGATCGCCGCCGCGGACGCCGGGCTTTTCTCCGGCGCGTACTGGATACTGACGCCAGGCGAGGACACCGACGCGGAAGCCTACGGCGACGTGCACGCCCTGCTCGCCGCCGTGGGCGCGCGCGTCTTATCCGTCAGCCCCGACGAGCACGACCGCGTCGTCGCCATCGTGTCGCACGTCCCGCACGTGGCCGCCGCCGCCCTCGTGGCGCTCGCGGGAAAACACGCGGGGAAGGACGGGGACATGCTGCGCCTCGCAGCCGGAGGATTCAAGGACACGACGCGCGTAGCCTCGGGAAGCGCCGACCTGTGGACGGGCATACTCACGGACAACGCCGCCGTCGTGGCCGAAGAACTGTCGGAGTACGGCCAGGTCATCAACGAATTTGAGAGGCTCGTGCGAGCGGGCGACGCGGACGCGCTGCGCGCGCTGCTGTCGGACGCGGCGGAAGTGAGGAACAGCCTCCCGTCGAAATGGGTAGCGCAGCCGGAGGCGCTCACCATAGTCCGCGTACCAATGGACGACCGCAAAGGCATCATTGCGGAGATAACGACAGCAGCCGATCGCGCGGGATGCAACATCGAAGCGATAGACATAGACCACATCACAGAAGACCGAGCGGAGCTCGAGTTGGCCCTGACCGGCGAAGGCGACGCCGATGGGTTCATGCAGGCCTTGGAGGATGCAGGATTCAGACCGCGCTTTTTGGGGCTATAGCGCCATATTTGAAACGGATCCCCGTAGGGGCGGATGGCAATCCGCCCGTGGATGGCAATCCGCCCGCGATCCTTGTTCCGCCCATTTGGTGGGCGAAACGGAGCGATTGCCATCGCCCCCTACGACTCCCTGCTTTGGCGCCCAAGGGGCGGCAATTATGTTATACTTATAAAAAGTTTTGTATAAATCTCTCGGCTCTACGGAGGAGAATATGGCCTATTATTTTGATGAACCGTCCCGGACTTTTAACGAATATTTGCTTGTGCCGGGCTATAGCTCGAAGGACTGCATACCTGATGAAGTCAATATGTCGACGCCGCTCGTCAAACACCGGCGCGGGAAGAAGCCGCCGATCCGGATCAACATCCCGATGGTTTCCGCCATCATGCAGGCTGTGTCGGACGACCGCATGGCTATCGCTCTCGCGAAGGAGGGCGGGATCTCGTTCATATTCGCTTCGCAGAGCGTGGAGGATCAGGCGGCTATGATTCGCCGCGTCAAGGACCACAAGGCGGGCTTCGTGAAGTCGGACAGCAATGTCAGGCCTGACCAGACGCTTTCTGACATTATTACATTAAAGGAAAAGATGGGGCACAGCACGGTCGCGGTGACGGAGGACGGCACGCCGGAGGGGCGCATCGTCGGGATCGTGACGAGCCGCGACTACCGGCCGAGCCGCATGGCGCCGGACATGAGGGTCAGCGAGTTCATGACGCCGCTCGCGGATCTCGTCTACGGCGAGGACGGCATATCGCTGTCGGCGGCGAACGACATCCTGTGGGAGCGCAAGCTGAACGCGCTGCCTATCATCGACAAGCAGGGCCGGCTGACGCATTTCGTTTTTCGGAAGGATTACGACAGCCATAAGGAAAATCCGTTTGAGCTTTTGGACAGGCAGAAGCGCTATCTCGTCGGCGCGGGCGTGAACACGCGCGACTACCGCGAGCGTGTGCCGGCGCTCGTCGGGGCGGGGGCGGACGTGCTGTGCATCGACTCGAGCGAGGGGTTCACGGAATGGCAGAAGGACGCGCTCTCGTGGGTGCGCGCGGAGTACGGCGACAAGGTGAAGATAGGCGCGGGCAATGTGGTCGACCGCGACGGCTTCTTGTTTCTCGCGGAGGCCGGCGCTGATTTTGTGAAGGTCGGCATCGGCGGGGGCTCCATCTGCATCACGCGCGAGCAGAAGGGCATCGGGCGCGGGCAGGCTTCGGCGGTGCGCGACGTCGCGCTCGCGCGCAGGGAATATTACGAGAAAACGGGCGAGTATGTGCCGATATGCAGCGACGGCGGCATCGTCTACGACTACCATATGACGGTGGCGCTCGCGATGGGCGCGGACTTTCTCATGCTCGGCAGGTATTTCGCGCGCTTCGACGAGAGCCCGACGGCGCGGCTCAATATAGGCGGCAACTATGTGAAAGAATATTGGGGCGAGGGCTCGAACCGCGCGCGGAACTGGCAGCGCTACGATATGGGCGGCGAGGCGGGCCTGTCGTTCGAGGAGGGCGTGGATTCCTATGTGCCTTATGCGGGGCCGCTGAAGGACAGCGTGGCGCAGTCGCTCGGCAAGATACGTTCGACGATGTGCAGCTGCGGCGTCACGAATATCCGCGACTTGCAGGAAAAGACGAAGCTGACGCTCGTGAGCTCGACGTCGATCGTGGAAGGCGGCGCGCACGACGTCATCTTGAAGGACCCGGGGCAGGGGCCGCGGTAGGCGCCGGTGCGGTCTTTCTATCCGGGCTTCGGCACGGGAAAACATCTCATCTCTGAATGTATTCGAGCGGTATTATTATTCCATAATATAAATGAAGATAAGTAATGGTAACGGAATAGAGTCGGGGCGGCTCGTCTTGAAGGATATGAACCTTGACGAGCTTACGATTTTTTTTGCGGAGATCGGCGAGAAGCCGTACCGGGCGCGGCAGGTGTTCAGATGGCTCATGAACGGGGCGGCGTCGTGGGACGAGATGACGAATCTCCCGGCGGGGCTGCGCGGGCGGCTTGCGGGGCTCGCGACGGTCGACTGCCTCAGCGTGAGCGAGGTCGCGCGCAGCCGCGTGGACGGGACGCGCAAGTATCTGTTCGAGACGGCGGACGGGCTCTTCATCGAGACGGTGCTCATGGAATATTACTACGGCTATTCGATCTGCATCAGCTCGCAGGCGGGCTGCCGCATGGGCTGCCGGTTTTGCGCGTCGGGCATGCACGGGCTCGCGCGCGATCTGACGCCGGGGGAGATCGCGGATCAGTATATCATCTGCGAGCGGGATGTGCGCGACGGGATGGATGGAACTGACGGGCCGAGCGGAGCGGATGGCCCGGGTGGAACCGGCGGATTTGGCGGCGCGGGGGGAGCGTCGCGCGAGGCGGGGGGAGTTGACGGGGCGGATGGAGAGTCGCTCGGGGCGGGGGGAGCGTCGCGCAAAAATCATGCCAGCCACGTGCGCTACGTCAAGCACCGGGACGACGAAGGCAGACCGCGCATCGGGCACATCGTTGTCATGGGCGTGGGCGAGCCGTTCGACAACTACGACAACGTGATGACGTTTCTGAAAAATGTGACGGACCCGCAGGGGCGCAATCTTGGCCGTAGGCAGATAACAGTATCGACGTGCGGGCTGTTGCCGGGGATGCGGCGTTTCATGCATGACCTGCCGCAAGCGAACCTGTCGCTGTCGCTACACGCGCCAAACGACGAGATCAGGCGTCGCGTCATGCCCGTCGGCGCGCGCTACGGCGTGGACGAGCTGATCGCGTTCGCGAGGGAGTATTCGGGGACGACGGGCCGCAGGTTTTCGTTCGAGTACGCGCTGTTCGCGGGCGTAAACGACAGCATGGCCTGCGCGGACGAGCTCGCGGGCAGACTCGCAGGCGGCGGCTTTCACGTGAACCTCATCCCGGCGAACCCAGTAAGCGGGCTCGGCTTCGAGGCGCCGCCCCACGGCAAGGTCACAGCCTTCGCGGAAAGGCTCATAGCGCGAGGCATACGCACAACGACAAGGCGCGAGCTCGGCGCGGACATAGCCGCGGCCTGCGGGCAGTTGCGCGGGGAACGGATGGGACGCGATGGCGGGTGACTTCGAGTGATGGCAGCCGGCATAGTGATAGCGGTATTCATAGCCCTGAACGCAAAGAGAAGAAGCTATTCAAAATGGCTAACGCCAACGGTGATAGCTCTCGGCTTAGCGCGTGGCACTCTACCGTGACAGAGGTACAGGAGCTTTAGCTCCGTCGTACCTCGTACATCGAGGAGTGCAGCGCTTTAGCGCGTGGCACTCTACCGTGACAGAGGTACAGGAGCTTTAGCTCCGTCGTACCTCGTACATCGAGGAGTGCAGCGCTTTAGCGCGTGGCACTCTACCGTGACGGATGGGGTATCGTCCCGTTTTCTGCCGAGGGGGGTTCCTCCCGTTTTCTGCCGAGGGGGTTTCGTCTCGTCTCCTTTCGGTTTTGACGCACAAAAAAACCGACCCGCATTGCGGTTCGGCCTTTGCTTTTGTTTTGTTGCCTTTGTTATTTTATAGCTTACATTATGTAGGGAAGACGCTGTACCGTCAGGACGGCTCAGACTCCCCGGACCGGAAGTAGCGTAGTTTTGACTGCCCCCCCCCATGTACCATATTTGGCAAATAATAGACGCCGCCGCTGCGGTACGCGCTCACACCGCGCGCATAAACGACGCCTTGCCTATATCCGAGCTCCCGCCGCCCGCCGCCCGACGCAGCCATGCCGCGCGCGCTAATGACGCCGGCGTTGTCAGCGCTGTTGCCGGCGCGCATTGTTCCGAATACCATTGAAGCCGCCATGATCGTTCCCCCGGCTATTACCGTACAAGAGTATAGCCAAACTCTACCGACCGTAAAACGCCGGCAAACCCCGGCGCGCGCCACGCTTCGCGCAGCGTCCCTCTATAAAAGGATTATATCACGGATATAGCTGGCCGTCTAACTCCACCTAATATATTCGGCCGTCTA
>JAISAI010000034.1 GCA_031266795.1 Eubacteriales Family XIII. Incertae Sedis bacterium
CCAATATAGTATCCACATCGTATACGGCGCCGTTCGCCGTGGCCTACAACAACGCCGACATCAATTACGCGTCCGACAAGAACGCTATCATCTATATGCGCAACTACGACGCGGCGGACAATACCAACTACTACGGGGCCTTCGCCCGCCCGGGCGACACATTCCCCGCGCTCCTCACGGGGAACGACGTCGCGAAGCTGAGCGGATGGAGTCGGCCGGGATACGAATTTGTGGAGTGGGCGACAGGCCGCGACGGCGAAAACACGTTTGTCGCGCCCGGTCTGTTCCCCGCAGGCAACGTCATACTCTACGCGGTGTGGAAGAAAGTCGAACCCGGCGGCGGCGATAAACCTGGAGGCGGAGACAAACCCGGAGACGATGATAAACCCGGAGGAGGCGACAAACCCGGAGGCGGTGACAAGCCCGGAGGCGGAGGCAAGCCCGGAGGCGGAGGCAAGCCCGCTCCCGGCGGCGGCTACAGGCCCGCGCCCGGCGATAATCCCGGCGGGACGATCAAGCTGCCCGGCGGAGATAAAGCAAAAACAGCATGCGGCAAAGACTGCGACAAGGATAATGACTGTGCGATGAAGTCGGGGAAATGCCGTTGCGGACGTTCAAGCGTATGCTGTCCGGCGGCGCCGTCGGCCTCACCGGCGCCGCCTGCTTCATTGGCGTCGCACGTGACGCGAAAAATATCGGCAAGCCCGGCGCCCCGGCCGCCCGCGTCATACGATACGGACGAAAGCCCGCCCGCCGCGCGGAGCGCACCGCGAACGGCCAATGGCCTCTCTATCGGCGGTGTGCCGGAACGTCCGGTCAAGCCCATGACGTGGCCGCTGCTCAATCTCATATTAATAATAGTGGGCGCGGCGCTCGCTATGATCGCGGTCGTAAGCTTCATCCTTCGTCGTATCGAAAAGAATGGCGCGGATAAATATGAGCATAAAAAGGAATCCAAATAAAAAACATAAAATATGTTTAACTCGGCGCAAATCGGGTATTAAATAAGTATAATCATTCTTTACTGAATGAGGGAACGACAGATGAGGGGATCGGATAGACGGTCACCTGCCTGTCCGAAAGGCCTGTCGTTCCCATCTCCCTTTTTTTGATATAATGTAAAGCATATAAGTCACTGATATATATATCGGAAAGAAGGATGATCAGCCATGACTTCATCAAATTCATCAAATCAACTCAAGGCATTGCCCGACCTCAAGACACGCGCCATCTGGAACCTCAGCTTCGGCTTCTTCGGGGTCCAGATCGTATACACGCTGCAGACCTCCTCGCTGAGCCGCATATTCGCGACGATCGGCGCCGACCCGAACGACCTCAGCTTCTTCTGGATACTGCCTCCGCTCGTCGGCCTCATCGTACAGCCTTTCGTCGGGAGGATCACGGATCGCATGTGGAGCCCGCGCTTCGGTAGGCGCAAGCCGTTCCTGCTGCTCGGCGGGCTCATAGCGGGCGTCATCATGGTGCTGCTGCCAAACGCCGGCAGCTTCAACTTCGCCGTCGCGTCCGCGCTCATGTTCGGAGCGATATGCGTCACGCTGCTCGATATGTCGTCAAACATGGCCATGCAGCCGTTCAAGATGGTAGTCGGCGACCTCGTGAACGAGAAGCAAAAGACCTACGCCTACTCCGTGCAGAGCTTCCTCGTGAACGCGAGCTCGATCGTGGCGTATCTCTTCCCGTTCCTGTTCACCTTCCTCGGCGTGGCGAACACGGCGGCAAAAGGCGTCGTGCCTGATTCCGTGAAGCTGAGCTTCTACGTCGGGCTGGCTATACTCATCGCCTGCGTCATACAGGCCATGCTGACCGTCAAGGAGATGCCGCCCGAGGAGTACGCCCTGTACCACGAGCCCGTCGCGAAGGACGACAAGACCTCGTTCCTCACGTACCTGAAAAACGCGCCGAGCGTATTCTGGACGGTCGGCCTCGTGCAGTTCTTCTGCTGGGGCGCGTTCCTGCTGCAATGGACGTACTCGACGGGCGCGATCGCCGCGAACGCCTTCGGCTCGACAGACCCGACGTCGCCCGAGTATCAGGCGGCCGGCAACTGGTACGGCGTGGTCTCGGCCGCCATGGCCGCCGGCGCCGTCGCGTGGGCCCTGCTCATCCCGAAGTTCCGGAGCCACCGCGCGTCGTATGCGGTGAGCCTCGCCATCGGCGCGGTCGGCTTCCTCTCCGTCTACTTCGTACACAACCAATACCTGTTCATCGCCTCCTACGCGCTCATCGGCGTCGCGTGGTCGGCGATGATGGCGCTGCCGTTCACGATACTCACGAACGCCCTCGAAGGAGAGGGCAGCATCGGCGTCTACCTCGGCCTCTTCAACTGCACCATATGTATCCCGCAGATCGTCATGGCCCTGCTCGGCAAGGCGTTCATGGTCGCGTTCGGGGGATTCCAGCCCGCAATGTTCATCGTGGCCGCCGTCATGCTCGCGCTCGGCGTGGCCGCCGTATTTTTCGTAAAGGAAAAGAGCCTCGGCGCCCAGCGTATCAAAGCTGAATGAGCGCGCTTCGTGGTCTGTATGTGGAATAAAATAATAGTGCAGCGGCCGTGTTTTTCGTAAAGGAGAAAAGGCGTGGATGGAGTCAGTTATAAGAGCTTAGCCGAGTATGCGGCGGCTCTGAAAAGCGGAGAAGCCCCGTGCGGCAAAGACATCTCGTTCACGCGCACAGGCACAGGCGAAGCGTATACGGCGCGCGTATTCAACGACGGGATAGCCGGACTGCTGAAGTCCGACTACTCGCGCGCAGACATCGAATCCCTCGCCACAGCTACGGCGGATTCGCGGCGCATAGGCGTAGTGACGAAGCCGTGGGGCGCGTTCATAGGCGCGGCGTCGTTCGAGTCCGACGAGACGGCCCAGTCCACGAACTACGACGCCGTATGGCTTCGCGATTCGATCTGGGGCTACCTCGCGCTCGCGTCAAGCCCGGACAGGAGAGGCGACGCGAAAGCCGTGCTGCTCACACAGCTCGATTACATGGCGTCACAGGCGGAGCGCATAGACCGCGCCACGGCGTCCCCGGAGCTCCTCGGCCTGCCGGCGCCGGACGGCGACATGAACGCCGTACACATCAGGTTTGATTCCGGCTCCGAGGCCTTTGCCGACGTCATGTCCGGCGGCGAGCCGCAGATGTGGACGCACAAGCAGAACGACGCCATAGGGCTCCTCATAGGCGCGGCCATGGACGCGCTCGCGGACGGCCTCGTCCGTGCGGACGACCTGATCGAAGCGAGGGCAGGCAGCGGCTGTACGCGGCTCGCCGCCGTCGTGCGCTTGGTCGCCTACCTGAGCGCCGTGGAATACTACACGATGGAGGACTCCGGCGCGTGGGAAGAGCTGCCGCGCCGCAACACGTCCTCGATAGGCATCGTCGTCTCGGCGCTCGAAAAGCTCGCGGATACGCTCTCGCGCGACGCGGCCTTCGCGAATGCGTACGCGGATACGGCGAAGGGCCTCGGGCTCGAAGCCGGGACTGGCGTGAGCGCGCTGAGTGGGCTCATCGCAAAAGGCTACGACACCGTTCATCGCCAGCTGTCGCTCGGCGGCGAGTCGCCCGATTACGATAAAAGCGACCCGCATTACCGCGAGGCGGACGCGGCCCTGCTCGCGCTCATCTACCCCGCCTGCCCGCGTGGGCTCGGCGCGCGCGAAAAGCTCGCGATAATAGGCAAGGTCGGCTCGCTCGCGGGGCTCTACGGCATCAGACGCTACGAGCGCGACAATTATCAGGCGGGCAACTTTTGGTGGCACGACATCAAGACCGACGCGGACCCCGAGAGCCACAAAAAACGCGCGGAGAGCTTCATACCCGGCACGGAGGCCGAGTGGTTTTTCGACTCATGGTACGCGAAGTGCTGTCTCATCGTAGCGGACGAGATGGAGAAGGACGCGGTCGCCGCATCTGCGGCGGACGGACTCGCCGCGGACGGACGCGTCGCGAGCGGACTCGTCCTGAACGGACTCGCCGCGAATCCGGACGCGCTGCGCGCCGACGCGGTGAAGAGCCTGAACCGCGCGTTCGGGCAGATCACGGGGGAGGGGATGCGCTCGGCCGACGGCAAGCCCGTCCCGCCCATGGCCTCGCCCGAGAGCTACAACCACATCGTCGCGCCGGACTCTAACGAGCGCGAAACGTGGCCCGCGCCGAGCCCCATAGCCCCGCTGAACTGGGCGAAAGCGTCGCTGACCCTCATGCTCGATGAATTTTTGTATATGAAATCGTAGACGAGCTTATAGATTACCGATCTTATCGAGCCATTCGGCCGGGTCAAACAGCCCCGGCGCGAACCCGTCTATCAACGCGATCAGGGGATTCCTTATAAACAGCGTCTCGGCGAAAAACGAAGCGTTGAGCGCGCCCGAAACCTTCTCGAACAGCCACGGGTTTATCGCGAGCGAGACCGGCAGTATCAAGAGCAGGACGATGAATACGATGATAAAACCCTGCGCTATGCCGATGAGCATGCCGCCGATGGCGTCTATCGCGCCGACGAAGCCGCCGCGGTGCCGGCGCGAGAACGCCAGCGTGAGCAGGAACAGGATGAGCTTTATCACGAGTACCGTCGCTATGAAACAGAATACGCCGAATGACGCGGATGCCAACTGATCGGCCGCCGTCTGCGCGATCTTCTCGCCGACCGCCCCCACCGCTCCGCCGACGGCCCCGCCGACCGCTTCGAGCGCGCCGGCAAGCGCGCCGCTATCCGCGCCGCCTGCCGCTTCAAGCGCTCGGTCAAGCGCGCCGCCGGTCAGGCCCTCGAGCGCGCCGCTGTCCAAACCTTCGAGGGCGCTACTGTCCAAACCCTCAAGCGCGCCGCCGTCCAATCCCTCTATCGCGCCGCCCGCCGCGCCGCCCGCATTACCCCCCGTCAATCTGTCCGTATAGCCGGACGTGAACTTCAGGCAGATATTGTAGACGCGCTCGTGGTACCAGTCGTACACGCCCGTCTTGTCCTTGAGGAAATCGATCACCATATCGCGCGTGAAAAAAGCGACGATGATCGCTATGAGCCAACCGAACGTGGCAAACAGGGTATAGACGAAACCGTTCTTAAACCCGAGGATGGTGAAAATCACTATTATGACGAGTAGGGCTATATCGAGCTGCATTATTCGTAGTCGTTCCGTTCGCTGGGCTCGCCCGCGGGCGCCGCGCCGAATACGAGGCGCTCATACAGGAATGACGCGGCGATGATGATGACGCCGACGAGCGCGAATATGACCCCTATGCCGAATGAGTGGGGGTCGATGTTTATCCATATCCAGAGGCTTGCGAGAAATCCCGCCGCCGGGATGATCAGGCTGCGCACGTAGGCTTGGTCGTTTTTCTTGAACCAGAAAAATATGAGCGAGGCCGCGTTCACGAGCATGAAGCACAGTATGCCGGCGAAACGCGCGAGGTCGAACGCGAGCGCGAAATCCCTGCCCGGCATAAAGAGCGCGATGAGGACGGCCGCGACGAAGCATATGATGACGTTCCGCGGGGGCGCGCCCGTCTGCGGGAAGAGGTCGTCGAGCAGGCTGCCGTCCGCGCTGTGGTTGCCCCGGCTTCTGCCGGCCCCCGCCTCGTTGAGCATGATGCCGAGCATCCTGCTCGCCGCCGTGACGCCGGCTATGCCTATGGCAAACGAGGCCAAGATCACGGACAGTGACAACAGCGCCTGCATAGGCGCGCCGCCCGCCACTCCCGCGATGACGGCCATGGCGCCGGACGGGTCGAGCAGAGCGTAGTCCGGCGCGATGACGGCGGACGCCAGAGCCTGAAAGAAGAACAGCGCGGCGGCGCACGCGCAGGCGATGGCCATCGCTTTACCCGTGCTGCGCTTCGCGTGTTCTGTTTCCTCGGTGAGCGTCGTCACGGAGTCGAAGCCGAGGAACGAAAGGCACGCGAGGGCCGCGCCCGACATGACGTTGCCGAGGCCTGCTTCTGTCCCCGCGAACGCGGTGCGCAGAGAGGAGCCCTCAGGCGCCACGCCCTTGCTCGCCGATATGAAGCACACGAGTATGTATATGGCCGTCATGCCGATCACGCCGAGCGTTATCACAGTGACGGCGAGCGAGGACAGCCTCTGCCCGAACAGCACGATGACGCCGCTCACGACGGCGATCAGTATGAGCCAGAACATATACGGCACGGGGGAGAACATCGTCGCGGCCGTGTCCGCCCCTATCATGAAGAACGAGCTTGCCAATGTGAGGTAAAAAAGAATGGCCGCCCAACCGGTGAACAGCCCGGCCCTCCTGTGTATGCCGTGCCCCGTGTATGAAAAGACGGAGCCGCCCTCGTGGAAGGCGCGGCTGAGCCGCCTGTAGCTGAGCAAGGTCAGGAAAACGAGGACGAGCGCCACGAGGTACGAGCCCGCGAGCGCGCCGTGGGCCGCCGTCTGCGCCTTGGCGTAGATCAGCGTCGTCGCCGCCGGCGTCATGAAGGCCAAGCAGTAAAATATCAGATCGCGAGTCGACAGAAAATAGGGTTGAGGCTCCTCGTAATCCTCATACTCGTAGTAATCGTCATAATACTCGTCGTAATCGTCACTATCGTTGCGTCTCATATAAAAACTATATAGTATAGGCGGGCGTATTTCAAGTATCAAGGAAGTGACATTAACGTTACTACTCAACGCTCACGCTATTTTTGCGCATTCCGGGCCCAAGACCGATTTTGGCTTCCTCACGTACGTCTGAGTACGCTCCGGTGAGCCAAAATAGGCCTTGGACCCGGACTGCATCAAAACTATCGCGAACGTTGAGTAGTTTCGATTAGAGTAATCGAGCCTTCGCGCTGATTGAAATAGGGAGCGTCGGTGTGGTAAAATTGTCGGGTGTCAGTTGAAACGGGCTGGAATATATACATGGCCGAGGCGCTCAAGGAGGCCGCGGCCGCGGGCGGGGCGGGCGACGTGCCCATCGGCGCCGTCGTCGTCAGGGACGGCGAGATCGTGGGCAGGGGCGCCAACCGCACGGAGCGGGACGGCGACCCTACGATGCACGCGGAGATCGCCGCGATCAGGGCGGCAGCGTCGAAGCTCGGTACGCCGAGGCTCGTCGGCTGCGAGATGTACGTCACGGTCGAGCCTTGCGCCATGTGCGCGGGGGCCTGCGTGCTCGCGAGGCTCGACGCCGTGACGGCGGGGACGGAAAGCCCGAAGAGCGGCGCGGCCGGAAGCGTGAAGGACATACTCACCTCCGGCGACCTGAACCACAGCCTCCGGTATGAGGTCGGCCTCATGCGCGACGAGTGCGCGAGGCTCATGAGCGAATTTTTCGCCGGGCTGCGCAGGGACGATAGCAAGTAAAACAGCAATGGAATGGCGATAGGGAGAAATCGATGCAAAGGGACTGTGGTAAGTACGTAAATCTGAGGATAATTATTATCGCCGTGGCGTTTGCCGCGATGTTTTTCGTCGCGTTCACCCCCGTCGTTTTCGCGGCGGACGGCGGTACGTCGCTCTCGCTGACCTCGAGCTTGCCGAAGGGGGGCTCCTCTGACCTGCAAGCCCAGAATGTCGGCATCAAGCTGTATTTCGACGGGGATGTGACGGGCGAGTCTGTGCAGAAGGCAAACGCCGACTGCTTCAAGTTCACGTACAAAAGCGGCGACGACACGAAGGAATTGCCCGTCAAGGCCTACTCTGACGATAAGGGCGACAAGGGCTATATTCTCGCGATAGTCGATACGAGCAAGCTCGACAACAGTATGCTCGTGAACAACAAGGCGTACAAGCTCGTCATTTCGGGCTCGCTCATGTCGGTCGACGGCAGGACGCTCGGCGCGGATCAGGAGCTCGATTTCAGGACGATCGACCAGTCGGGCAGCACGAAGATATACATGCTGCTCATGGTGGCCATGGTCGCCGCGATGATCGGCATGACGATATTCCAGAACAAGCGCAAGGAGACGGCGGCTGCGGAGGTCGCCGCGAAGGGCGGCAAGGTCAACCCGTACAAGCTCGCGAAGGACAAGAAGATTTCCGTCAAGGAGGCGATGGATCTCATAGAGCGTGACAGGAAGAGGCGCTTGAAGCGGCTCGGCATAGCGGAGGGCAAGGATGAACACGCCGCCGCGGCTGCTGCCGAGAAGCCGCGCGACACGAAGAAGGTAAAGGGGCCGAGGCCCATATCCGCCGCCGGCAGCACGTACAAGACGGGCCGGTCGTCGACCGTGGAGAAGCGCGCGGCGGAGGCGATGAAGAAGTACGAGCAGACGAAGGCCGCGAAGAGCGAGCCAAAGGGCGGTTCAAAGGGCAGCGCGGGCAAGTCCAAAAACAAGAATAAGAGCAAGAAGAAAAACAAGAAGAAATAGAAGACGTGACGCGCGGCGCCAAAAGCGCCGCGCGTTTTATAAGGGCGCACTATGGTCAGCTGTAATGTCAGGGCTCACGCGAAAGTAAACCTCTCACTCTCCGTCGTCGGTAAACGGGACGACGGGTATCACCTGATAAAGTCAAGGATGCAGGCTCTCTCGCTTCACGACGACGTGGCGGTGGAAACGGCGGACGGCGAAGACGGCATATCCGTGGTCGCGGTCCCCGCGCGGGGAACGGGCGCGGGCTACGGCGGCTACGCGCGGCCGTTGCCGCAGGGCGTGGACAATCTGGCGTACGACGCCGCGAAGCTGTCGCTCCGGCTCTGGGGCGGAGGAGAGGACGGCGCCTCGCCAAAGCGGGGGATACGCATACTTATCAAGAAACGCATACCCATGGCAGCCGGGCTCGCGGGGGGCTCGTCCGATGCGGCGGCCGTCATGCTCGCCCTCGCGCGGGCATTCTCTTCGGGCTCTTCGGGCGCGCGGAAGCCAATCCCGGACATCCCTGACATCCCGGACGCGCCGGGCGCGCCGCTCGGCGAGATCATCAGGGCCGGCGCGCTCATAGGCGCCGACGTACCGTTTTGCGTGGCGGCGACAGCGAAAGCCAATCCACGGCTTGGCTACTCCGGCGACGCGGAGGCCCGTTCGTCCGCGCTGTGCGAAGGCATAGGCGACGAGATGTCGCCCATCGCCCCCCTCGGCGGGTGGGCTGTCCTCATAAAGCCTGCGATAGAGCTATCGACGCCGGAGATATACGCTGCGTGGGACGAGTTCGCGCCGAGGGCGGCGCGAGAGGCGGACGAGGCAAATGAGACAAACGAGTCGGACGAGGCGGACGCCGTAGCCGGGGGCAACGATCTCGCCGTAGCCGCGATAAGGACGCATCCGCTGATAGGCGGCATAGTGGCGGAGGTGCGGGGCGTCGCGCGCGCCGGCAGGGTATTCATGACGGGCAGCGGCCCGACGGTCGTCGCCCTGTATACGGACGAGGCGGAAGCGTCGCGGGGCTATGCCGCGCTGGCCGCGACATACGAAAACCGCGCCGATGTCGACGCGGTCATACTGTCAAGACTCTTGTGACTCCTCAGGCGTATACGGAGCCGTAGCTCCTCGCCCGTTGTTATTATTCCACTATTTATGATTCCAATATATAGACGTTCTTGCTTCGCACGCCCCACTCGTAGCATTCGGACAGCGTGTCCATGTAGAGGTCGATCTTGCTGCCCTTGATGGAGCCGCCCGTGTCGGCCGCGAGGCACAGGCCGTAGTCTTCGACGTAGAGCCACGTCCCGAGCGGTATCACGCTGGGGTCGACGGCGACGTATCCCACTTGGGCCTTCTTGCCGGACGCCGTCACGCCGCCGCCTGTGTAGGCGTAGGCCTTGACGACGAACGAATCCGTGTATTTCAGCGCGTTCTCGACCTGATCGGACTTGATGACCGCGATGACATCCTTTTTGCCGTCGGCGTCCCTCCACGCTTCCACCGTGTACCAGTGCGTATCGCCTATCTGGGCGTTGGTGTCCTTGTGGGATGTTTTTTCCGTGGAGTGTATCTTTTTGCCTCGCTTGTCGAGCTTGGATGATCGGTACACCGTGTACCCGTCGGCGTTCCTGACCTCCGACCATTTGATCTTGATATGGCTCCTGCCGTCGGCTTCGGCGGAGGCCGTGTGGCCGGCTTTGGACGTTGATTGGCTGTCGGGCGCCGCCTGCGCATCAGTGGGCGCGGGCGCATCAGAAACGGCGGGCTCCGCGACAGCTACGGACGGGATGGCAAACAAGGCTACCGCCGCCACGATGACGCTTATAACGGGAATAAGGCTCTTTCTCCTTGGATTATTCATTAAATCACTCCTCCGTTTATTACCTGCGTCTATTCTATTCGCCTTACATGAATATAGCTTGAGGACGCGATGATATAAAAAAGAAGAATAATCCGCGACGATTTCAGAAAGTGAACACAATCGGGATATCCGCCGCTTATCTGCTGGTTCCCATCGCCACGGTAGCTTCCTACTGTTAGTTTTTGGGGCAATAAGGTATAATGTCATAGGATATGAGAGATTGATGCATCATCTTTTTGTCCAAAGGCGTGTGCTTAGGGTTTTTAGAGGTTCCCTTAAGGTGAGGCGGGCCCGGATTGTCTTTCCGCGCCCGGAAGGTAGAGAAAGCGTATGGCCAAAAAGGTACTGATCGTTGACGACAGCCCTTTTTTCAGAGGGCAGCTGAAGCTCTCGTTGAGCAAAGAATATAACGTCATAGAGGCGGGGCTCGGGGCGGAAGGCCTCGATATGGTGAAGCGCGAAAAGCCTGACCTCGCGTTGCTCGACGTCGTCATGCCGGACTACAGCGGCTTCGAAATCTGCCGCATCCTGCGCGAATCCGAAAGCAACAACCTCATGCCGATCATCATGATCACGTCGCAGGACGCCCAAGAGGACATATTGGTCGGCCTTGAATACGGGGCCGACGACTACGTGAAGAAGCCGTTCAACGAGAGGGAGCTGCTCAGCCGCATACGGAATATCTTCCGGCGCATCGACCGCAACCGCAACGCCAACCCGCTGACGGGGCTGAACGGGAACATAGAGATACAGCGCGAGGTGGAGAGCCGCATCTCGAAAGGGCTCGGCTTCGCCGTGATCTACGCCGACCTCGACAATTTCAAAGCGTACAACGACGTGTACGGCTACTCGAACGGCGACCGCATCATAGTCCTGACTGCGGACATCATCAAAGACCAGGTCGAGCTGTTCGGGGGCCCGGACGATTTCGTCGGCCATGTCGGCGGCGACGACTTCATCATCATCACGACCCCGGACAGGGCCGAGCCGATCAGCGGGAGCGTCATAAGCGAGTTCGACGAAAAGGTACTGAATTTCTACAGCGAGGAGGATCGCAAGACGGGCGTCATCACGACGAAGAACAGGAGGGGGGAGGTCGACACCTTCCCTCTGATGACCATATCCTTGGCGATAGTCACGAACGCGAGGCGCGGCATAGACTCGCCTATAGAGGTCGGCGAGATCGCAGCCGAGGTGAAGAAAAAACTCAAGACCATGCCGGGCAGCAACTATTTCATGGACCGCCGCGGCGAATCCCCGCAGTGAGGGCGGCGAACCCTTGTCAAACGCCGCTTCCATATACTTCGCAATAAATAGTGGCGGCGCAGATAGCGGCGACGATAATAGCCAGAAGGAGAAATTAAAAAACAACATCCTCCCGGGCTCAAATGTGATATGATACTCCCGTGTTTAGGGTATGGAAGAATCGGGTAGGAGAATAATGAAGCCGAGGACGCAGGCTGTGCTCTTGTTGCTTGCGACGGGGCTGCTTTGGAGCATGGGCGGCGTTTTCGTGAAGACGA
>JAISAI010000086.1 GCA_031266795.1 Eubacteriales Family XIII. Incertae Sedis bacterium
GTATCGTTATGGTATCAATTGATCTACTGTCGCGAAGGAACGGAGGTTGCTATGGTATTTATGTCAATGCGTGAATTGCGCAGTTCTACTGAGAAGCTCGACCGCGCCGTCAAGGACGGCGGGCGCGTGGTTATTACAAACAATGGCAAGCCTGCGTATGTGATGCTAGGCGTGGACGAAGCTAGCTTTGAGAGGACTATTATCGATTTGGATAGTATACGCATGAAAATAACGACGGAGGAGATGAGGGCGCAGTCGAAAGCGGCCGGAGCGGACAAAATGACGCTTGAGGAAATAAACCGGGAGATAGAAGCGTATAGGGCGGAGCGGAGAGCGCGCAAATGAAAATGCCAAGGGTGGTATTGGATACGAACGTGATAGTCTCCGCCTTGCTTACCGCCGACGGTTTCCCCTCTTTCATTTGGGATGAGGTGAAAACTAAGAGCGCACAAGCGTTTTACTCCGATGAGATGTATGCTGAGTATGAGGATGTATTGCGCCGCCCGAAGTTTCCTTTTAAAAGAGAAACTTCAGACGCCATTTTGGATTTGATTTTTCGGAACTTCACGAAAGTTATCCCCATTACTTCGAGCATCCCGCTTAAAGACGAATCGGATCGCCCTTTTTACGATGTAGCGACGACGGCGAACGCGACTTTGATCACGGGCAACTTGAAGCACTATCCTGAGAGTCCGCATGTATCCGCGCCGTCAGAGTTCGTCTTCGCTTATATCAACCTCAAGCTGAAGTACGCGGCTCTTGAGGACAGGGAGCAAGGAGTGACAATCGATATACTCGGGGAGAAAACGATATGATTTAGAACATAACGATATGATTCATTTCTGTTTATGGACTACCGATATTTCAAAAAAGCCGCCCCGCTTCTCTCGGGGCAGCCCTTTTTTTACACTATGGCCTTTTGCCTTATGAACGGCTTGCTTCGCTCTATCTGCAGTCGCTTGGGAGCGGGGCCATGGCTGGTAGGCGCTCTGTTATCATGTTCATTAGGTTGTCCATGCACGGCAGCTTGTCCACGAACTTGCCGTCGCCTACGGGGAGCGCGACCGGGGCTTCGGGCCTGAAGACGCCGCCGTAGACGTCTCCGATCGCCGCATAGCGATACAGCGGCAGCTCGTCGTCCATCTCGGCCGATATGTCCTCCGTGCCCTCCCATGGGAAGTCGACTTCGAAGACACTCGCTATCTGCGCGGCCACCTCCCAGTTGGAAAACTCGACGTCCTCGTCTGCGGCGTCCTGCACGAGCTGGAGCCTGCGCTCCGTGTTCGTGTACGTGCCGTCCGTCGACGCGAATCCCGTGCCGGGTATGACCACGTCGGCGCGCTTCGCCGTCTCGGTCATGTGGGTGTCGCATACCATGACGAACTCCGCCGATTTGACGAGGGCCTTCGCGGCTTTCGCTTCCGGGACGGACGAGCCCGCCGCGGCGCCGAGCGGATCTTCGCCGAATATGAGCAGGGCCTTGACCCCGGCGACATCCTCTGCGGTGGCGGTCACGCCTTGGTCGACGAGCCCCTGGCTGTTGTTCTTCGGGCGCAGCATGACTATGCCGTCGCGCGGGCTGCCTATGTGTCCCGACAGGACGGCTATGTCAGCGATGAGCGTCGCGGCGCCTGGAGTCACGGCATTCTGCTGGAAGACTATCATGGCTTTCTTCGCGCCCGTGTACGCGTCCGCTATCGCCTGCGCTTTCGCGGAGACTTTGACGTCTTTGAGCGAGTTCTTCACTTCGTCCGCGCCGGCGACGTCCGCATGGGCCGAGCCGGACGCGGCGACCGCAGCCGCTATCTCTTTCAGGAATTTCAGGTTGTTCGTCACGTCCACGATCTCATCCGCGTAGGGCGCGTGTATGGAAACGCCTCTCGGATGTAGGTACACGACCTTCGCGCCGGCGCCATGCGCCTGTTGCAGCTTGAAGCTCATGACGGGATTCAAAATGGGGTCGAAGCCGACGGCGAGCACGTATTCGGCGCCGAGCACTTCGTCCATCGCGTTCGGCGACGAGTCCGTACCGAGCACGCGGGCAAGCCCGTTCGCCCTGTTGTTGAAAGAGAATACGCGCGCGCCCATCTCTTCCGCGAGCTGGCGCACGGCGTATATTTCTTCGTTCGTATACCTGTCGGACACCGCGAACGCCACGGCGTCTGAGCCGTACCTCGCCTTGATCGACTGCGCTTTTTTCGCGGTCATGACAAAGGCGTCGTAGTAATCGGACGCGGCGTGTTTGCCGCCGGCAACTCTCATAAGCGGCTCCGTCAATTTGCCCTCTATCTCCGCGCAGTCAAATCCGAACTTGCCTTTGCCGCACAGCAGGCCGCTGTCCGCGACGCCCTTTTTGTTGGGGTTCGCTTTCACGAGGAGGTCGCCGTATGTCTCAAGCGTGAGGGAACAGCCGACGGAGCAGTACGGGCACGTCGTGTCCGTGCTGACCGTATCGAGCGGAACGGATTTCGGTAGTGTAAGCCTCTCCTGCAACGCTCCTGTCGGACAGACGCTCACGCACTGGCCGCACGAGAAGCAGCCCGATTCCGCGAGCGGGCTTTCGAGCGTGGGTTTTACGACCGTATCAAAACCGCGGTTCACGAGGCCGAGCGCGCCGACGCCCACGACTTCGTCGCAGACCCTGACGCACAGGCCGCACAGTATGCACTTGTTGCTGTCGCGTATGATGAACGGGTGGCCGTCGTCGTACTTGTCGGGGTCGATGGGCAGGCCCTCCTCCGTCATGAGCGAGTAGTCGCCCTTGATGCGCGAGGGCGCGACGTCGTACTGATTCGCGTAGTCCACGAGCTTGCACTCGAAGTAGTCGTGGCAGCCGCACTCGAGACAGCGCTCCGCTTCCGCCGTAGCCTGCTCGGAGGTGTAGCCAAAGACGACTTCCGTGAAGTTGTCTTTCCGCTCGTCCGGGGTGAGCTGCGCCATGTCGGGACGGCACTGACGCTCGCGATCCTCGAATGTCTTCTCGGTCACGTCGTCGCGTTCCACTATATACGAGGGCTCGTATTTGATTTCCTCTCCGGAGAGATACGCGTCGATAATCCCGGCGGCGTTGTCAGCGTCCGCTATGGCCTCGACGGCGATGGAGATTTTGTCGTTGCCGCAGTCGCCGCCCGCGAATACGCCGGGGATGCTCGTCATAAATGTTTCGGGATCGTAGGCTATGCCCTCGCGCTTCGTCTTGTCAAGGTCGCCAAATCCCACAGGATCGACGGCCTGGCCTATCGCGAGTATCACGTTGTCGACGTCCAATGTCTCCGTCTTACCTTTGACGGGAACGGGCCGGCGGCGCCCCGATTCGTCCGGCTCGCCGAGTTCCATGATCTGGAGCTTGATCTTGCGCGCATGGCCGTCCTTGTCCTTGACGATCTCTATCGGGTTCGTGAGGTTCTTGAATACGACGCCCTCTTCCTCGGCCTCCTCGATCTCGACGAGGTCAGCCGGCATCTCTGCTTTCGTGCGCCGGTAAATATTGTAGACGTTTTCCGCGCCGAGCCTGACGGCCGTGCGGCAGGCGTCCATGGCCGTGTTGCCGCCTCCGACGATAGCGACGTTCTTGCCGAGGTCTATGTCCTCGCCGCGCACGACGCGCCTGAGCAGGTCTATGCCGCCTATGACGCCGTCAGCATCCTCGCCCGGAGCGCCCGTGCCCGTGCTTATCCACGCGCCTATACCGACGGCGACGGCGTCGAAGTCGTTCCTTATCGTATCGAACTCTATGTCCTGGCCGACGCGCGTAGAGGTAACGATCTCCACGCCCATTTTTTCTATTATATCGACTTCCTCGTCGATGACGGCGCCGGGCAGCCTGTACTCGGGAATGCCGTAGCGCAGCATCCCCCCGGCCTTGGGCATGGCCTCAAACACCGTGACGGCGTGGCCCTTGCGGCGCAGATAGTACGCGAGCGAAAGGCCGAACGGGCCGGCGCCTATGACGGCGACGGCCTTGCCGGTATCCGGTTCGATGCTTGGGATGAACGGGTCGTCGTCCGCGTAGTTCATGTCCGCGGCGAAGCGTTTGATCCACGCGATGGACACGGGCTCGTCTACGAGCCTGCGGCGGCATTTGTCCTCGCAGGGGTGCGGGCACACGCGCCCTATCGATCCTGGCAGCGGTATGCGTTCCCTGATGAGCTCTATGGCCTCGTCAAACCTGCCG
Organism: Eubacteriales Family XIII. Incertae Sedis bacterium; assembly: GCA_031266795.1. GTDB lineage: Bacteria > Bacillota > Clostridia > Peptostreptococcales > Anaerovoracaceae > JAIRPC01. The sequence goes on from JAISAI010000086.1 coordinate 4,175, forward strand.
TTCGCGATGAGCCCGACGTAGCCCTGGCAGTCCGTGTGCGCGGGGCATCCCATGACGCACGGCGGCCGGCAGTCTCCCACGTGGTTTGACAGCAGCAGTTCGAGGTTCGTCTTGCGCGACGCTATGACGCGCTCCGTCCTCGTCTTTACGATCATGTTCGGCTGCACCGTCGTGGCGCAGGCCTTGACGAGCTTAGGGTTGCCTTCCACCTCGACGACGCAAAGCCCGCACGCGCCGTATATCTCCGTGCGCTCGTCGTAGCAGAGCGTCGGTATGTCTATGCCGTTCTCACGCGCGGCCTCAAGCACCGTCTGGCCGGAAAACGCGGTGAGTTCTTTATCGTCTATGTTGATTCTGAATCCTTTCATTGTCCTCACCTCCTAATCCCTGATGATAGCGCTGAAGTTGCACGCTTCTTCGCAGCGTCCGCAGCGGATGCACTTTTCCTGGTCGATCACATGCCGCTGCTTGCGCTCGCCCGTGATCGCTCCTACGGGGCACTTGCGGGAACAGAGCGTACAACCGGTGCACTTGTCCGAGATGGTGAATGTGATGAGCGCCTTGCAGTAGTGCGCCGTACACTTTTTCCGGTATATGTGATCCTCGTACTCGTCCCGGAAATACCTTATCGTCGTCAGCACGGGGTTCGGGGCCGTCTGGCCGAGCCCGCACATGGAGCCGTCCTTGATCTTCCCCGCGAGCTCCTCGAGGAGCTCTATGTCGCCGTCCTCGCCTTTGCCCTGCGTGATGCGCTCGAGGATTTCGAGCATGCGCTTCGTGCCAATTCGACAGTAGTTGCACTTGCCGCAGCTCTCCTTGCGCGTGAAGTCGAGGAAGTATCTGGCCATGTCGACCATGCACGTGTCCTCGTCCATGACGATCATGCCGCCCGAGCCGACGATGGCGCCCGTCTTTGTGATGTTCTCGTAATCGACGGGGGTGTCCACGAGCGACGCGGGTATGCAGCCGCCGGAGGGGCCTCCCATCTGCACGGCCTTGAACGCCTTGTCCTT
>JAISAI010000039.1 GCA_031266795.1 Eubacteriales Family XIII. Incertae Sedis bacterium
GACGAGATCCCGCTTCAAGGGCGGATCATGGCGATAGCCGACGTATACGACGCCCTTATCTCCGTGCGGCCGTACAAGAAGCCCATGGGTGTGGACGTCGCGCGCAAGATCATAGAGGAAGGCCGGGGCAGCCATTTCGATCCGGCGCTCGTCGATATATTCCTCGACGTGGAAAGCGAGTTTGCCGCTATCGCGAAAGCGTATCAAGAGCAGATCAAGTCCGACGCGGAATAGGGCTATACGAGAATGGCCGCCCCGGTTTTGAGGCGGCCATTTTTAATTACTCGTGAACGCGTTGATGAGGCGCCCCTATTTCAGGTAGGACACTAAGGCCTGCTCGTTCAGGGACTCGGAGTATTCGCTGTCCATCTCGCGTATGCCCGCGGGGAACTCGTACTTTGCGAGCCTCTCTACGAACGGGTCGGGATCAAAGCTCTCGGGGCCGTGCACGCCGGCCTCTTTCCATATGCCCTTGCTGATGAGCTCGAGCATGATGACCGGGTTGACCGCCGTCTGCGCCACTACCGAGTTTGTCCCGTATTTCTTCATGCAGTCCTGATTGTCCGCGACCTGATAGAGATATACGGAACGGTACTTGCCGCCCTTCCAGCCCGTGACCCACGTGCCGGCGCATCCCTTGCCCGTCATTTTGCCGGTGGACTCCACAGGGCTCGGTACGACCTTCACTAAGAAGTCGCGCGGGGCGATGGACTCCTTGCCGACCTTTATCTTCTTCTTCGCGTTCGCCATGCCGACGGATTCGAGATTGAGCAGCAGCTGACGGAATTCGCGCGGCACGCCGTATTTGAAGGTGACGCGGTTGCACTTGATGACGCGGGGCACGAGCATCACCTCTTCATGCTCCACGTTCACGACCTCGACGTCGCCAATGCCGCCGGGGAAGAAAAACTCTTCGGGCTCTGAGAACCTTTCCGTCGTGTACCAGCCCTTGCCTTTCTCCCATATGACGGGCGGGTTGAGGCATTCCTCTATCGTCGTCCATACGGAAAAACCGAAGTCGCCCCCGCCTTCGTAGTTGTCGCCGTCGCGGACGTTGACCTCGTCTATCTTGTCGAAGAGATGCTTCTGGGCGTAGGCCGCGAATACGTCCGCCATGCCCGGCTCGACTCCTGACCCGACAAGCGCCATGACGCCCTTGTTCTTCCACTTAGTATTGCGCGCAAATTGATAATCCCCGAGCTTGATCCCGGCCTTGCGGTACGGCGCCCTCTTGTCGGGCGTGGACAAGGTCATCGCGCAGTCCATGTAGCCGACGCCCGTCTCGTAACACGTATCGAAGATCGTCTCGTTGAAGGCCGGCTCTACGGCGTTCAGTATGAAGTCGGGCTTGTACGCGCCGATAAGCTCCTTGATGCTGTCGGCGCTGCCCGCGTCGACCTGAGCCGGGATAAAACGCTTTTCGTTAAGCTGTTTCGCGACGAGCTTCGCGCGCTTCTCGTTGTAGTCGGCGATGACTATCTCTTTCGCCCAGTTACCGCCCTTTCCCGCGCGCTTGATGATCTGCGCCGCGGACGTGCCTACGCCTCCGGCTCCGATAATAAGTAGTTTCATTGGATATACCTCCGTATTCTTTTATTGGGAACCTGCTCCCTGTTTCGACCCGGAATAGGGCCCGGGCGTAGCGTGATACATATGACTATACTACTGTTTTATCACCATAGCGAGGCGAAGTCAACGAAATCGGCGGTTTCACTTAATTGTAAAAAGATTGTGAATGTTCCGCCTACCGCATCGTATCGTAAAAACCGCGCGGGGCGTCGGCGCGGCCTCGGCACGTACTTCCCTTCGCACATTATGTCAACCAATGTTCGCGCAGTCGTAAACAAGTCTTAACATCGCGGAAATGGCTTGTTTATAGACGAACAGGTCATTTTCCACACTCGAAAAATAATTGTATACAATTTTATCCCAAGGCGCTTGTGGATAAGTGGAAAGCGTATATCCGTTGAAAACACTACGATTGTGTCGAAATTACCAAATGTTTACGACGATTCATCCACAAGGTGTTTTCTTTTATCGTGTACGGGAATAATTAGAAGTTTACTCCCCTTTATTGCCAATGAGGCTATCAATTTCCGACTTGCTTAGCTTGCGCCAGTGACCCGGTTTCAAACCGCCGATGCGGATGTCGCCGATGGCCGTACGCTGAAGGTCGATCACTTTGTTGCCTACGGCGTCGAACATCTTCCTGACCTGCCTGTTGCGCCCTTCGTGTATGGCTATGTCCACGACGGCGCCGGCCGCGGACTGCCTGACGAGCGTCACGTCCGCGGGCGCCGTCATACGCCCGTCCACGTTGACGCCGCGCCTGAGCCGCGCGAGCCTCTCTTTGGAGACCGCCCCATTCACTCTCGCGCGGTACGTCTTGCGCATTTCTCCGGCCGGATGCGCCACGGCGTTGGCAAAGTCGCCGTCGTTCGTCATGATGAGCATGCCGGTCGTATCGGCGTCGAGCCTGCCGACGGGGAATACGCGCCCTTCTATATCCCCCGTGAGCTCCATGACGGTAGGCCGGCCGAATTCGTCGCTCACGGTCGTGATGTATCCCTTCGGCTTGTTCAACAGGATATAGACGGACTTCCTCACGGGCGCGACGGCGCGCCCGTTCACCTCGACGACGTCGCCGTCCCCGATGTCCGCCCCCGGCGTCTTTATCACCTTGCCGTTTATCTTCACATCGCCGCGCAGCGTCAGTTCGTCGGCCTTGCGCCTGCTGCAGACGCCCGCCCGCGCTATGTACTTGTTCAATCTCACTTTTGCATACCGTTATTTTTATCCCTTATCCAAACTCCCGCGATACGTTATTATTAAACCACAATATCCGTCGCTACGGGGCATATAGTTGTAGGGAGGCGTATTTGTTTACAATCAACACGACGGGATGTATACTTTATCCCATGCCGCGCGGGGATAGGATAAGGCCGATAGGAGAATGCCATGGAGGAGATGCTGTTAAAAAACCGGAGACACAAGGCGGGAGTGGGGGCCGTGGTGTTTTTCGTCGTCATATCGCTTGCGCTCGCTACGCTTGCGGCGTGCGTGGGCCCCCCATCCGGGGACGAGGGCGGGGATGAGGCGTCCACGGCGTCCGGAGAGCGTATCACGGTTTCTATCGAGATAGACTGCCTGACGCTGTTTGAGCATGATCCGGAGCTCGCGGAACAGGTGTCGGACGACGGCGTCGTCCTCGCGGAGACAGACGTCGAGATCGCGGGCGGTGGCAGCGTCTCTGACGCCATCAAGGCGAGCGGCGTCGCGTTCGTGGGCGATACCTACATCTCGTCGATCGGGGGGCTGTCCGAAATGGACGCGGGCGCCCAAAGCGGATGGGTGTACAGCGTGAACGGCGAGTTTCCCATCGTCGGGGTCACGGCGTATGAGATGAAGGACGGCGACGCTGTCCGGTTCCGCTACACGCTCGACGGCGGGCTGGATGTGAAACCATAGGGTTCAATCCGGCCGGCAAACAGAGTGGCGCCGCATGTATGAATCGGCGCCTTGCGTTTTTTGCAGAGGGGGCTTGAACCTCATCTGCCCCCTCTGCTTACCACAATACTTCTACACCCGGCGCGGCGCCGAACGCTTTGTCGCAGGTGACGAGGGCCAATCCCTCTGATCTCGCCTGTGCGGCGATCATGCGGTCAAACGGGTCTTTGTGATCCCATTCGAGCATGCCCGCATCGTACGCCTGATGTGCGGTGACCGGCAACTCCTCCGCATTCAATACGTTAATCACATCAGAATACTGTTCAGCGATGTCTTTGTATTGATCCAATTTGCCGTTGCGGTATTTGTTCGTTATCTCATAAGCGGTAACGGCGGAAACATATAGTTTGCAATCCGATTTTTCCAAAGCGGCGCGAGCGTTCTCGCCCAAATATTTCATATCATCTTCGTGGGAAGCCCATATAACAGTATGCGTATCGAGCAATAGATCCCTTACAATTTGTTCAGCCATTCTTTTTCGTCCTCCTCCGTCCATTCAGATTCTAAAATTGCTTCGATTTCTTTCTGACCTGCGCCCGGGCCTTTCATAAAACCGAGCTTGCGCTTCTTTCGCTTGACGACCGGCGTGAGCCGTGCGACGGGCTCGCCATCGTGCGTCAAGATCCATTCGCCCGCGTCGAGACCAATCCCCTCCCCCGCGCCTACGGACGGATAAGCGCCAGGTGAAGATGAGGCGCCCGCGTCGTAAAAATCGGTAACCGGCGACTCGTGGATCATCAGCAGTTTGCCGAGCTCGGCCGCGCCATCCAGATAGGCGCGCTCGCCGATGAGCCGCGCCACGGGCTTGCCGTTCTTTGTGATGACCACATCCTCACGCCCCACGTCGTCGAGATATTTCCCCAAGTTCGTCTTGAATTCGGTCGCCGTTATCTCCATTTGAAACCCTTTCCTCAATCCCTTCCTTCCAGAACGTACTATTATAAGCGCCTGTCTATAACATTTATTTCGTACAATATCGTATCATATCGAGCGATATATGTCAAGTAGATGAGGTAAATGAGACAATTCGTGCGATCTGCACGCGTTTCGAGCGATAATTGGCCTGTAATACGTAAAAAACGCTTGCCGCCGATGTAGATAAAAGAAATAGCGGTATGCAAGTGGGGGGCCGCCGGAGCCCTGCTTACCGTATCTCATCGCGGACTTTCCTGTCCGCGGCTATGATCGGGCAGAGTATCACTATGGCCGCCCCTGTCGCTATGAGCAGCCAGTCTATCGCGACGATGTCGCCGAGCGGGCCGAAGACCACCATCGCGAGCGGCATGGCTACGCTCGACAGCATGGTCAGTACGCCGATCACCCTCCCCATGTATTCGTCGTCCGACTTTGTCTGCAATATGGTCGTGAATGGGGTGGATACGATGGGCACGGATATCCCGATGGCGACCATACACGCGAGGTAGAGCCAGAAGTTTGTAAGCAGGCCGAGGCCGACGGTCATCACTCCGATGATGACCGCGCCCAGGATGATCGTATTCATCTTGTCCTTGAATCCCGTCCATACGCTTATGAGCACGCCGCCAGCCGCCATGCCGGCGGAAAAGCCTATCTCCACGGCGGTCAGCCTCCACACGTCCGCGCCGAAGTCGCGCGTGACCTGGAGCGGGGTCAGCATGGCCGCGGGCGCTATGAGTATGACGTACGCCGTGAAGAATGCGAACAGACGCTTCATATACCGGCGCTCGCCTATGTAGCGGAGCCCTTCGCGCATTTCATGGAAATACGCGGGCTTTTCGTGTTTCTTTGACTCACAGATCTCGCGTTTCGGGACTTTCACGAGGAAGGCGAGGATGGATATGCCTATCGCCGCCGTGACCACGTCGACGAACAGCACGGTCTGTATGGGGGCGAACGTGAGCAGCACGCCGCCGAGCGCGGGCGAGCCAATGAGCGAAACGGACATGATGCTCTGGTATATCCCGTTCGCGCGCATGAGGTGTCCCTCCGGAACGAGTTGCGGGATGAGGGCGCCGACCGCGGGCGACTGGACGCCCTGCCCGAGGCTGCGCGCGGCGAGGCAGACGAGCAGCAGCCATATGTTGTCCATGCCGGCCGTAAAGGCCAGCGCTATGGCAAGCGAAACCAGCGCGATGCAGCCGTCCGCGATGTTGATGAGGTTGCGCCTGTCGTGCCGGTCCGCCCACACGCCGCCGAACGGCGCCATGAAGAATGTCGGGAGCGTGGCCGCCACGGTGTACACCATGAGCACGGAGCCGGAGCGCGTCTCAAGCGTCATGTACCACATGATGGCGTAGCTGACCATCGAAGATCCGATGATCGTAATGGCCTGCCCCCCTAGGAACAGCGCCGTGTTGCGTTTCCAATTCACGTTATGACTCATTTCCATTCATTACTATATATACGGACAAAAACGCCGCGGCGTTGTTATTACACCGATAATAATTCCGACATCAATTTTACCATACGCGGCGCGTCAGAAACCCCGGTCGAGATTTGTTGATTTTTTCACTTCCGAAAGTGGTATTATATGAGGTAATAAGGGAGGGCAGTTTCTATGTCCCGCTCTATTGTTGGATTGATAAGGAAGGAATAAAGGAGGAGAACAGTATGGAAACAAGGTTTGAAGGAAGGCCGTTTGAAGGAAGGCAGTATGGGTATTTGCATGAGGGCAACGACGGCGTATTTGTGCGCAACATACCCTGGCAGCAGGTAGGAGGGTATTCGGTCGGGGTCGTCCATATCCAAAATACGAGCTATCCGTTCATGCCGGGCAATGTCGTCAACGCGTGCACGTATGACTTCCCCGTCAGGATGCGCGCGGTCGAAGGCCTGGATACGCAACAGGTGTTTGACGCGGACCCGTCGATCGTGGACAACATCATCGCGGCGGCGCGCCATATGGTGGAAAAGGAAGGCGTGCGCGCGATCTGTTCGGCCTGCGGTTTCTTTGGCAACTACCACAAGAAGGTTGCGGCGGCGCTCGACGTGCCTACGGCGATGTCGAGCCTTGTCCAGATACCGATGATCCGCGCGACGCTCAGGCCCGGCCAGAAGATCGGCGTGATGACGGCGACGGCTAAGTCCTTGACCGATTCCCTGCTGGCCGAGTGCGGCATTGAGACCGGGCTCGAAGGCTTGGTCGTGCAGGATACGCAACAGACGAAGAATTTTTCGTGCGTCTGCGACAACCGCGGCTACTGGGATAACGAAGCGGCGCGGAACGAGATCCTCGACTGCGCGCGCGAGCTGATCTCGAAGGACGACAACATCGGCGCGATCCTGCTTGAGTGCAGCGATATGCCGCCGTACGCGTCCGCTGTCCAGGCGCTGACGCAGCTCCCCGTATTCGATTTCATCGGCCTTATCAAGTGGCTGCACCACAGCGTGAACCAAAAGCCTTATAGCGGCTGGATTTAGATCGTCGAATGCGAGAGGCTGGCAAGCCAGACGGGTACGCTACCTATGCACTCAGAACCGGGGCCGCGCAAGCGGCCCTTGGTCGTCCGCCGACTCTCGGCCGGCTGTGGCCGTGGCCGCCCGCCCGGGGGGCGAGATCTTTACTACCGGCTACCGGCTGCCTATTACCGGCTATCTATTACCGGCCGGTGGCGAGGGCTACGGCTTCGATCTCTACTAAGGCGTCTTTCGGCAGGGCCGATACGGCTATGGCCGACCTCGACGGCAAGGCTTCGCCCGTGAAATAACGCAGATACACTTCGTTCATCTTCGCGAAGTCGCCCATGTCTTTCAGAAACACCGTGACCTTTATCACGTCCGCCATGCCCGCGCCGCCGGCCTCTATGACGGCTTTCAGGTTTTCGAGCGCCCGCCCGGTCTGCTCCGTTATCTCTGAGCCGGCCATCTCGCCCGTCGCCGGGTCAAGCGCTATCTGGCCTGAGGTGTAGAGCATGCCGCCTACCCTGTTCGCCTGCGCGTACGGCCCTATGGCGGCCGGCGCCCTGTCCGTGCTGATCGTCTGTCTGTCTTGCCTGTCCATTTGTACCTCCTGTCACTTTCCTGTGAAAAAACCCGCTATATCGTCCCTGACCTCCGGCGGTATACCGGCCTGCCCCGCGAACACGGGCCAGGCGGCAATCGCTTCCGTGACTTCCTTCAGCGCGCTTTTCGCGTAGGGGATCCCGTGCTTTTCGGCGAACGCAATCAGATCGTCCGGCGTCACGCCGGCAAACTTTCCGTCGACTCCCATGAGATGCTCCTTCAGCCACAGGTTTTGCGAATTGTACGCGAATGTGACGTCGTACGCGGGAGACAGGCTCCATTTCCCGTCGTCGTCCATGAGGAACGCGAAATTCTTTGAATGGTCGTCACAGTTCATCGCAAGATGATTGAACGCCATACGCCTGAACGCCTCCGTCTCCGCGCGCTCGGGCAGCCCGAGTCGGCGAATCACGTCTATCAGCCCCGCGTAATCGTTCACATGCAGCATATTATAATCCATATGGGCGATGGCGCAAAGACTCTGCATGTGTATCTTTCGCGGCATCTCCTGCGGCAACGCAAAAGAGCGGTCGAAACGCTTGACCATGAAATGCGCCCTGCCGCCTTCTTCAAGGAGGCGCGTGCGCGGTACGTCTATGCCCGCGGACTTCGCCATCAGGGAATAGGCGTACTCGATGCGCCCGTACATCGCGGACTCGCCGAGCCCCGAGTCCTTGCCTACGCCGTCGAATTTGAGCAGCCAAGACTCCTTGCCGCGCTCGGGACGCTGCCCAGACGTCACCTCATCCGTGACGGGATCTATATTGACTATGGCCTTGGCTCTCGCGCCGCCCGCGCTCGTACCCACGGAGAGAAGTTGCCGCAATGCCCTTTTGGACTCCCTGTCGTCCGAGAAGCTGCCGTCTAAGGCGTCCCTCGCTGCGGACACAATGTCGGAAATCTCTATGATCCCCGCCGGCTCGCGTCCAAGCGATCTGGATGGAACGAACTCAAGCGCGCCCATGGATCTGTCGCTTGCGTAAGCGAGGCGATCCAATGGCGTGACCGATCCGGGGCTCACGCCCATCTGCCTGAGCTTCTCATCTATGAGTTTGTTGCCGAACCTGTCAGGAAGCGCGTCGGCGATGGCGGCCGGAAGCCTGTGCCACGTATCCACCGAAAGCTCGCTGAATGTTTTCGCCCCGGCTTCAAGCGGCAGATGTATGGGGCTGATCGATACGCCGTTTCGCAGCCAAACAGGGTCATATTCGAAATAGTAATAGGCAAATCCGGCGTTCTCGAGCGCCACGTAGCCGACGGTATCACCGTACAGCAGTACCTTTAGCGCCTCGGCGTGTTCAAACGCCATCGCTCGCCGCCCTCATACCTCTCGCGCGGCCGACCCTTTGCGGCGTACTCGAAGCCCCACGCGCCGCCTTGAACGCTGCCATCGGGCTGAACCGCCTGCTCCTTGCCATCCATTCATCGACGATACCGATCTCGTCTATGGCCGCCAGCACCTTGAGCATGGTGCTCACGGTCGAGCCGCGCCCGAGCTCCAACGACCTGACGGATGTCGGCGAAAGCCCCGCCCTGTCGGCGACCTCTTCGAGGGAATACCCTCTGCGTATGCGAAACTGGCGCAGAGCGGCGCCGAGTTCGATTTCGGATGTTTCTGCATTCTTCATGGTTTAGTTATAGCATATAAATGAGGTGAAGTCAACAAAAAAGTGTTTATTAATGCGATTATTGTGCTTAACAAACATATATCTGTTTATTAAATAAAATTAACTGTAATCATGACATTGTACTGTTTGGAGGGGGAACACCCAAACTCCCTGCGTGATTTACGCGACGTCGTAGCCTTGGTCCTCTATCGCCTCCTTGATGGCGTCGAGCGAGACTTCCACAGCGTCGTACGTCAGCGACGCCGCGCCGCCTCCCAGATCCACGGATACGTCCGATACGGACGGCAACGCGGACACGGCGTCCGTCACGGCTTTGACGCAGTGCTCACAGGACATCCCTTCTATATTGATCGTTACTCGTTCCATTATTTTCTCCTCCTTCGTTTACTTATGCGGCGCTATTCGTGTTACTGCCCAAGAGTTAAATCAAAACTATTCGTCCGGCTTCAGGCGCTTCAGCCTCAGGGCGTTCGTCAGCACGGACACGGAGCTTAGGCTCATCGCCGCAGCCGCGTACATCGGATTGAGCAGCGGCCCGCCGAAGATGTACAGCAAGCCCGCCGCGATAGGTATGCCGACTACATTATACCCGAAGGCCCAGAACAGGTTTTGCTTGATGTTCCTGATCGTGCGCTTGCTGAGGTATATCGCTTTCGGCACATCCATGATGTCAGAACGCATGAGGACGACGTCGGCCGACTCTATGGCGACGTCCGTGCCCGAGCCTATGGCTATGCCGACGTCGGCCCGCATGAGCGCGGGGGCGTCGTTGATGCCGTCGCCTACCATGGCGACCTTTTGCCCGGAAGCCTGCAGCCTCTCCACCTCGGCGCTCTTGCCGCCGGGCAGCACGCCCGCGAGCGTGGCGTCTATGCCGACCTTGCCCGCGATCGCGGCTGCGGTGCGCGGGCCGTCGCCCGTGATCATGACGGTCTCTATGCCCATCCCGTGCAGCCGCTTTACCGCGCCCGCACTGCCGGGCTTGACCACGTCGGCGACAGCCACGAGGCCGACGGCTTTGAAGCCGCCTACGCCGCTACCTTCGGGCTCGGGCGCGTCTCCGTCGCCGCCTTCGCCGCGCGCCTCCCTGACCGCCGCGTACATGGGCGTCTTGCCCTCTCCCGCGAGGCGGTCGGCGTCGCGCGCGAGCGCGGATACGTCCACGCCCTCGTCTCTCATGAACTGCCCGTTTCCGGCGAGCACGTCGAGCGGGCCGTTGACGCGGGCCCACAGCTCATTCGCGTCGCCGCGGGAGTGGGACGCGGGCTCTCCGGGCGAAACGGCGTAGCTGCCCTCGATCCGCGCGCGCACGCCCTTTCCCGTGACGGATGCAAAGCCCGTCACGCGGTGGAGCCCTTTCGCCTCGCCAGATCCCTCTGGGCCGGCCGCTTCATCGCTCTCCTGCCCTCCGCGCCAGCTCTCCACGATGGCCCTGCCGAGCGGATGCTCCGACGGCGACTCGGCCGACGCGATGAGCCTCAGCAACGCTTCAGCCGTACAGACGCCCCTACCGTTATTATTATTTGACACTATCACATCGGTCACGACGGGCTTGCCCTCCGTGACCGTGCCCGTCTTGTCGAGCACGACGGTGTCCACGCGGCACAGCGTCTCGAGCGCCTCGCCGCTCTTTATCAGTATGCCGAGCTCCGCGCCTTTGCCCGTGCCTACCATGATGGCCGTGGGCGTGGCGAGGCCGAGCGCGCAGGGGCAGGCTATGACGAGTATGGAGATGAATATCTTTATCGCGAACGCGGCGTCGCCTCCGGTCGCGAAGTACCACGCGGCGGCGGCGGCGACGGCTATGACGATCACGACGGGGACGAAGACGCCGGCCACGACGTCGGCGAGCTTGGCTATGGGGGCCTTCGTCCCCTGTGCGTCCTCGACGAGCCTGATGATCTGCGCGAGCGCCGTGTCCGCGCCTACCTTGTCGGCGCGAAACGTGATAGCACCCGTCGTGTTGATCGTCGCGGCGTACACGGCGTCGCCCTCCTTCTTGTCGACCGGCATACTCTCGCCCGTCAGCATGGACTCGTCTATCGACGTGCCGCCGCTGACGACGACGCCGTCGACGGGTATCCTGCCGCCCGGCCTCACGACGACGATGTCGCCGACGCGCACCTCGTCTATCGGTATCTCCGTTTCGGTTTCTGTCTCGGTCTCTGTCTCAGTCCCGCCGCCGCGCAGCACGACGGCCGTCTTTGGGGCGAGCCCCATGAGCTTGCGGACTGACTCGCCCGTCCTGCCTTTCGACACGGCCTCGAGCGTCTTGCCGAGCATTATGAGCGTGATGATGACGCCGGCCGACTCAAAGTAAAGATGCCCGACGGCCTCCATGTCGCCGTAGGCTATCTGCACGGTGTCCCATACGCTGTACACGATGGCCGCCGTGGTGCCGACCGCTATGAGCGAGTCCATGTTCGGCGCGCGCATGAACAGCGCCTTATACCCGACCGTGTAGAACCGGTAGCCGACGGCGACGACGGGGGCGGTCAGGAAGATTTCGACGAGCGCGTACCTGAGCGGGTCCGCCATAGGGTCGAGCCCGAACGGCCTTATCTGCTCCGCGCCGGGGATCATCGGCGCCATCGCGACGTACAGCAGCGGCACGGTGAAGCACGCCGCCACGATGAACTTCGCCCACATGACGCGGAGGGCTTTCTCGCGGCGGGCGCGGTCGACGTCGGCCTGATCCGCCCGCACGTCGAGCGCCTCGTAGCCGATCTTCGCGACGCGCGCCTTGATGTCGTCCACGGACACGCCCTCGCCGTATTCGACGAACATCTTCTCCGTCGCGAGGTTGACGCTCGCTTGGGCTACGCCCTCCATGCGCCCGACGACCTTCTCTATCCTCTGCGCGCATGCCGCGCAGGTCATGCCCCTGATGTCGAGCACCTGATTCATCCGATTCATCCGCTAAGCCTCCACTGTTATGAACGACGTGATCATGCCCATCCAGCACGAGTACATGAACTCGCCGGGCTTCTCCGGCGTGAAGTCTATCACGTTCTCCCCGGGAGCGAAAGCGTGCTCTACCTCGTACTCGGGTATGTAGATCGCGCCGTTGCAGCCGTTGATGGCGTCGTCCGATGCGTCTATGACCCAATGGACGGGCGCGCCCGCCTTGACCGTGATGTGCGGATAGCCCTGCCGGCTGAGCACGCTGTGCACGATCTGGACGCCGTCCTCCGTGGCGTAAGAGTTGCCCTCGGCGTCCGTGTGGGAGCCGTCCGCGGCCGCACCGCTACCCGCCGCTTCAGCGTCGCCGTCTGCGTCCGCGCTGTTTCCCGCTACTCCGGAGGCATCGTCCGATAACCCCTCCTGCCCCGGGCTATCGCCTCCATTCCCCGGGTCTACATCCGGCGAACCGCCGGAAACGGCGCCCGGCGCGCAGCAGCCCTCCGTCAAAGCCGCGGGAAGATCGCCGTCGTCGCCCGAATACCGATCCCCGCCGTCCAAACCATCCGAGCTGTTCGAGCCGCCCGAGCCGTCCGGCTCCGCGCCCTGCGCGATGTAGACGCCGCCAGCGCCGCCCGGTACGTTCACGCCGGACAGCGTCAGCCCCTGCGTGAACATGAACAGGCCGAGGAAGATCACGAGCGCCGCGCCTATGGTCATGGCGCGCGAGGTGAATTTGCCGCCGAGGACTGAGCTGAGCGCACCGAGGCCGAACATGAGCGGCACGGTGCCGAGGCTGAAGCACAGCATGGACAGCGCGCCCTGCGCGGGGCTGCCCGTGGACAGCGCGAAAATCTGCATGGCCTGCAGCGGCCCGCACGGCATGAGCCCGTTCAGCAGTCCGACGACCACCGGCCCCTTGCCGCCGCTCTTCGCGGACGCTATCCTGTCGCCGAATACGCGCGGCATACGCGGCACGAGCCGTCCGAGCCCCGGCAACACGCCGAACATCGACAAACCCATTATCACCATAAAAACGCCCGCGATGAGCTGGATCAGCCCTTTCATATCGCCCGACAGGCTGATAGCAGAGCCAATGCCGCCGACGATCGCGCCGACCGCCGTGTACGAGCAGACGCGAGCCAGATTGTATTTCAGGCTCGGCGCAAGGGTCGCGGCGGGGAATCCGGCTTTCGCTCCGCGATGGGACGGAGCAGCTGGAGAGGCCGACGGAGCCCCTGCGCCGGCGGGTACGCACTGCGAGATGTTGATACCGCCGCACATCGCCACGCAGTGAACGGACGTGAGCAGGCCGATGACGAACAACAGGCCGTAGCCCATCCCATCCTCGGCGAGCGGTATGTCGCCGAACGACGTCGTGAACCCGAGGTTTCGCAGGATGAAAAACGCCGCGACGACGATGATGAGTATGCCCACGACGCGCCTGACGTCGAGGCCGTGCGCACGTCCTGAGCCGTCGGCGTACGCCTCGGCCGCATCGCCGCCCGCGCCGGAAGCATCGGCCGCGCCCGCGCCGGCTTTCCCTTTTTTCCCGCCCGGCAGGACGCCGTATCCGAGCCCCTCTACGGCGACCGTGATCTCTCGCACATCCGTCTCGCGCGGATCGTATTCGACGAGCGCCCTGCCGTCCGTGTAGCTGACGCGCGCCAACGCGACGCCGTGCGTCCGCGCGAGCGCGCGCTCAATCCTGTTCTGGCAGTTCACGCACGTCATACCGCCGATACGAAATTGCAAAGTCTTCAGTTGTGTACGTTCCCTACTCCCGGCCAATCCGTTTCCCCATCCGTCCGCGAAAATTGCTCAACAGCGTGATTATTCTACTATAATATAGTAATCACTTCATTTTAGCATAGACTGGGAATGCGAAGAAATTATGAACAGGATAATGCAAAAGAAGCGTCTCTTTTGTGTTTGAATGTTATTTCAAATACTTTATCATTTGAAGCAAGTCGCCCTCGGCGGACTTCCTGTGGTTAATGATGTGATAACCGTTTTTTTCGTAGAAAGACACGAGCGACTTTTCATCAGCGCATTCGATATAGACCATCTTGCCGCCGATAATCCTTTGCGTCACCCGTATCTTTTCTTCGGCGTATGAAATCAATTCGTTCCCTCTAATCAGATTGTCTGCCTTATCCGCAAAATTCCTGCCGAGTTGGCCGATGAGCGGCACCGCAAGAAGATAACTACTTGTTTCCTCTTGAAACTTCCCAAATTTGCTAAAGCGTCTGCGCCAATCGGAATTTTTCGCCGTAACCGGGTCAACTAAGATCACTTTGTTCGCAAGCGAAAAATACCCGACTATGATATTGTCGCTACCATCTCTTGCGATAACAATATAGGTAGCAGCGATACCTTGTCGCGAAAAGCCGATTGCTTTGGATTTCAGAAACTCCTCAATGTCGGTATTATGTGGGCAGTAAAAAGAGGATAGGAACTGTGTTACCTGATCCTCTCCGAGTTCTTCATAAAGGTCTATGATATTAACAATTTTGAAATTCAACGCTTGCTTCCCGATTTTCCAAAAGCCTCTCGGATCCACTCCTTGTCGGCATCGGTAGCCTTTGCGGAAGCCGTATTTTTCTGATTGGGTTGTGAACGCTCGGACTTCTCCAAAGCGACGACCAAATCTTTGAACTTCTCTTCCGTGTCGATCACGACATTATTAAAAAAACTGCTTGTAGCCATCTGCGCTCACCTCCTTTCGGTATTTCTTCTTGACTTGATTATATCATCAGGATTCCGCCGTCACAATACTAATACGCTAAATACTTATCTACCAGCCACGGTAGAGTGCCACGCGCTAAAGCGCTGCACTCCTCGATGTGCGAGGCACGACGGAGCTAAAGCTCCTGTGCCTCAGCCACCTGATTCCATAGCATCATATACTCGGGCTTGGCCTGCGTCGCCCTGTTGGCTGGGCTTGTTGACGGGAGGTATATCGACGGCATGCCTGCCTCTTCCTCGCATAGCGCCGCGAACAGGCCTGTGCTCTTGCGGCCTGTCGTGAAGATCGCGCCTATCCGTGTGCGTTCGAGCAGCGGGCGGAACAGGTTTGGGACGGGGTTGCGGATGCTGCCGTCCGACGCCCCTACTATGTCGCACGAATGGAGCACATCCCAGATCGCTATATGGTTTTCCAACGCGAAAGACCGGCGCGCGGCCGCGTCGTATGGAGGCAGCTCCCGCCCGAGCACCTCCGCGAGCGTCTTCCAGAAGATGTTCTGCGGGTGGCCGTAAGGGAAGCCCATCTCGCGCGACTTCGGCGAGGGGATGGTCCCGAGGATGAGGACCCTCGACCGCTCGTCACAGATAGGTTCCCACGGGTGGACGATGTGCGTCGTCCGGGCCGCCTTCCCCGCCGCGCGAGCGCCCATCACATGACCCCGTCGTCGTCACGGTCGTCGTCGTCGGATTTATCGGGATTGCGGACGAGACGGTTGATCCCTATGGCTATCACGACGCCCGCCACCGTATCGAGGAAGCGCTGTATGCCCAAGGCCAACGGGCTCACATCGTGGATGGTATGCAGCGCGATCATGAAGAACACGACGCAGCCCATGATGATAGCGCTGTTCGTGTCGAGCAGATTGCACACCACGATGATGATGATCGTACCCGCCGTCACGAGCGCGATGTGGAGGACGATGTTCTGCGTGATGAGCTCTATGTAGAGCACGCCCATGCCGAGCAGCGTGCCGAGCACGATGCCGTGGAGCCTGTTGAGCCCGATCTTGATCGAGCCCTTCACGCTGTCCTGCATACAGATCGCGGCGGCGGTCAGCGCGAGGAAGGCGTCGAAATTGTCGGCGACCTTCAGGCGATTGGCGACGGCGAAAACGACCATGCAGACGGCGATGGCCAGCGCCGTCTTGACCGTGCGCATGCCTATGGAAAAATTGATGGCGCGGAGCTTCAGCCCCTTATGGTATTCCCTGATTATCTTTCTCATCGTAAATGTAGCGACGCAACCGCCCTGTCAGGCGCCTCGGGTAGCCCTCTCCAAAATAGTATAGCACAAGCCGCGGATTTCATGAATAAAAAGAGCGAACACGTGTTGCATATCGTGGGGCGAAGGTGTATTATTGATGTCGAAGGGGCGACAGTAAAAAATCATGTTTCATGTTTATCGTGGCTTCTTTGGGGTATATATTCATTGGGACAGGTGAGGCGCAATCGGCGCCGCCGTGTCGATGTAGGAGATAGTGGGAATATGAAGATAAATCGCAGGGTTCGCAATTTGATTTTGTGCGCGGCTTTGGTCGCGGCTCTTTTATGCAGTGGAATAACAGGAACGTTCGCCACGGAAACGGTAGGGGCGCAGCCCGGTGAACAGGGTCAGGACACCGAGGCGGTAGAAGCCCTCGCGGTCGCCTCGGAGATAGGCGATGTGCAGCCCGGTGAGCCGGGTCAGGACATCGAGGCAATCGAAGCCGTCACGACCGAACCGCCGGCCAGCGCGGAATACAACGGCTATCTAGTCAAGCTCGACGAGAGCGCGATAGAGACAGGCGTGGACGAAACGGCAATGGAAGAAACCGTAGAGAATGTCGTCACCGACGATATAGTCGTCGTGGAGAACCCTGCCGACGTGCTTGAATTTGCCGATCCGGAGGCCGTCGAGTATATCGAGCCAAACTACAAGCTTGAAGTCCTTGGGTTTCCTGAATACGGCAAACCGAATGACCCAAGATATGATACAGACCAATGGGGTATCAGGTATGTGGGCGCGGAGTCCGCGTGGAAGTCGGGTTATAATGGGGCGGGCGTCAATGTAGCTGTGATAGATACTGGCATCGTCGAGGGCCACGAGGATTTGGACACATCGAAAATCCGCGATTTAGCCAACTTCACGACTAGTAGCGCGCTGTACGGCGAACATTTTCACGGTTCCGTGGTTGCGGGCATCATCGCGGCTGACACCGACAATGGCAAGGGGATAGCGGGACTAGCGCATAAGGCCAATCTGATGATATATAAGGTATTCATCGACAATAGCGGTTACTTGAAAGACGTCATCAAAGCCTATGAT
Source organism: Eubacteriales Family XIII. Incertae Sedis bacterium (assembly GCA_031266795.1). Lineage (GTDB taxonomy): Bacteria > Bacillota > Clostridia > Peptostreptococcales > Anaerovoracaceae > JAIRPC01. Next base: position 17,071 of record JAISAI010000039.1, read on the forward strand.
CATATACTGGAAAACAACAAGCCGGTGGATGTGATAAATCTGAGCCTTGGCTATAAATTAGAGGACAGCAAGACCGAGCAGGAATCGAAAATTGAGCAAGGCAAGATAAAAATGCTAACCGATAAAGGAGTCATTGTCGTGGCGTCCGCAGGCAACAGCGGCGACAATGCAGTGTACTACCCCGCCGCGCATGACGGCGTCATAAGCGTCGGGTCCGTAAACAGCAACGGCGCGGTATCATCTTATTCGACAAGGAACGCGAGCGTTGACGTCGCTGCGCCCGGCGAGTCAATGATTGGTTTCAACATAACCCCAAATGAATATTATACGGGTTACGGCACATCTTTCGCCGCGCCGATAGTCGCGGCAGCGGCGGCCATGGTCAAGCAGCACGACCGCAAGCTCAACTCGACAGACTTCCTCAATATACTGAAAAGCACATCGACAGACAAAGGAACAAAGGGACGTGACGATTCGTACGGCTACGGCATAATTTCACTGCCCGCTATCATAGCCCATATTGAGAAAGAGCCCGAAATTCCACCGACCCCACCGACCCCACAGCCCACCGTCGGTCCGGCTTATACCCCGGCGCCCATCTTGGCTTCCGTTATCAATGTCGGAAGCGCTCCTCAAAAAGACAAGAAAGAAAAGAAAGAAAAAAAGGCGAAGAAAGTCAAGGTGACCTTTTCCGTGAACGGCGGGAAGTTGGCTAAGAGCGCGCGCGTCAAGACGGTGACGAGCGGAAAGACATACGGCAGCCTACCCACTCCCAAACGCACGGGCTACAAATTCAACGGCTGGTATACGGGCAGCAAGGGCGGCTCGCTCGTCAAGAGCTCGACTGTCGTGAAGTCGTCTAGCTCACAGACGCTCTACGCCCACTGGAAAAAGAAATAGCGCGGCGGCGGTGAAGGCGCGGCAAGCGAGGTAACCCGCCACCCATCAAAAACTACAACGCATAAACAGACTTAAAAACCGGGACGCGGCGCCGCTCCGGTTTTATTATTTGACATGAACCCAAACGAACGTATATAATGTTCCTCGCATTGTTTTTACACCTTATACGAGGGTAACGCAGATGCCCGGGCCAGGATGGGTGAGCCGTCCGGGGGTTCGGACGTTGGGCCGCTCCGGCATCGGGGAGGTCAGGCGCGGCGAGAGCCGCAGAGCGCCGAAAAGGATCGGAGGATCCCAGTAGGCAGGGAGGCGCCAAATGAGCAGCTTTATAGCGAAGCCGCATGAGGTGGAGAAAAAATGGTATGTCATCGACGCTGAGGGCAGGACTCTCGGCAGACTCGCCAGCGAAATCGCATCTATCCTCAGAGGCAAGAAGAAGCCGATCTACACCCCGCACGTCGACACGGGCGACTATGTCGTCGTCGTCAACGCGGAGAAGGTGGCGGTCACGGGAAAGAAACGCAAGGACAAGATATACAAACGCCATTCGGGATACCCGGGCGGGCTCAAGGAGCTCACGTTCGAGGAGCTTCAGGCGAGGCGTCCCGAGGAGATCATCCGCCACGCGGTCAAGGGCATGATGCCGAACGGCAAGCTCGGCAGGCAGATGTACCGCAAGCTGAAGGTCTTTGCGGGGCCGGAGCACGATCACCGGGCGCAAAGGCCGGAAGTCTGGGATTTTTGAGTGGAGGGCATAGCAAATGGCTAAGAAACAATTCGCCGCTACAGGCAGAAGAAAATCGTCGGTCGCCAGGGTCAGGCTCGTTCAGGGCAAGGGCGACATCACCGTGAATAAAAAACCGCTCGACGACTATTTCGGGAGCGAGATACAGAAGAGGGAGCTACGCAGGCCTTTTGAGGTCACGGCGACCGAAGGGAAGTATGACGTGATCGCGACCGTCAAGGGCGGCGGCTTCACGGGCCAGGCCGGAGCGTTGAGGCACGGCGTCTCACGCGCTCTCATAGAGACGGACGAGGAGCTGAGGCCGGCGCTGAAGGCGGCGGGATTCCTCACGAGGGACCCGCGCATGAAGGAGCGCAAGAAGTACGGCCTGAAAAAGGCCCGCAAGGCCAGCCAGTTCTCGAAGCGTTAAGGCGTCTGCTCGCAGTTTCGCCGGGGCGTATGGGTCGGCGCGGATCGCATCGCGTATCATCGCTACATCGAGGTATATGAAAAATCGCCGCGTTGCGGCGATTTTTTTGCTGCGATACCGGTAATCGTCCATATCCGCATGTAGCAGGTCAGCCGGGGCGCTCTGCGGAACGTCAAACGATGTGCGATGTAAGCCCTACACAAGCACGACGCGGCAGTACTTCTTTTTGCCTCGGCGGATGAGGATGCTTCCTTCGGGGAAGTCGCCTTCGTGTAGGTGCAGCTTCGCGTCCGTCACTTTGTCGCCGTCTATCGTCAGGCCGCCCTGCTCTATGGCGCGGAAGCCGTCCTTGTTGCTTTCTACGAGCCCGGCCTCCCTCATGAGATTGACTATGCCTATGCCTTCGCCCGCGAGCCTGTCGCGGCTGAGCTCGAACGTGGGCGCGTCGGCCATGCCTTCGCCTCCGGATTCATTCCCGCCGCCAAACAGGGCGCGCGCCGCGTCCCTCGCGCCTGCCGCCTCTTCCTCGCCGTGCACGAGCTTTGTGACCTCATAGGCGAGCGTCTCCTTTGCGATGTTTATCTCCGCGTCCTTGAGCGCGGATAGCCGCCCTACCTCATCCATCGGGAGGAAGGTCAGCATCGAAAGGCAGTTGCCCACATCGGCGTCCTCGACGTTGCGCCAGTATTGATAGAAATCGTAGGGGCTCGTCTTGGACGCATCGAGCCACAGGGCGCCCGACTGCGTCTTGCCCATCTTCTTGCCCTCGCTCGTCTCGAGCAGGGCGAAGGTCATGCCGTACGCCTGCGCGCTGAGCTCGCGCCTGATGAGATCCACGCCGCCGAGGATATTCGACCACTGGTCGTCCCCGCCGAACTGCATCTTGCAGCCGTATCTCTTGTAGAGCTCAAGGAAATCGTAGGACTGCATGAGCATGTAGTTGAACTCGAGGAAGCTCAGCCCCGACTCCATGCGCGACTTGAAGCACTCGGCCCTCAGCATATTGTTCACGGAAAAATGCCTGCCTATGTCGCGGACGAAGTCGACGTAATTCAGGTCGAGCAGCCAGTCCGCGTTGTTCACGAGCATGGCGCCGCTGCTTCCGAACTCGATGAACTCGCCGAACAGCTTTTCGAACTTCCTGCCGTTCGCCGCTATCGTGTCCTTCGTCATCATGCCGCGCATATCCGTGCGGCCCGAGGGGTCGCCCACCATGGCCGTGCCGCCGCCCACGAGCGCGATCGGCCTGTGCCCGTACTTCTGCATCCACATCATGATGATGACCTGCATGAAGTGGCCGACGTGGAGGCTGTCCGCCGTGGGGTCAAACCCGATATAAAACGTGACGCTCTCTTTGCCGAGCAGTTCCTTTATCTCGTCCTCGTGCGTCGTCTGCCTTACGAAGCCGCGCTCCTTCAGGACGTCGAATACGTTGTCGTGCGCGCTCGCGCTGTCGGGTATGAGGTTCATTATTTCGTCCCGTATATGCGGTCGCCCGCGTCGCCGAGCCCGGGCAGTATGTAAGCGTGTGAATTGAGCTCGCGGTCTAAGCGCGCTACTATGATGTCCACGTCGGGATGGTCTTTTTGCAGCACGTCGACGCCCTCGGGCGCGGCTATGATGCAGACGAACTTGATGTCCTTGGCGCCCTTCTCCTTCACGAACCGTATCGCCGCCGACGCCGAGCCACCCGTGGCGAGCATCGGGTCGAGGACGAACACCTGACGTTTTTCTATGTCGTCCGGAAGCTTGCAGTAATATTCCACGGGGAGATGCGTCTCGGGGTCGCGATAGAGCCCGACGAAGCCGACTCTCGCGTTTGGCACGAGGCTCAGGAAGCCGTCGACCATGCCGAGGCCCGCGCGCAGTATCGGCACTATCGCGAGGTCGGTCTCGGGAAGCATCTTGACCTTCATCTTTTCGAGAGGCGTTTCTATCTCCGCTTCGACCAAGGGTAGGTCGCGCGTGACCTCGTAGCCGAGGAGTATCGCTATCTCCTTGACGAGCTCGCGGAAATCCTTCACATTCGTATTTTTGTCGCGCATGATAGCGGCCTTGTGCTGAACGAGCGGATGATCAATAACGTGTAATTTGCTCATGGTTTGCTGCCTCCTCCTTTTGATAAACTGACAACGGCACGGTATATTTTATTGGAATATAAATGTTCCTATAACAGTCACATTTCGCTCAAGAGGGCTACGCGCCGCGTGTGGCGCTCACCGCCGTCGAACGGCGTCGTGAGCCATATCCCTATCCATCTCGCGGCGTCCGTGGACGACGTGGTGCGGCCGCCGAGGGCCAGCATATTCGCCTTGTTGTGCGCCGACGCGAGGCGCGCCATCTCGTCCGACGTCACGAGCGCGCAGCGCGCGCCCTTTGTCTTGTTCGCGGCTATCGAGATGCCGATGCCCGTGCCGCACATGACGACGCCGCGCTCGGCCTCGCCGCCCACCACGTACTCCGCGCACTTCTTCCCGAACACGGGGTAGTCAACGGACGCGGCGCTGTCCGTGCCGAGATCGACTACATCGTAGCCCTGATTTCGTAAGTGTGGGATAAGTTTTTCCTTTAGATCATAACCGCCGTGATCTGACGCTACCGCTATTCGCATGGTCTGCCTCCTCCTTGCACCGCGGATATTATATCATAGAAATAATCGTTACACCTTGACGATGTGGTAGCCCGCGCTTTTCATCATGCGGTTCATGACGGCGAAGCCCACGCCGTCCTTGTCCGTCAGCGCGCCCGCTATGATGAGGCCTATGCCCTCGGCGTCCAAGGCGCGCAGCCGCGCGTAGAAGTCGTGGGCGGCCTCGATGTAGGCCTGCTCCTCGAAGAGTATGACGCCGACTTTGTTGCCTATGCGCTCGTTCATGGACTTCAGGCGCTTTATCTCGGACTCCACCTTGTCCCGCTGTCCTTCGACGACGAGCATGTCCGCCTTTGGCGCGTAGTGCCGGTACTTCATGCCGGGTGATTTCGGGGAGGCTCCCTCTCCGCCGTTTGCGGGTAAGCTGGCCGCGCCGTCGTTCGTGGATGGGCCGTCCGCGCCGTCGCGAATCCGCGCGTCCGGCCGCAACAAATTTTCATCGTACACGACCTCGGCGTCTATCGCGGCGCCCAGCATGTCGGCGGTCAGTATGCCGGGCCGCAGTATCTCGGGCGGCGTCACGGTCATGTCGACCACCGTCGACTCTATGCCTACGCGGCAGCTGTTCCCCGCGAGTATCACGTCGACCCTGCCGGCGAGGTCCGCGATGACGTGCCCCGCTTCCGTCGGGCTCGGCGAGCCCGACAGGTTGGCGCTCGGCGCCGCTACGGGGCAAGCGGCGAGCCTGATCAATTCTATCGCTGCCGGTTCGTCCGGCAACCTGACTGCTACGGTCTCAAGGCCTCCCGTCACCGTATGCGGAACGCGCGTGTGTTTATTCAGCACCATCGTGAGGGGGCAGGGCCAGAAGTTGTCCGCGAGCTTCACGATCTCGGGCGACAGCATGGGCGTCAGCCGGCCGATGTCGCTCGCGCGCGCGATGTGGACTATCATGGGGTTGTCGGACGGACGGCCCTTCGCCTCGTAGACGCGGCGCACGGCGGCATCGTCGAACGCGTTCGCGCCTATGCCGTAGACCGTCTCGGTCGGGAACGCGACGAGCCCGCCGGAAGCGAGCACCCGGGCCGCCTTAGCCACGCGCGCCATGGCGGCGCCTATCGCCTCTATCGCGTCCGGCTCGCGCAGCACCCGCGCCCTGCGT
>JAISAI010000051.1 GCA_031266795.1 Eubacteriales Family XIII. Incertae Sedis bacterium
GAGAGCGGCGTCATATCAGGCGGCATGATCCCGAAGGTGGAGGGCATCAGCGCCGCGATAGCAAAGGGGCTCGGCGAGGCCGTCATAATAGACGGGCGCGTCCCGCACGCGATATTACTTGAACTCCTCTCGGACAGAGGATTCGGCACTCTTATAAAATAAAGGTTACTACTCAACGTTCGCGTTGCTCACTCCTCCGCTCGCTTTGCTCGCAACCGTTGAGTAGTTTCGATTTAATCATTGAGCAGTAACCAATAAGGACTTTGCGAAAGAGAGAACTATCGATGAATACCAGACAGATCATGCAGGACGAGGACACATACCTATCAAACACCTACGCGAGGTACGGCGTCGCGGTAGTCGGCGGCAGCGGAGTCCGGGCTAAGGGCTCAGACGGCAGGGAATACATCGACTTCACCTCGGGCATAGGCGTGAACTCCCTCGGCTACTGCGACCCCGGCTGGGTGGGGGCAGTCTCCGAACAGGCCGCGCGGGTGCAGCATACGTCAAACCTGTTCTACACGGAACCGTGCACGAGGGCCGCAAAGCGCGTGATAGAGCGCACGGGCATGGGCAATGTGTTCTTTGGCAACTCGGGCGCCGAGGCCAACGAGGGGGCGATCAAGGCCGCGCGCAAATACAGCCATGCGAAATACGGCGTGCAGCGGTCGGAGATCATCACGCTCGAAGGCTCGTTCCACGGCCGCACGATGGCGACGATCACGGCGACGGGACAGGACGCGTTCCACAAGGATTACGACCCGTTCCTGCAGGGCTTCGTCTATGCCGGGACGGGCGACATAGCTGACCTGAGGTCAAAGGTATCCGATCGCACCTGCGCCGTCATGGCCGAGTTCGTCCAAGGGGAGGGCGGCGTCAACCCGCTCGGCGCAGACTACGTGAAAGAGATGGCCGCCATATGCGCGGAGAACGACATACTGCTCATAGCCGACGAGGTGCAGTCAGGGGCAGGGCGCACGGGCAGGTTCATGGCCTACGAGCACTACGGCGTCAAGCCCGATATAGTGACCGTGGCGAAGGGCATAGGCGGCGGCCTCCCCATAGGCGCCATCATCTTCGGGGAGAAGACGAAGGACACGTTCACGCCGGGCGACCACGGCTCGACCTACGGAGGCAACCCCGTAGCCTGCGCAGGGGCGGACTACGTGCTGTCGCGCATGGACGAGGGCTTCCTCGAGCACGTCCGCGAGGTAGGCGGCCATATCAAAAAACGCCTATTGTCCACACCCGGCGTAGCCGGCGTGACAGGCCTCGGCCTCATGATAGGAGTGGCACTCGAAAACAAAAAAGCGCCCGAGGTGGTAAAGTCGTGCATAGACAAAGGCCTCTTCATACTGACAGCCAAAGACAAGCTAAGGCTGCTGCCGCCGCTCATCATAACAAAGGAAGAAGCCGACGAAGGCATAGAGATACTGAAGTCAGCCCTTGCGGAGTAGTAGGGGACGGCGTCCTCGACGTTCCGTGATATTTTGCACGTGAGAAAAATAAAGAAACTGCTAATATGGATAGCCATAGCTAGCGTAGCGGCGACGTTATACCTGATCACGGCAAACCTCGGCAGTCCGATCACGGTGGAAGTAGCAGGCGAGGTAGCCAATCCCGACATCTACGAATGATCATGATGAACTGCCGTACCGGTATTTCTCTATTGCGCGACGATCTTCATCGTCCTCGATGCGCTCCAAGATGATCTCTCTGGCCGCTTCCGACATGGTAGCGCCATGCAATTGAGCGAACGAATTGAGCGAGGCCTTTTCTTCTTCCGATATACGAATTCATAGCAAGCAAAATTTCTGAATAATGCAAATTTTGCCGTATCGCGAATATGCTATTGAAATCGCGCGCGGTTTGTAGTAAAACTATGTTGTTATTTTATTAACAATAACATTGGTGTGAGGAAATACTTATCGGGTTATAGAATTTAAGCGCGGCGGGAGCCCCCGGCGCGGGCAATTATTCGGTCGGTGTTCCCATGGTAGTTCGGGAGGTAATTGGATGGACTTTCAACTTACGAAGGAGCAGGAATTCGTCCGCAAGATGGTACGCGAGTTCGCTGTGAACGAGGTCGAGCCGATCGCGGCGGATGTCGACAAGGAACACCGTTTCCCGGAAGAGAATGTGAAGAAGATGGGCGAGCTCGGTCTTCTTGGCATTCCCTTCCCGAAGGAGTGGGGCGGCGCCGGCGGCGACAATCTCTCCTACGCGATCACGGTCGAGGAGCTGTCTCGCATGTGCGCGTCGACGGGCGTCATATGCTCGGCCCACACGTCGCTTTGCGCGTGGCCCATATACGCGTACGGCACGGAGGAGCAGAAGAAGCAGTATCTGCCCGACCTACTGACGGGCAAGAAGCTCGGCGCGTTCGGGCTGACGGAGCCGAACGCGGGCACGGACGCCGGCGGCCAGCAGACGAAGGCCGAGGATAAGGGCGACCACTGGCTGCTGAACGGGGCAAAGGTGTTCATCACGAACGGCGGCTACGCCGACGTGTTCGTCGTCATGGCTATGACGGATAAGAGCAAGCGCACGCGCGGCATTTCCGCTTTCATCGTGGAGAAGGGGTTCGAAGGTTTTTCCATAGGAAAGACGGAGGACAAGATGGGCATCTGCGGCTCGTCCACGACGGAGCTCGTATTCCAGAATTGCAAGGTGCCGAAAGAAAATATCCTCAGCGACATAGGGGCGGGCTTCAAGGTCGCCATGTCCACGCTTGACGGCGGGCGCATCGGCATCGCGTCGCAGGCGCTCGGCATCGCGCAGGGGGCCTTCGACGTCACGCTCGATTACATGAAAGCGCGGAGGCAGTTCGGGCGCAGGCTGTCCGATATGGATCCGCTGCGCTTCGAGATGGCCGATCTGAAAACGCGCATAGACGCTTCGCGGCTGCTCATATACCGCGCGGCTTCCCTGAAGGACGCGCATCTCCCGTATGGGCCCGAGTCGGCCATGGCGAAATACTTCGCGGGGGAGACGGCGATGCACGTCACGACGAAGTGCGTGCAGTTCCACGGCGGCTACGGATACACGAAGGACTATCCCGTGGAGCGCATGATGCGCGACGCGAAGATCACTGAGATATACGAGGGCACGTCGGAAGCGCAGAAGCTCGTCATCGCGGCCTCGGTGTTCGGTAAATAAGGAAAGGAGCAGTCAGATGACTTTTAAAATAGTGGTGTGCGCCAAGCAGGTGCCGGACACAAATGAGATAAAGATCGATCCCGTAAAAAAAACGCTGATCCGTGAAGGGGTGCCGAGCATCCTGAATCATGACGACGCGAACGCGCTCGAGGAGGCGCTGAAGATCAAGGACAAGTGGCCGGACACGCATATTACCGTAGTGTCGATGGGGCCGCCGCAGGCAAAGGATCTGCTGATAGAGTGTCTCGCGATGGGCGCGGACGAAGCCGTGCTCGCGTCGGACCGCGCTCTCGGCGGTTCCGATACGTGGGCGACGTCAAACGCGCTCGCGGCCGCGATAGACAAGCTCGGCGGATACGATCTGATATTCGCGGGCAGGCAGGCGATAGACGGCGACACGGCGCAGGTCGGGCCGCAGATGGCCGAGAAGCTCGGCATCCCGCAGGTCACGTATGTGAAGGAGTTCGAGATAGACGACGACAAAAAGTCGATCACGGTCAAGCGCGCTCTCGAGGACGGCTACGAGCTCATAAAGATCAAGACGCCCTGTATGCTCACGGCGATCAAGGAGCTGAACACTCCGCGGTATATGTCGATAGGCGGCATATACGAAGCCGTTTCGGCCGAGATACCCGTGTGGGGCGCGGCCGAGCTCGGGGTCGACCCGGACAAGGAAGTCGGGCTCGACGCTTCGCCGACGAACGTATACAGGTCCTTCACTCCCGTCCCCAAGGGGCAGGGCGTGATGATCGAAGGGGACAGCGAAAGGGATATCGCTGACAAACTCATCGTGAGCCTGAAATCCAAGCACGTGATATAGAGCGTTCGCTCAGAGTTATGGAAAAGGAGAATCTCAATGGCAATTCATGTTATAGACGATAAATGTATCGGATGCAAACTCTGCCAGAAGGCTTGCCCGTTTGACGCGATAGATATGGACGGCAAGCTCG
>JAISAI010000024.1 GCA_031266795.1 Eubacteriales Family XIII. Incertae Sedis bacterium
AAGTCCCCGTATTTCGGAGAGACTTCCGGCTCGTTCACCCTGGAGATGTCATCGAGATAGGTTGGAGGAAGCGTCGCCTTAAAGTCTATGGAGAACATCGGATCGATACCGTTGTTGAGAGTGTAGGACGGGCTCTCGGTCGAGATGTCGAGCATTCCCGAAATGCAAATGCAACCCGCCGGTAATTCCCTGCCCTGTCTTTTGAGCCTCAGCATAAGGGACATCTCGTAAGTCCCGCCGGCCGACTCTCCCGTGATGATGATTTTTTTCGGGTCAAGACCGAGATCGTTCACGAGATAATTCCAGCCCCATTCCACATCGTCGATGGCTTTCGGGTATTTGTACTCAGGAATGTACCGATATTCACACGCATAGATGGGGAGGCCGAGATGTTTTACCTGAAGGATCGCGTTTGTGCGGCACCAGTATTCGTTACCGCGCATGAAGCCGCCGCCATGGACGTAGTAGATTATCCGCTTTTCAGCGGGGTTCTTGTCCTTTGGTTCGTAGTGATACATATGCAAGCCGTGAGGGGCGTTGATGTCCTCTCGTGTAACGCCGGGCGGTGTGCTGTCGTCGAGAAAGTCGAGCTCGTTGCCGGGCGCCATCGGATAAGCCTCCATCTCTTTCATCAGCTCCGGCATTCTCTTCCTCGCTTCGGCCGAGGGATCCGACTCGATATGTGTCAGCCAAGGAGTCCCTTCGTAATCCTTGAACAGTTCGTACAAAACATTACTCATATCCTTCTCCTTTCTTGTACCGGCAGGAAGGCAAAAGAATATCCTTCGCCTTCATTGTAAACACTACAACGGATTTGCTATGCCGCGCCGGCCGTCCCCTTCTTGGCCTTAAAGGCCGCGTAATCGAAACTTTCGTCGCCCGCATGCTCACGCAGGTACGGACGCTCCGAATATCCGCCCTTCTTGATGAACGCGCCGATGACAGCGCCGATGATGGATGGGATGATGTATCCGAGGTCGCCAGTCAATACAGAGAGGATGTTCCACGAACCGAAAGGCGTACCTGCGACGCCAATCTGGAAGTTCGTCGAATAGATGTTGGAACCGAACATGGCGCCGTAGATGTTGTAGAACCAGTCTAGGCTCGGGCTCGGCATCGGGCCCGTGTATACACCCGGGATGCTGACGACCGGGCCGAACGCGTAGAACGCATAGGCGAGGCCGTTCATGAGCCCCCAGATGCCCGCGGCGATTGTCGCGCCCCTGTATACGTTGTCGTTGTTGATCTTTTCCGAAAACAGATTCAGAACGATGAGGACGACCGTTATCGGCATCGTGATCAGCAGGAAGGGCAGCGTCAGGTTCAACAAGGTCTGTACGCCGGACGGTGTCGTGGACAGGATGACCGCGACGATAAACCCAATAATTGCGTAAGCGAACACACCCGCTTTATAGCTGATTTTGCGGCCGGAAATACTGCTGAAGAATTCGGAGGCGAGGCCCAGACAACCGAGCGCTGTCGTGAATGTCGCGAGCAGGATCGCGAGGCCAAAGATGGCCGTGCCACCGAGTCCCAGCGTGTTGCTGAGGATATAGTTGAGCAGGTAGGTCTGGTCAACGCCGCCCTGGTTCTCGTACATGGCCATGAGGAACGGGTCGTTTGAATAGAAGGCGCCGAGCAAAGCGAGGCCGATATAGATTATGCCAAGGCAAATCGCGGCCACGAAACCTGACTTGATGATCGTCTTGGTCTGCTCGTTGGTCTTGGTTATGCCCCTGCCGATCAGATTGACGAGGATGATGATCGCGACGAGCGTTCCAGTCGGCCCGTCAAAGGTCTGCAATCCCTGCGCAACGCCGAACGCGATGAGGCTCGGCGACGAAGTCGGATAGGCGCCGACCCTGACGCCCGTATTACCCATATTCGCGAGGCCCACAATGATGAGCACTATGAGCACGACGAGCAGGAACGGCGTGAGCCACTTGCCCATAATGTCGACAACCTTCGAAGGCCGTATCGCGCAGAGGGTCGCAAGCCCGAAGTAGACGAGCAGGAAAATAACGGCCAACGCCTGAAGGCCCGACGTCGGCTGAACGTTTTCGAAGCCGCCCGCCATAATGGGCCGCAGGAAAACTTCATAGGATGTGAGCGCCGCGCGCGGGGGCACAACAAGAGCTGAGGTGATGAAGACGCCGATCCCGCCTGTAATGAGCATGAACATCCTGCCCGGACGATAATAAGTGCCGATCTCGACCTGCGGGAACTTACCGGAAGCGGCAAGACCCATGATGCCGAGAATTGCGTCAAAGATAAAGAAGAATATGAAGCCGATGACCCACTCGTTTCCCCCGACGAATCCGAGGAAAGGCGGGAAGATCAGGTTGCCGGCGCCGAAGAACTGCGCGAAAATCATGAAACCGACGATAGTGATAACGGACCTGCGGTTCACTTTTTTATCAGGACCGTTGAGATTTGTGTCACCCATGTTTTTCTCCTCCTTCTTATAATATTGTTTTCAAAAAAGCTTAATAAAATAATGATCAGATTAATAGATAATAACGTGGCGCTTGTAAAATAATATTAGCAGTTAAGAAACCGATAAGATACTGACCTCCTTCCGTGTATCAGCCTCTTTAGTCCATCCCTTCGTGCGCCCCCACATACATATTCCCAACAATATGCCCTTACTTTATCCTTCCACACCGGCAATGTCAACCATAATATCGGCGCTTTGTAGCTTAATCTACAAGATACTTTTCGAGCGCCGCTACTTTCACGCATACCGCGAAAACGTCCATCGTGGCTGAAAGCTCATCCGTCGACGGGAATGTCGGGGCCAGACGCAGATTGCTGTCTTTCGGATCGTCGCCGTACGGGAACGTCGCGCCGGCGGGGGTCAGCACGACGCCCGCTTCCTTCGCGATCGACACGACTTTTTTTGCGCAGCCCTCCGGTGTGTCGACGGAGAGGAAATAGCCCCCGAGCGGGCGCTTCCACGAGATGAGCCCCGTACCGTCAAATTCCGCGTCAAGCCTATCCATCACGAGTTCAAACCTCGGACGGAGCGCGTCCGCGAGCTTCTTCATGTGGAGGCGCACATTTTCGGCTTTCCCGTCGAAAAACCTGACCGTGCGCAGCTGGGCTATCTTATCGAAGCCGATCGTCTGCTTTTTCAGATGGGCTTTCACGCGTTCGACCGTTCTGGGGCCCGACGCCGCCAAGCCTATCCCCGCGCCGGGGAAATTCACCTTGGATGTCGAAAAGAAATAGACGGCGCGCTCGGGATAGCCCGCCTCACGGCACAGGGACAGTATGTCCGGCGCCTTGTGCTCCCGCCAGAGATGATGTACGCCGTAGGCGTTGTCCCAGAATATGCGGAAGTCGGGCGCGGCCGTACTCATGCGGGCGAGGCGCGCGGCCTTTTCCCCGGAGATGACGCAGCCTGTGGGATTGGAATAAAGCGGCACTATCCAGATGCCCTTGATCGAGGGGTCGGAGGCCGCGAGCCTCTCCACCTCGTCCATGTCCGGCCCGTCGTCCAGCATCGGGACATTCACAAGCTTCGCGCCGAAATCTAAAGAGAGGTTGAAATGCCTGTCGTAGCCGGGCACGGGGCACAGTATTTTCACGTGGCTCTCCTTGTGCCACGGCTTGCAGTCCATAGCGCCCATCCCGTCCGTCGCGCCGAACTGGTAGAGCATGGCGAACATGTTGTACATATGCGTGAGGCTCGAATTGCCGCCGACTATCATGCTCCCGGCCGGTATGCCGAGCAGCTCAGAGAAGAGCCTCTTCGCTTCGGGAAGCCCGTCGAGCACGCCGTAGTTGCGCACGTCCGTCCCGTCCTCCGCGCGGTAGTCGCCCAAAGCGTCGAGCAGGCCGTTCGATACGTCGAGCACGTCGGGGCCGGGCTTGCCGCGCGACAGGTCGAGGCTGAGGCCCACGGACTTCAATTCCTCGTATTTCGCGCGGTTCGCCGCGAGCAGTTCCCGCAGCTCGTCTTTTTTCAGTTCGCTCCAT
>JAISAI010000027.1 GCA_031266795.1 Eubacteriales Family XIII. Incertae Sedis bacterium
GACGCCGACTCCGGCGGGGCGCCCGATGTTGTCATGCGCGCCCTTGACGGCGTGAACCTCAGTATCGGGAGAGGCAGCTTTGTCGCGATCATAGGGCGCAACGGCTCGGGCAAGTCCACGCTCGCGAAGAATATCAACGCGCTGTTCATGCCGACGTTGGGCGTCGTCACGGTGGACGGCATGGATACGCGCGACGACGCGCTCATATGGGAGATAAGGCGCAGGGCGGGCATGGTGTTCCAAAACCCGGACAACCAGCTCGTGTCGGCCGTCGTCGAGGACGACGTGGCCTTCGGCCCGGAAAACCTCGGCGTGGCGCCGGACGAGATACGGGAAAGGGTGCGCGTGGCGCTCGAGGCCGTGGACATGCAGGATCAGCGCAAGATGGCGCCGCACCTTCTGTCGGGCGGGCAGAAGCAGCGCGTGGCGATAGCGGGCGTCGTCGCCATGAGGCCCGACGCCATCATATTTGACGAACCGACGGCCATGCTCGACCCGGAAGGGCGCCGCGAGGTCATGGACGTCATAGGCCGGCTCAGGGCTGACGGCGTTACGATTATTCTCATCACACACTTCATGGACGAAACTGTCGGCGCTGACCGCGTCGTGATCATGGACCACGGGCGCATAGCGCTTGAAGGGGCGCCCTCGGACGTTTTCCGCCACACAGGCGAAATAGACGCTCTCGGGCTGAGGCTGCCCTTCGCCGTGGAGCTGGCCTCGCGGCTTCGCGCGCGCGGCATAGACGCGCCGGACACGCTGCTGACGAACGAAGCCGTAGCCGGCTGGCTTGGAGCGGCGTCATGACCATCAGGGTGGAGCGCCTTTCGCATACGTACAACGCGGGGCTCGCGTACGAGACGAGAGCCATCGAAGACGTCAGCTTCAAGGTGAAAGGCGGGGAGTTCATCGGCGTCATAGGCCACACGGGCTCGGGCAAGTCCACGCTGATACAGCACCTGAACGGCATATTGAAGCCCGACTCGGGCCACATATGGATAGACGGCATAGACATCACGGAAAAGGGCGTGAAGATGCACGAGATCAGAAAGCGCGTCGGGCTGTCGTTCCAGTATCCCGAGTACCAGCTGTTCGAGGAGACGGTGTACAAGGACATAGCCTTCGGCCCGCGCAACCTCGGCCTTTCCGACGACGAGGCGGATGAGCGCGTCCGTGAGGCGATGGGCCTCGTAAATCTGGACTTTGACGAAATAGCAGAGCGCTCGCCCTTCGATCTGTCGGGCGGGCAGAAGCGCCGCGCCGCCATAGCCGGCGTCATAGCCATGCGCCCCGGCGTACTCATCTTGGACGAACCCACGGCGGGGCTCGACCCGAAGTCGCACGAGGACATCCTGTCCATGATACGTTCCGTGCGCGAGAACACGGGCAGCATCGTCATACTCGTTTCGCATAATATGGAGGATATAGCGTCTATGTCCGATAGGGTCTTTGTAATGGATACGGGCAGGCTTGTCCGCAGTGGAAAGCCGGAGGAAGTGTTTTCCGACGCGGGCTATCTGCGAAGCGTAGGCCTCGGCCTGCCGCCGGCAACGGAGATGGCGGAGATGCTCGGGCTTTCGGGGCCGGATACGCCCGGCACGATACTCAGCATGGACGAACTCGTGGAGGCGATAGCGTCAGGCAGGGAGGCCGGGCCATGATACGCGACATCACGCTCGGCCAATACTACCCCGAGTACAGCATCATACACAAACTCGACCCGAGGCTCAAAATCATCATCACGCTCGTCTACATCGCGTCGCTCTTTATTATAGAAGACTTCTACGGATACCTCATCGTCGTCGCGGCCGTAGGCGGGGTCATCGCGGCGAGCCGCGTGCCGCTGCGCTTCATCGTGCGCGGCCTCAAACCCATCCTGCTCATCATCGTCTTCACGTTCGCGCTGAACGTATTCATGACGCGCGGCGACGTGCTGTGGGAATACGGCTGGCTGCACATAACGCGGCAGGGGATATACACGGCCTTCTTCATGGCGCTGCGGCTCATCCTCCTCATCTTCGGCAGCTCGCTGCTCACGCTGACGACGAAGCCCATGAAGCTGACGGACGGTATCGAGAGCCTGCTCGGGCCCGCGAAAAAGCTCGGCCTGCCGACGCACGAGCTCGCGATGATGATGACGATAGCGCTGCGTTTCATCCCGACGCTGCTCGAGGAGACGGACAAGATCATGAAAGCGCAGCAGGCGAGGGGCGCGGACTTCGAGACCGGCAGCGTGTTCCGCCGCGCGAAGGCCCTCGTGCCCATACTCATCCCGCTGTTCGTCGGCGCGTTCCGCATCGCGCAGGAGCTCGCCATGGCGATGGAAGCGCGCTGCTATCGGGGCGGAGAGGGCCGGACGAAGCTGAACGCGCTCAGCTTCAAGCGGCGCGACGCGGCGGCGGCGGCGGTCTGCGCGCTCTACGTGGCGGCGATGGTCGCCGAAAGGGTTTTTATATGAATAATAATGCGCCCCCGGAAAACGAGAGAAGCAAAGGCCGGAATATGCTGCGGTTTTGGCTGCAGGCGGCGGCCATCGCGGGGATATACGCGGCGCTGACGATGGCGCTCGCGCCGTTCAGCTACGGCCCCGTGCAGGTGCGCGTATCCGAGTCGCTGACGGTGCTGCCGTACTTCACGCCCGCGGCCGTGCCGGGGATATTCATAGGCTGCCTCATCTCCAACGCCATCATGAGCCCCTACCCGCTCGACTTCATCATAGGCAGCGGCGCGACGCTCGCGGCGGCCCTGCTCTCATACGCGCTGCGAAAAATACCGTGGCTCGTGCCCCTGCCGCCCGTCATAGTGAACGGCGCAGCGATAGGCGCCATGCTCTATTACCTGTACGGAGTCCCCCCGTCGCTGTGGGCGGACATGGGCTTCGTAGCGATAGGGGAAGCCATAGCCTGCTACGCGATAGGCCTCCCACTGCTGAAATACTTGGAACGCCACCGGCGGATATTTGAGTATTGAGGGCCGGAGAGACAGGGCGGAGCGGGGCGGCGCCAGCCGTCCCGCTCCGCTCCGCTCTTCCTCTCCAAGGCTTCTCTATTACTGCAAATCCCTTTCAAACGCCTCCTTATTACTGCAATACACTATATCAGATCGTCCGGCTATCTTTGAAAAAATACGCTCGAGTTGATCCTCCGGGCACTTGCGCAGGCCGTAGTCCATCTCGTATCCGTGGCCCCACATCATGAAAAGCAGATCGCCGTTTTCCGGCCGCGCCTGTATGAACCCGTCGATGAGGCGAAAGACGTTCTTCGCGTTGAACCAGCAGGTCGGGTCGTATCGGTAAGGGTTCGCCGGAAAGAGGAATGAACCGCTGCCGCGTATCCTGCGCGCGTAGAGAACGCCGTGCCCTCGCAGGCACTCCTCCCCCGCGGCGGTGTGAAAACCGTACGGGTAGGCGTGGCCTTTGACGCGATAGCCCACAAGCCCGGATAGCTCCTCTATGTCCTCTGCGATGGACGCTTCGAGCCGCCTGCGCGAGACCGTGCGGGGATTTTCGTGCCGCGCTCCGTGCGAAGCCACTTCGAAGCCCTCGTATACCTGCTTTATTTCGTCTTTCGGGATACGGTTGATGTTGAATAATTTCGGGCGGTAGCCGAACAGGCCGGAGTTGAGATTGAATGTGCCGTGGAGCCCGTACCGTTTCATGAGAGCTATGATTTTTTTGTCTTGCTCGACGCCGTCGTCAAAACTCAGCGTGAAGTATTTCTTGCATCCCATAGTTGATTAGGGAACCTCCCCCATTTATCTTCCGCAAAACAGCAGGGAGCCGCCCGCGAAAACGATGCGCGCATCACCGAGCGGCGAATTGACGCGTATGCCTTTTCGCGGCTTCGCCTCGGCGATTTCGGCGCAACGAATCAATTTCCCGATATGCCCTTCTCTGAACGCTTTTCCCGCGTGCCCTACGTAGCGCCGCTTTATGTCGCGCTCCCGCAGGAACGCCCGGTAGCGTTCAAGCTCCGCCCTGTATTCGGGCAGGGGGCTTGATTCGGGCAGGAAGAGCCACGCTCCCGGCGCGGCGGCGTCCGTGTCGAACACCGTAGCATGCTCTTCATCGACGACGACGATGCTGCCCTGCGTATGCCCCGGAACAAGCCGCCACGACAGCGTGCGCCCGCCAAGCTCAAAGCGCCCTCTATCGTCAAGCGCGAGCAGCGGGGGATAGTCTTTCCCCGCCATCTCCTCCACGGATTTCTTATACCCCGGGTTGCCGAGCATGTATCTTGGCGGGCGGATGAGCAGCCCGTTCATTGCGGCATTCGTTATGAACGCGGGGTCCGTGTGCTGGCGGTATACGTCGAAATCCCCGCTGTGGAGGTAGGCCTCGTCAAACTGACGCGCTCCGAGCGCGTGGTCGATATGCCCGTGCGTGCACACGCAGACCACAGGCTTCTCGGTGACGGCGCTGGTTATCGCCCTCAAGTCAAGCAGCCCGTAGCCGCTGTCCACGAGCAGGGCCTTTTCGCTTCCGACCAAAAGGTACATATAGACCTTGCCTTGGCCAAATCCGCCGTCCGCTATGGAGTAGGTATCCGTATACAGTTTTTTTATCGTATACCGTGGCATATCCGTTCTATGTATCTACCTTTCTCTCCGCCGGGGAAAACAGCGCCCGCCGCCGTCCTTTAGCGCGTGACCTCCGCGCTCGCATAAAACCCCCGCGATCTGCCGTCTACGATCTTTGTTTCGCTTATTTCAAAACCGCCTGTGAGCCTGATGTCTTCCGACGACGCGCCCACCATGATATTCATCTTCCCTTTTTCGACCAACCAGTTCATATCCCTGTCTAAAAATGCGAACTGATCGGCGCGGACGGTGAACTTCACGCCCGCTTTCTCGCCGGCTTTCAGGAACACCCTCTTGCAGCCGGCAAACTCCTTCGCCGGGCGGAGCATGGACGCGCACTCATCGGACACGTACAGCTGCGCCACCTCTTCGCCGTCCCGCTCGCCCGTGTTTGTTACTTCAAAGCTGATACAGGCCGCGCCGCCCGCGCTCGCCTGAGGCGTCACGGACAGGTTTTCGTAGGCGAACATCGTGTAGCTCAGCCCTTCCCCAAAGTAAAACAACGGCTCGGTCGAGCTTTCCACGTATCGGCTCAACGCGCCCACAGTAGTTTTTGCATAGTAGCTGTTCCCGGTTTTCTGGCCGCTGTAGACCGGTATCTGCCCGGCGTTTCGGGCCGCCGTCACGGGCATGCGGCCGGCCGGATTGTAGTCGCCGAAAAGCACGTCGGCTATAGCCTGCCCGCCCGTGCTGCCGGGAAACCAGTTTTCAATGAGAGCCGAAGCGTGGCCCTTGATATATTCGCTCGACAAGGGCCTCGCGTCCATGTGTACGACGACGCAAGGCGTGCCCGTCCCGATGACCGCTTTCGCGAGCTCTTCCTGTATCCCGGTCAGGCCGATGTCGTCGCGGTCAAGCCCCTCACCGATAGTGCAGTTCGCGCCCCAGCCGTATTTGCCCCCGAGGGTCATGACGACGGCGTCCGCGTTCTTTGCCGCGCTAACGGCTTCGGCAAATCCACTGTCGTCGTCTCCCGCGATGTCGCAGCCCTTAGCGTAGACCACGTCTGTCTTCGGGCACTTCTCCCTGATGCTGCTTAGGATAGTGGGGGTGAACGCGCCCAGCACCATCTGCAGCATCGCCCTCACGTCTTCGCGCTCGCGCAGGACGTCGCTGTTCGGATAGGTCTCGGGCGGGGACGGCTCTTTCGCATTTTCGTTCGCCTGCCCCTCCGCGCCGTCAAGGCTGCTCGCAAACTCATCCATCCCGTCAAGCCCCGCCATATCGTCCGCCATAGAGTTGCTCATCTGCATCTCCATACCGGCCGGAAGCGTATAGCATCCAAACAACAGCCGCAGACTGTCGGCATGCGGGCCGATTACCGCCAAGGTCTTTAGCTCATTTGAGAGAGGCAGCACGCCGTCGTTTTTCAAAAGCACGACGGACTCCCGCGCCGCTTTCAGGCTTCGTTCGATGTGGATCGGGTCGCCGTAAGCGTCAGCCAACGCGTCTGCATTCGGGCTCGCGTCGTCAACGTCAAACAGCCCGAGCTCAAACTTCACCGTCAGCATACGCCTCACGGAGCGGTCAATATCGGCGATGTCTAATTCACCGCGATTCACCGCATCCGTCAGGTTCGGGCCGTATCCGCGCGTCAAGGGGTATTCGGCGTCCAATCCCGCCTGCAAAGCGGCGACGCCCGCGCTGTCCGGATCGGGAAGCAAGCGGTAGTTCACCAAGCGCTCGATGGACATATAGTCGGACACGAGGATGCCCCCGAAGCCCATTTCGCCGCGCAGCAAATCCGTCAGGATTTTCTTTGAGCCTATGATCATCTCGCCGTCAATGGAGCCGTATGAGTTCATCACGCCTCGCAAGCCGGCCTCCGTGATAGCCGCCTGAAACGGTTTCGCGTACACCTCCCGCAGCTCGCGCTCGGGGATGGGGTTCGTCGCCATGTTCAGCCCGCCGTCGCTCAGGCCGTAGCCGAGAAAGTGCTTGCCCGTGGCTACCGCGCCGCCATTAAGCGTCTCTCCCTGCAGGCCCTTTGTGTACGCGACGCTCATTGCGGCGCACAGGGCCGGGTCCTCGCCGTAGGTTTCGCCGATGCGCCCCCAGCGCGGGTCGCGGGAAACATCCATGACGGGGGACAGCGCGTGCCGGTAGCCGATTGCCAGCATCTGGACGCGAATGGTGTCCGCCATATCCCGTATCGTGTCAGGGCTGAACGTAGCGCCGAGGCCGATTGCCGATGGAAAGGTAGTGCCGCCGGGGCTGACCACTCCGGTCACGGCTTCGATATGGATCAGCGGAGGGATCCCCAATCGGCCGTTGCCAAATGCTACGGCGACCTTTCGGTTGTTCTCCGCCACCCCCGCCGGGTCCTGCGCCACCGAAAACGCTACGGCGCTTCCGATGCCGTGGGGAAAGCCCTTCGCCGCTTCCTCCGGCTCGCCGATCACCATCGTGCATTGCAGCTGCGCCACTCTTTCATCAAGCGTCATGCGCGAAAGCAGATCGTCCGCGCGCTCCCGCGCCGCAAGCGCCGTATCCTTGTACCTCTCCATCATTCACCTCATTTCCGCTTGCATCGGTAGCCGTATCGGTCTGATATGTTTTTCTATCCCGGAATATAAGCGCCGCAGCCAACAGGACGCTGTCTCTATCATTCTGATACATTCGGGTAAGGCCTGACTCCTATTCTGTATCAATCATGTTCCCAAAACATTATAATCATAATCGCAAATTATTATCGGACAATTCCCCGGATAATGTATGATGTAAAGAGGCGTAATGTGGCAAAGGGTGGAGGCGCAACATGCAGACCTGTGAGTTGGAATACATCGAGCGCGCGGCGCAGTCGCCGTTGACGTGCCGTATCGTGTCGATAGAAAATTCGAGCCCGCACTGGCACTATGAGTACGAGGCGTTTTTCGTGTTGCGCGGCGGCGTCACCGCTACCTGCGAGGGCGACGAATGGCGGCTTAAGGCGGGGGATATTTTTCTGTTCAATGCCTGTGAGATACATTCCCTCAACAGGCCGGAGCCTGACAATCTCTGCCTTGTGGCGCAATTCAGCCTCGACGTCTTTTCGGATGTATACCGTTCAAGTTTCAGATTTGATCTGAACACGCGCGCGCCGGCGGGCGTGCCCGGCGAGGCCTACGATATATTCCGGCGTGATCTGGCTTGGATCGGCCTGCTGATGCAGGAGCGGCCAAACGGGCATCAATTTTTTATCAGGAGCCGCCTTTACGATTTTGTGGGTTCGATGTTCAAGTACCTGAACTATGAGGTCGGCGCGGCGGCGCGGCAGCCTGCCGGCGGCCACTTGAAGGATTTCGACGCTATAAAGGGGTACATCAAGCAGAGGTTTGCGGAGGAAATCAGCATTGGGCAGATGTGCCGCGATCTGGCCATGAGCCGCGCGAAGCTGTACCGGACGCTGAAAGAGGCGGGGACCGAGTCATACAAATCGTTGGTCAACTACTACCGCGTAGAGTTCGCGAAGGGCCTGCTCCGCAACACGGCATCGTCCATCCAGTACATCGCGTCGGTGAGCGGATTTGAGAGCGACTCCTCGTTCTACCGCGTGTTCAAGGAGTTGACGTCCGTCTCGCCGGGCCGGTACCGGGAGCGCCCGCACGCCAAAGAGGCGCCGGTAGGGATACAGGGCTACGTCAGCTACAACATGCCGCAAGCGCTCGATGTGCTGAGGGAATACTGCGCCGGCTGCCAGTAGGTATTTTAGTGACAGAAAGGGAACGATTCATTTTTGTCCAATAGAAGATGGACAATAGTATGTCAAAGATTTCACCGTTCATTTTTGATATAGTTACCTAATCTGAAAATTTCAGACGGCTTATTCCCCTTCATCCGATATGATCAGACTATCAGGCGTAATCATAGGAAGTCCTGCAAATGATGACGTGATATTCGCTATTATCAAAGATATCCGACTCATGGGATCTGAAAAAAACCCTCTACAGCTTCCAGATAATTCTTTTTCAATATCGATCTCATCCCACTTCATTTTACCGGAATATTTCGTTTTGACATTCAAGTATAGTTTTGCAGTTACCGATATTGATAGGATAGATTGCGGAGAAGTTCTTACCTCTCTCGTCACTTCGCATGACATCGAATCGTTTTCTGTTAATATCTTATCGATTCTGTCAGATAATAATATAGTTAAATCGTCTGATTTGTCTGTAATCGCGTCCTCATTGAGATTGTACGAAACCGATACAAGCTGTCTACTTGCACTATCTTCTATGCAATCTATCAACTTACACTTTTTCGCCATTTTACTGCACCTCCGTAATACTCCCTCGCATCGCTTAGACTGTACGGCATCGGCTCTAAGAGGGCTTGGGTTTTGCTGTAATCATAATAATTAATCGTTACTTCGTTAAGTTCATTCACATGATCGGCTTCCCCGAGGAAAAATTCACAGGCTGAAACGATCACGGTATTTATGCTTTCACCAGTTTTTGTTGCATGCATATCTATTTGTTTATGCAAATCAGGCCCCGGACGAAATTTTAACTGTCCGCTATACTCTCGATCTGGCTTGATTGCGTTTCTTCTGCACAAGTCGAGATATGAATCCACGCTTTCATGAAATGCGGATTCAATCGTTTCAACACTTTCTCCTTCGTACGTTACAAGGGGGCCGATGCCAATTATCTTACCAAAGAAGCATCTATCTTCTGCACTGAACTCCACACTGCCATGATATTTTTTGTACTCTAACAAATTGCTCATTTACATTAATCCCTCCGCTTCCAATTGTTCTGCAATATATCTGACTAAATAGGCTTTGAGTTCATTGCCCGGATGGGGTTTGTGCAAACTTATTGGCGCGTGTTCAGAATGCACGAATTGTACATATGAACCAGATGTTTTGCCTCCTGTATCTTCTTGGTATCCGAAATGTTCCAATACCCGTTTTGCGTCTGAATACTTAAATGTCTTAGGGCGGCTTTTTAAGCGTTCAATTAATTTTTCTATTCTTTTGCCCACAATCTACAAACCCCTTTGCCCTACATCATGACACCATGATGTGACACCATATTACAACTTAATAACATTCAAGTCAATCCTAAACTTCTGTTCTCTACTATCTATACACCTCCTCCACATAGCGGGCGGGTAGGTATGCTGTCTTGCCTTTGTGCTTCTTTGCGTACCAGTCGTTTGATTTGCCTGGGTCGTCTATGAACCCTCTTACCTCGAATTCAATGGCTCTGGTTTGCCCGATCACATCGACAGACAATGGATTCTTTTTGCACGAGCCGACGCCCTGTGCAAGAAAATCATAGGGATATTCGGCGATGAAGATCGTTAGCGTGGAAGATGCAAGTTTTTTAATGGCTGCGCAACTTTTTTTCAATTTTATGAATAAACCTCTTTCAAATGGGTATATAATATTTAACCACGGGAAATGATACCACAAAAGACAAGCAAGGAGGAAGGAATGGGAATGTATAAGAAAGATAAGATAGGGGCGAGTGAGCGCTCCGGAGCGCATATCTTCCATAATATGGAACGGGGGGGGGTGAAAGCTTAAGGCCAAACCCTCAAAAAAATCGTTCCGAAAAGCAGCAAGAGCAACAAATCCCCACCCAACCGGATCCCATTAGCGTCATTCCTGGCGCCGTACCGGAATCCAAAAACACCCCTTTCATTCATATCCCCATTAGCGCCATTCAGGGCCCCGTCTCGGGACCCATAAAGAATAGCAGTCGTGCAAGTGGATTCCGGGATAAACCCGGAATGACGAGAATGGATCGCCCCGGAATGGCGAGAATGGATCGCCCCGGAATGGCGACAATGGATCGCCCCGGAGCGACATTGGGGTGGGGGCGCGCGTTGTCGTACGCACTCATTGTCCTGCTCATGGCGGCGCTCATCTGCGCGCCTGCGTTTGTGCCC
>JAISAI010000075.1 GCA_031266795.1 Eubacteriales Family XIII. Incertae Sedis bacterium
GCGCCGGTCAAGAATTACTATCTCTTTTATTCGATAAGGGAAGGCGCGGTCACGGTAAAGCGGGTCATATACAATAGAAGAAACATCTCCGGCCGGTGGGATGACTGAAGCCTGGCGCGTCTTGCCTATACGGATTTCTCAGCGACAATCGTATGTGAAAATTTAATTTAATATCAATTCAATTCATGTTAATCGAAAACCTTAGAGCAACCCCCGACGGTGATTTTTGCGAATCGAAGTGAGAGTTGATGTTTAAATTCGTATTAAGAAATTCGTGTGCAAGTTAGCAATACAGATTGAAATCGTGATATACTATCTGTGCGAAAACCATAGCCTTTCGGGGCGACATAAAAATCTGGGAAAGGGCATCTGCTCAACAGGGATTTTTATGTCTTTGTGGTTTTCGCGAACCGAGCAGTTGTCCTTTCATTTTTTGGGATGTCTACTCACAATAATTGTGGATTTCAGGGAAGGAGAAATCAAAATGGCAGTCAGAACAGAAGCAAAGGGAACCAGCGATTGGAGCAACAATATCCCGATCAAATGCCCGCACTGCGGCGCGACGAACTACATCTCGAACAACAGTAATTTTTGGATTTGTTGGCATTGTAAACGGGATTTGAAGTAATGAAAATATAATTCGGTTGCTGCAAAACCAATCACAATACATCATAATGATTATCGCAATAATCGTAAGTTAATCGTTGATCCCGAGTATGGTGATTATGATAGGTCTATCCGCGATCTTGAGAAAAATATTGAGGCCGCAGGGTTTTCAGCTGTTGGCCCTGCCGCATACGCGTTCCTTTTCAGTTTGATAGCAGATGTCTACAGTGATAATGGCAAGACAGATAACGCATTGATGTGGAGGACAAAACTTATGCATCTAATAGAAGAACATCCTGAAATAGATGATATTGATTTGGATAGTTGCCGATAAATGCAAAGTAATGAAAATGAGGTGAAGTAAATGGGCACCGTTGTCGTTATTATTATATTATTGATGTTTATTCTGCCGCCTGTCTTGATTGGCATTTCAAACCGCAAAGGCAACACTACTAAGGCTCGACCTTATACACCCGCGCCACGTCCAAGGTCGGATGTGACGTACACCCATAGTGCGCCCACATCTAAATATTCGGATAACGACAAGGCGACAACAAAGATAGGCTCCTTATCTGACGCAATGGCGCCTTTTAAACAAATGCTTCATGCAAACAGCATTGGGTATTCCATTCAAGGCGATAAGCCCAACACAATGACATACCGCAATAAGAGATTCATGCCGTTCATCAGTATCGAGACCACACAGCTGTTCACCAACCCAAGCTGCGCGATGACTTACTTGAATAAACAATGGCGGAACAACCCGTTCGCGAAAGGAAACCTCGGCAGTATAGACATAAGCGTCGCGAAGCCATTCGAGATATGCGCTTCAGCCTGTCTGCCGGGCGGTATTATCAATGATGAAGACGTCCGGCAAGAGAAGCTGCGGCAAATCAAAACCCTTATCCCTCAAGGGAATGGTGTTATGGTCAATATACAACACGGTGAATTTCTTTTTATACCGTATATCATGATCTCGCTTGGGTTTGACGATCCGAAATTGCAGACTTCCGACATGGTTTTCAATGCCCTTCAGATGTTCGCAATTGAAGTCCATCGGATATTCGGCAGTATTACCATACCGTCCGAAGAGTCCACGTCGCCGCCAAAGTCACACGTGACATATACGCCGGACGCGACCGACGCAAATGGCGGCTACTTTGTCTACGGTCTTGATGGGTTTGTCTGGTGGATCGTCGACAAAGATTTCAAATTCCAAAGCATAGTCGGCGAACACGTCTGGAAAGAGCACGAAGATGCGGAGGCAGACGGGCTACCGCTTACAGCGACGGATTACGACAATCTGCATTATTACGAGAACGGTAATGTATATCGCAAAGATGGGACACTTATGGGACGATACTCTGCAGACCGAATCTAAGACAAGTTGTAACCGAAAGCTCGAGCGAATCGTGAAAGGAGGAAATAGCATTGTAATAATTAGATCCAACGAGAATGTCTTCGGTGAATGAAGTATATATTATATAGGTATGTAGCCAGAAAGGAGATTATCATGGCATTATCAGGAAGAATAGAAGATCATGGTGGGGATGCGTTGTCGATGTTTCAGAGTGCATGCGCCGCATACACAGAGGATCACGACCAAGTGAGTTTTGACTTTATAAAGGAGATGCTCGCCGATGCGAGGCAAATCAATGGCAACGCGCAGCAATATGGCGCCACATCGGCGGTGCAATCTAAAGCAATATTGATGTGGTGGGATGAACACAAGCCGACCGGCATAAATCTCTAGTGTTTAAGTAAGAGGTAATCATGGTCAGGTGGTATATAAATTATTCCATGATGAGTTGAGATGTCTTTTCAAGAATGAATAGTCCGCATGGCGTATTAGGGGTTGCGAAGAACGCGACCCCCGCGCAGATTCGCTCGGCGTATAGGCGGCTTGTGAAGGAACTGCACCCCGACAAGCATTCCGATAGCCCTTATCGGATGCTGAATGAAGAACGGTTGAAACAGGTCAACGCAGCCTATGACCGGTTGAAAAAGGGCTTTTCGACCGTCGCGGGCGCAAGGCAAAGCGCGGAGGAATCGGTAAAGCGTGGCGCTTCGGAAGCAGGAGATATGAAAACGGCAAGGCATAGAGCAGCAAAGAAGGCAACTCACGCAGACGGCGGCGAGGACGCGGAAGCCGCCGCCGCGCGCTTTTGGGTCGAATTCAACAAAGCCGAGCAAGGCTTGAAGCGTTGAAAGGTTATAGCAATTAGGCAATAGGAGGATAGGTCATGGATAATTCGGTGGATCCAATGGGAAAATACTACGGACGTGAAGCTTGGGAAGTAGCCAAGGAGATATTTGGTGAAGATTTTAAGATTCGTGGTGAGTTCTATTCTATAGTAGATAACGATATCCCATTCAAGATTGAAAGTTACGGAACCTGTGAGTTCAGCGATACCAATCTACTCACGGGAAAGTCCGGTGGTGGTCGGGGATTATATGAAGGCATCGTAGTGCCACAGCAAGAGGCTGAAGCTCTGCTCTGACAGCTAAATCCTCATTTAACTTTTGGTAATGTCTTTTTTTAATCACAGGATTGTAGCGGGACGATTGTATCCGCAGACCGCAGATGTTATACTCTTAGATAAGGACAGCCACCGAACGGATGCAGCGAAAAGAAAGGAGGAACGTCATGGCAACAGAGAGCATAGGGAAAATCGTTCACATGGACAACGAGTTTGCGGACAGGTTCATTGCGGCACAGGAGCGTGTCAAGGCGAACCCTCCGAAGCCCCGTGAATTCAAAATCGAATGGGCAGATTCAAAGAAAATCACGGAAACGCTGAAAAAACAGTACGGTTATGAAAAGTGATTTAAAACTCGAGCCGCTTTGCAAGCGCATTGAGGTCGCTCCCATAGAACTCCTCGACAAATTGATCGGGGAGTTTCATTGTGAGAAAGATTCCGACGTGGAAGCATTTCTTCACAACACGGCGGTTCGGAATGAGCAAAAAGGACATTCGCGGACGTTCCTGTATCTGTCCGAGGATTCACACGAAACGCATATCGCCGCGTTCTTCTCAATCGCTATCGCGGTGACGGATTACAATGCCGTTTCAAAAAGCAGAAAGAGAAAAATTTTAGACTACTCCACGCCGGGGCGCGACAGCCATGATTACTTCGGCGGTCTGCTTGTAGCACAGCTCGCAAGATCTGATATGTATCAGCACCATGACATCAGTGGGCAGGAACTCATATGGGCGGCGGAAGACATTATCGACAGAGGCCGAGTGTTTGTCGGTGGCAGCGTCATCTATCTCGACAGCAAAGAACCGCTGATAGATTTTTATCTGCGCAACGGATATGATCTTGTGCACAAAGAACCGTTCTCGAGCGGATATTTCAAGATGTTCAAGGTACTTCCGGAGATATTCTAATACGGCGTACTGCTGAATAATTGTGTGATAGAATATCATTGCTATCGTTTGAACGGAGAGGGCGTCTATGCAGCGTAAACCGGGGTTTGATCCAACTGAATATCTTGCCGGGCGGGAGCCGCGGGGAATGAGGGCGCGCTCGTCTTACGCGCCGCTTATCGCCGCCGTTCTCGTCGCCGCCTTCGTGCTTCTGCCGGCCTGCGGTATGCTCGTCGATAGCGCGCTCAATCTGAACACGGAAAAGCCGACCGCCGACAGCACCATGACCGACTCCGTCGAGTATGTGGGGGCGCTTGAGGACGCCGCCATGAGCGGCAGCGACAAGATCACTATGAACATCACGGCTACGGAGGACGACCTCAAGGGCCTTGCCAACGACATAGACCCGTTCTGGGGCGCGCCCATATCTTACCTCATAAACAAGGAATGGGAAGGCGTCCAGCTGACGGAGACCGGCCCGGCGATAGACGTAAAGACGGTCGAGTTCACGATCAAGCAGTCCGTCAGCTACTACGCGTACAACGCGTACACGTCGGGCGGCGCTGCCGACCCGCCATCCGACATCGAAGCCAATGTCGCGGCCGTTTCGAGGGCCGTCCCGGACATCGTGGCCGATATTGAGGAGTCGCTCGCGGATACGGACGGAGGGGACTACGATAAGGCCTTGGCTGTGCACGACTGGCTCGTGGAGAACATCGAGTATGACGCGGGCATGTATGAGGGAAGCGAGGACAACAGCGTGACGGGCGCGCTCGTGGGGCGCAGCACGATGTGCCAGGGCTACGCCGAAGCGTTCGAGCTGCTCATGCGCTGCATATCGAGCGCGGACGTCAGGATAGAGGTGGGCGTCGGCAAGAGCAACGAGAACACGGAGTGGGTGGACCACGCGTGGAACTTAGTGCGAATAGACGGGGAATGGTATCAGGTGGACGCCACGTTCGACGACCCCGTGAACAGCGACCGGGAGGCGCCGTCGCACGTCTACTTTGGCAGGAACGACCTCGGCATGGCGCCCGACCACCGGTGGAACACCCGCTACTGGCCCGTGGCTGATAGGGACGACTTCCTCTACTACCGCACGGAGGGGCTGTACGCGGACAGCAAGAGCACGTTCAGGTCTATCGTGAAAAAATTATTGGGTAACGGCCGCCCGGAAGAGATAGAGCTCGCTGTGGACGATGTGGAACTCCGCGAAGACGATCTGCAATTCATCTACGATTCGAAGGACAGCGTCAGCAATATCATGTATTCGTACTCGGACGTCGGGGACGCCACGATCGTCAGCCTGAAGCTGTCATATTGATGGCACGCAGATAAAACGCTCACCGATCCATTACAGACGCTGCCGCCTGCCGCCCGCTTCACGCCCCTACTTCGACACAAGGTCGATTTTATTGGAATATTTTTTTACCATGGCCGCGTCGCCCTCTGTCTCGTATATCCCTATGAGCTCGCGCATGGAGTCTATGTGCGAGGCGTTGAACCTCAGCGCCTCCGTGAACGCTTCTTTCGCCTGTTCCCTGCGCCCCGTGTTGAGATAGCCCTCGCCGAGGTAGTACCACAGCGGCCACCATTCCTTGTACGCGCTCTCCGTGAAAGGCTCCAATATGTTCACGCCGTCTATCCAGCGGCCGGCGAGGACGGCGTTGTAGCCTTTTTCGATCTGCATGGGCACCTGTATCTGCTTCATGCGGTTCCTGATTTCCCTGCGGTCCTTCGCGTTGTTGCGCGGCAGCGGCAGGAAGCTGTCCCACGCGAGATGCGCTTTTTGGTACAGCCCCATGTTGAGGTACATATAGCCGAGGTAGTACCAGCCGTAGGCGTAGCGCGGGTGTATCTCCGTCAGCAGCTCGAAGTATTCGAACGCCTCGGCCTTGAAGTCGCCGATGTAATCAGCGTCGTCCGAGCGCTCGTACAGCGCGCGGCACGTGCGCGCGTAGCCGTACATGCAGGCCATGTCCGTAGGCTCCATGACGAGCCCCGCGCGGAAGTGGATGAGGGCCGGGTCGTATTCCTCGTTCACGGCCTCGCGCCTCCCCTCCTTCGCGAACATCTCGCACGAGCGCTTGCCCATGACGCGTTCGAGGAATTTCATATACGCCCCCGCGTGCTTGAAAGCGGGATCGACGCCTATGACGCGCGCCATGTTCTCGCCTATGATCCTGACGGCCAGGCCGTTCTCGCTCATGAAGGATTCCCTGTCCTCCTTGCGGAGCGGCACGGGTACGCCCTGCATGAACTCCGTGAGCTTCGCCTTCTTCAGATAGGCGTCGGAAAACTCGTCGAATATGAAATCGCCTGTGTATCGGGTCAGGTATTTTTTGACGCGATCGGGACGATAGGCGAGCTGGATCTCCTCGCGCGGGCGCGCGAGCGCATTCTCCCGCGTAGCCTTGTCCCTATCCCTCCTGCCCGGATCGCTTTTCAGCGCACGCGCGAAAGCGCTCCGCCGCCCGTCACCGTCCGTGCGGCCGCCGCCGCTACCGTCCGGGCCCCCGCCATTCGCCGTTTCAGGCGAATCGGCGCTTTTCCGTATTTTTCCGCCGCTCTTGCCGAGCCTCTTGTAATTGGGCATGATACCTCCCGCCGGCGCGAACCGTCACATCTTCTCCGGCGCTTCGACGCCGAGCAGCGCGAGCCCCGTCTTTATCGTCTGCTTCGTCGCGAACACGAGCGCGAGCTTCGCCGCCCTTTCCGCCGCGTCGTCCACAAGCACCTGTTCGTCGTGATAAAACCTGTTGAACGCCTGCGCGACGTCCACTATGTGGCGCGTCACGATAGACGGCTCGTACTTCTCCCCCGCGCTCCTCACGGCGTCCGGGAAGCCGTATATCTCCTTCGCGAGGGCGAACGCGCTGTCCGAGGTGAGGTAGACCGCGTCGACGTCCGGCGTGATAGACGACGCGTAGGCATCCGGCGTGATAGACGATACAGCGGCGTCCGGGTTCCCGGCCTTGCGAATGACGCTCGCGGCGCGCGCGTGCACGTACTGCACATAGGGCCCTGTCTCGCCATCGAAGTTCAAGACCTTGTCCCAGCCGAACACGTAGTCCTTTATCCTGTTGTTGTGCAGCTCACCAAATATAACGGCGCCTATGCCGACCTGTCTCGCCGTCTCGTCCACGTCGTCCGTGTTCACGTCTTTCTCTATGACTATCTCGCGCGTCTTTTCGACGGCGTTCTTCAGCACGTCTTCGAGGAATACGACCCTGCCCGCGCGCGTGGACATCACGCCGCCGGCTAAGCTCACGAGGCCGAACGGTATGTGGACGCAGTCGTCCGCCCAGTCGTAGCCCATGAGCTTCAGCACCTGCTTCCACTGCGCGAAATGCAGGTTTTGCTGCGACGCCACTATGTAGAGGTTTTTGTAAAAGCCGTAATGTTCCTTGCGGTAAATAGCGGCCGCTATGTCGCGCGTGATGTAGAGCGTAGAGCCGTCGCTCTTCTTTATGAGCGCCTTGCCGAGCCCATAGCCGTCGAGATCGACGACCTGCGCGCCCTCGGACTCAACAAGCAGCCCCTTGTCCGCAAGCTCGTCCGTCACGCGGTCCATCTTGTCCGAGTAAAAGCTCTCGCCCGCGTATGAGTCGAACGCTATGCCGAGCATACCGTAGACGCGGCCAAACTCCTTCAAGCTCTCCTCGCGGAACCATTGCCACAGCTCCCTCTCCTCCGCGCCGCCCCGCTCGAGCTTTGCGAACACCTCCCTCGCCTCGTCCTCAAGCGACGGATCCTTCTCCGCCTCGTCGTGGAATTTCGTGTAATAAGAGAGCAGCGTCACGATGGGATCGGACTCCACGTCCTCCCTCTTGCCCCAGCGCCTGTACGCGACGATCATCTTGCCGAACTGCGTACCGTAGTCGCCGAGGTGGTTGATCCTGACCGTGTCGTAGCCGAGAAACCGGTATATCTTCTCGATGGACGAGCCTATGACCGTGCTCCTGATATGCCCTATGTGGAACGGCTTCGCGATGTTCGGCGACGAGAACTCGACGACGACCCTGCGGCCCGCGCCCTCGTCCGAGCTGCCGTAGGCGTCGGGCGCGGCGCACACGGCGCCTATGACGTCGCGCGCGAGGGCCTCCCGCGATACGAAGAAGTTGACATAGGCGTTTTCGCTGACGACCCGGTCTATCACGCCGCCGCTGTCCTTATCAAGCCCCGCGGAAAGCTCCGCCGCGAGCTCTGACGCTATCTGCGGCGGCGCTTTGCGAAGCGCTTTCGCGAGCCTGAAACACGGAAAGGCGTAGTCGCCCTTGCTGTCGTCGGTAGTCGGCACGACGATGTCGTATACGCCGTCAGCCGAAAGCCCGGCCGCCGCGATGTCGCCCAAGCCGGCGATCCTATCCGCAATCTCTCTCCTGTAATCCCGCAATTTCACCTGTCCTTTCATTCCGCAATAATAAATAATTATAACACGGCGCGTCACAGCAGCCGGAAGCGCTCGTCCTTCAGTAGCTCGTTGTGGTTTCGCGCCGATCTTAGCTCCGACAGCAGACGCTCTTTGTCGCGCGGCAGCGTGCCCTTCAGCGAGAAGTAGTTCGATGCGTGGTTGCTGCGGAATACGCAGTCCTTCCGCACTTCCGTATTTTCGAGTAATAATGCCGTCTCGTCTATCACGCCCATAGGGGAGAGGAGCTTGAAGCGTCCCGACTTCAGGTCGGCGTACAGGGGGGCGGCGGGATCTATCATGAGCGTGAGCAGGCCGACGTACGAGGGCTGCGCTTCCGAGATCATGCGGCCCGTCATGACCGCGTGACCGTCCGAGCCGTCCGTCCCCGCGAGCCCCGATATGAACGTCACGGACGCGTCTATGCCCGAGTCCTCGATCTTGACGATGGCCTCCGTTATCTCGGCGGCGGTCGCGCCCTTCTTCACGGCGTTCAGCACGGCGTCGGAGCCGGACTCCGCGCCGAGGTATATGATGCCGACGCCCGCGCCGCGCAGCGCGGCGAGCTCCTCGGGCGACTTTCTCAGCACGTCCTGCGGGCTGCCGTACACGGCGACGCGCTCCGCCTCGGGGAAGAGCTCTTCGATCTTTTTCAGTATGGCGAGCAGCTTGTCCACGGACAGGGCGAGCGCGTCGCCGTCCGCGAGGAATATCCGGCGTACGCGTCCGTAGACGCGGCGGGCGCCCTCAAGATCCTCTATCACCTCGTCCACGGGCCTCACGCGGAACACCTTGTCCTTGAACATCGAGCAGAACGTGCAGTCGTTGTGCGCGCAGCCGATCGTCACTTGGACTATCAGGGAGTTCGCTTCGCTCGGCGGCCTGAATATATTGCCTTCATATCTCATGGTCGTATTCGTGTCCTTTCATCTATTATTTTATTACATTATATATGCTACAGGGAATCTATAGGATAACTCTAAAAACCCTACCTCATTTCAGGGTCACGATGGTGGCGCCGTCGCCGCCCTCGTTCGGGCCGGCCTGCCTGGCCTTTCTCACATGCTTGTGCCGCGTGAGCATCCTGCGCAGGCCCGCGCGCAGTATGCCCTCCCCGCGCCCGTGGATGACGACGACCTCGCCGTAGCCCGCGAGCATGGCGTCGTCCAGGTATTTGTCCACCTCGATGATGGCGTCGTCGAGCGTGAAGCCGTGGACGTCTATGGACGAGGGGACGGTGCTGGCCTTCGCGAGCCTGATATGGGCCGTACCGCCGGATGAGCCCCTGTCTCTCTTCGTTCCGCCGCGGCCGCCGCGAGAGGCGGCCCCCGCGTCCTTGACGACGCGCAGGTCCGCGAGGTGTACGGTCATGCGTACGCGGCCTACGAGTATCTGCAGCTCGCCCTTGTCGTCCGGCAATGTGGCGATCTCGCCTTCCGCGCCGACGGAGACAAGGCGTACGGCGTCCCCGACGCGCAGCTTTCCCGCGTCCGGCCTCTCTCCGGGGCTGCTTGGCGCCCGGCTCTTGCGGGATTTCGCGCCGCCCTTCCCCATGCCTCTGAATTCCCCGTCAAGCCGCCTTATGGCTTTGCGGTTCTCGTCAAGGCGGCGGTAGAGGTCGCCGCGCGACGGCGTTTTCTTCGCGTTTTCGTGGGCGGCGCCCCCGGCTTTTGCGCCGCCGGCCAGGCTTTCCGCCTCGTCGAGCAGCGATTTCAGCTCCGCTCTTACGATCTCCGCGTACTCATCGGCCTCGGCTATCTTTTCGAGCGCCTCGCTTCGCGCCTTTTCGACGACGGCGGTTTTTTCCTCTTCGATGTTCCTTATCTCGCGGTCGAGGGCGTCCCTCCTGCCCTCGATCTCCGCAAGCGCCCTCTCCGCACCCAGCCGCGCGGCCTCGGCCTCCCTCCTGTTCTCCTCGGCCTGTTCTATTACTGTTTCAAAAGCGATGCTGCCGCTGTCCATGCTCTCTGCGGCGCGGGCGACGACTGACTCGGGCAGCCCGAGCTTGCGCGATATATCGAAGGCGTTCGACCTGCCGGGCAGGCCGACCCGCAGCTTGAACGTGGGGCTGAGCGTATCGACGTCAAACTCCATGGACGCGTTCTCGACGCCGTCCGCGGCGAGCGCGTATTTTTTCAGCTCCGTATAGTGGGTCGTCGCCATGATGAGGCATCCGCGCCGCCCGAGCGTCTCGAGTATGGATATGGCGAGCGCCGCGCCCTCCGTCGGGTCTGTGCCCGCGCCGAGCTCGTCGAGAAACACGATGCTCTCGGAATCGGCCTTGCCCACGATCTCCACGATGTTCTTCATGTGCGATGAAAAGGTGGACAGGCTCTGCTCTATGCTCTGCTCGTCGCCTATGTCCGCGAATACGCTCTTCACGGCGGGTATGGCCGCGCGGGACGCGGGGAGATGCAGGCCGGCGCGCGCCATGAGCACGAAGAGCCCCACGGTCTTCAGCGTGACGGTCTTGCCTCCCGTGTTCGGCCCCGTTATGATGAGCGTGTGGTAGTCCGCGCCGAGCGTCAGGCTGACGGGCACTACGACGTCCCTGTCTATGAGCGGGTGCCTCCCGTCCACGATTTCGAGGGAGCGCCCTTCGCTTATCTCGGGCTCGTTCGCCTTCATATCGCAGGCGAGAAACCCTTTCGCGAATATGAAGTCTATCCGCGTGAGCATCTCCTGGTTCACGCGCAGCTCGTCCGCGATCTCCGCTATGAGCGCCGACAGCTCCGCGAGTATGCGGTCTATCTCCCGCTCCTCCTCTATGCCGAGCTCGCGCAGCGCGTTGTTCGCGTTCACGACGGCCTGCGGCTCGATGAACACGGTGGCCCCGCCCTTGCTCCTGTCGTGGATGATGCCGGGTACTTGCTTCGCGCTGTCCGACTTGACCGGCACGACCCAGCGGCCGTCGCGCTGCGTTACGATCTGATCCTGCAGCACATCGCGGTAAGCGGCCGACGTGACGAGCTTGTTCAGCTGCGCCCTGATGTTTTCGTTTTGGACGCCGATCTGCCTGCGTATGCGGCGCAGCTCCGGGCTCGCGCTATCGGCCATCTCCGCGTCGGATATGATCGACGAGGCGATCCTGTCCTCTGTATCCTTGCGTACGGACAGGACGGAGGCCATGTCCGTAAGGATCGGCGCGTCCGCGCCGCCTTTCAGAAATGAAGCGGCCTGACGCGCGGCCGCCATATGCGTCACTACAGAAAGCAGCTGCCCCATGGTCAAGCTGCCGCCCTTCACCGCGTATCCGAGCTCACGGGAAATATCGCCGAACTCGCCGGCGCCGGGCGAGCCTTTGCGCATGATGAATGAGACGGCTTCGGCCGTTTCCGCGAGCCCTCTCCTGATCTCATCGGGCCGCGACGCCGGCAAAAGAGCCGCAGCCTCGGCCGCGCCGAGAGCGGACGAGGCGCGCTCCGAAAGGAGCCCTATGACCGTGTCGTACCCCAGTACGGCGTATTGCCTGTCCATGACTCCGCCCTATCCTCTTGCCATGTGGCCAGCTCTACGATCCGGACGTGCCGGGAGCTATGGAGTTCAGCCTTTCGATCTCGCCCTTCAGCTTTATGTTCTCCATCTGTATCTCGAAATAATTGCCTTCGAGTTCCTTGTATTTATCGTTCAGATCCCTGACGTCGTCCGCAGGGAATTTGCGCTTTTCGCTCTTCTGTATGAGCTGTTCGGACAGTTCCCTGAGCTGGCCCTCGAGCAGTTCTATGCGCGAGTCTTTTTCTTCGGTAATGGAAACTATGCGTTGGTTTCTCTCACTCATGAGCTCGTCGAGACGCGCGTCTTTCTCTGCTGTGGCAGACGCGATATTTTGATCCACCTCCTTTGTCAACTCTTCTATGCGGGCGTTCAGCTTCGCCGTGACTGACGCGATACCCTCTTCTTTTTCTTTAGTCAACTCTTCCACACGGGCTTCCAGCTTCGCCGTAGCCGCCGCGATACCCTCTTCCTTTTCCTTCGCCAACTCTTCTATACGGGCGTTCAGCTTCGCCGAGACCGACGCGATACCCTCTTCCTTTTCCTTCGCCAACTCTTCCACGCGCGCGTCAAGCTTCGCCGTGGCCGACGCGATGCCCTCATCCCTCTCCTTCGTCAACTCTTCTATGCGGGCGTTCATCTCCGCCGTGATCTCGTCTATACGGCGGTCCTTCATATCCGTGATGTCCACTATCGCCTTGCTCTTCTCGTCTGTGAGCTCCTCTATACGGCGATCCTTCTCCGCGGCGATCTTGAGGAGCCGGTCATTCTCGATCGCTTTCTCGTTCAGCTTTTCCTGCACGCCGGCTATCTCATCGACAAAGCCCTGCGAGTCCTCCTTGTTCTGCAGGAAATTGCGCTTCGCCTCCTCCCACAGCTGTATGTAATGGCCGATGTCTTTTTGGAGATGCTCCTTTTCCGCCTCCTTCGCGTCAAGGCC
>JAISAI010000135.1 GCA_031266795.1 Eubacteriales Family XIII. Incertae Sedis bacterium
GGGGAGAGCCAGGAGGGCTCCGTCTGGGAGGCGTCCATGGCCGCCGCGCAGTACGGGCTCGAAAACCTTATCGTATTTCTCGACTACAACAAGCTGCAGATCGACGGCGCAGTCGATGAGATCATGTCGCTGCTCGATCCCGTCAGCAAGTGGGACGCCTTCGGCTTTGAGACGTGGAGGATAGACGGGCATGACATGGCGCGGATTTCCGACGCGGTCTCATCGGCGAAGAAGAGCAAAAACGGCAGGCCGAAGATGATCGTCCTCGACACGGTCAAGGGCAAGGGCGTCTCGTTTATTGAAAGCGAAGGCGCCGCCAACCACAGCATGCCCATATCAGACGATATGTGCGAAAAAGCGCTCGCGGAGCTTGATAAGGAGTAATTATGGCTGACGAATTGAGAAAGGTGCTGTACGAAGCGCTCGATGCCTTGATGGGAGAGAATGAAAATGTCGTCGTCCTCGGCGCCGATCTTGACAAACCGGACGGGGTCTATTCGCTTAAAGAGAAATATCCGGACAGATGTTACCGCGTCGGCATCGCGGAGCAGAACATGGCCGGTATCGCGGCGGGGCTTGCCTCGCAGGGATTCATCCCGTTCATCAACACGTTCTGCGCGTTTGCGACGAGGAGGATATGCGATCAGGTCGCCGTTTCTATCTGCTACGCGGGAAACAACGTGAAGATCATAGGCACGGATCCGGGCGTCACGGCAGAGTACAACGGCGGGACCCATATGGCCTTCGAGGACATAGGGGTCATGAGGAGCATCCCGAACATAAGGATAGTGGAGCCGTCCGACGGCGTGGAATTGGCGCAGATGATCCCCTCGATAGCCGCGATTGACGGGCCCGTGTACCTCAGGATGTACCGCAAAAAAGTAGGCGACCTACACGACCGTTCCTATACCTACAAATTTGGCAAGGCGGATAGGGTGCGTGAGGGCGACGACATCACGATCATCGCGAGCGGTATCATGCTCTGCGAGGCGCTCAGGGCGGCGGACGAGCTCGAAGCCGAGGGCGTATCCGCCGAGGTCATAAACCTCCATACGATCAAGCCGATAGACAGGGAAACGATAGTCGCCTCCGCAAGGAAGACCGGCGTGATCGTCACGGCGGAAAATCACAACATCCTCGGCGGCCTCCGCTCTGCGGTCGCCGAAGTCATTACCGAGGAATATCCCGTCCGCATACTGCCCGTCGGGGTAAGCGATATAAAAGGGGAAGTGGGCCTTCTTCCGTATTTGCGCGAAAGATTCGGCCTTGACGCGAAAACCATAGTGGAGACCGTGCGAAGTACGAGGTAGGGCGGGAGCCCCGCGCTGCCTGACGCGGCGCGCGGAGTATCCCCACCTACCGTTCGGATGCTTAAATTATTTGAACGATTCCTCGAAAATTTTCCTCGTGTCGTCCGGCGTGATCTCTTCGGGGTCGCCGTCGAACATGTGCCCCATGTTGTCGTAGGAGTTTTTCACGAGCCCGGGTATGTCTTCTTTCTTTATGCCGTAGCCCGACAGGCGTATGTCGTCCATGCCGCAATCCTCCTGAAGCCTGCGCAGGGCAGTCAGGAAGTCCTCGGGCGCGCTCGCGTCCTCGTAGCCGAGCGCCTTTGCCATGTTCACGAATTTTTCGGGCGTCGCTCCCTTGTCTATGAGCGTGCGGTAGTACGCGAGGGAGATCGCGATGAGCCCCGCTCCGTGCGGCAGGGACGGGCTGTACGCGCTGAGCGCGTGCTCCATCGCGTGCTCGGAGATGCAGCCGGAGATGGATTGCGTGAAGCCCGCCTCCGTGTTCGCGAGGGCGACGTGCTCGCGCGCCTCCCTGTCGTCGCCGTCCTTCACGGCGCGGACGAGGTACGCGCCTATGTTCCTGATCGCGTCGATGCAGAGTACGTCGCTGATGTGGTTCGCGATCTTGTTGAGGTAACATTCCGTGCTGTGGAACAGCGCGTCAAAGCCCTGATAGGCCGTGAGGGCCGGCGGGACGGTGCGCATGAGCTCGGGGTCGACGATGGAGAGCGTGGGGAAGGTCTTGTCGTAGCCGTAGCCCAATTTTTCCTTTGTTTCGTTCTTGGAGATGACCGCCCACGGGTCGGTTTCCGTGCCCGTGCCCGCTGTGGTGGTAATCGCGACCACAGGAAGAGGGTTGTGCTCCGGCTTCTGTCCGCCGCCGGTAGTGCCGCCGACGAAGTCCCAGAAGTCGTGCGTGGGATTGGCCGCCTTGACGGCGATCGCCTTCGCTGAGTCTATCGTGGAGCCGCCGCCGAGCCCGACGACGAAGTCGCAGCCCTCGCGCGCCGCGAGATCCCCGCCCTCGTTCACGTGCTCCAAGATCGGATTCGGCAGTATCTTGTCAAACACGACCCAGTCCGCGCCTGCCTTGCCGAGCTGCTCCGTGAGCCTGTCGAGATACCCGCCGCTCCTCATGGACTTGCCGGAGGAAATGACGATGAGCGCCTTTTTCCCGGGCAGCCTCCGCTTGTGGAGCTCGCCCAGCGCGCCCGGCCCGAACAGAAACCTCGTAGGCATATAGTAGTTGAATATCATTTTCACGACCTCCTTTGTATCGTCATCCCTTTATCGTTTCTATCCATAATTATATCCGCCAAAACACAATTCCTCAATCATTTTCAGGAACGCGTTTCCTCACCCCATTTTCAGGGTAAGCTGTTGGGTGCGGATGAGCAATTAAAATTCATTAAAAAAATCACGTGTACAACTCTTTTTCATCCGTTTTTTGGTACAATGTATTCGGAAAGGGATACTGCTATTCGGCGGGAATGGAGAGGGAAAATGTTTGAGGTTCAGAAGAAGAGAGAGGTTTTCAAACCGGATGTTCCTAAAAGCGTCGAAATGCAGCAGATGGATCCTGTTTCGATTGAGGCGCAGCGGAAGATAAACGATGAACGCGAAACGCCGCAGTTTTTGCCCACGCAGATACAGCCCCTGAGCGCGAATGAGCCGCCGGCTCAGGCGACCAAAGCCGCTAAGGCCGGTTCTTCCAAAGGCTCGAAGCAGAACGAGCCGGCGCCGGCTCAGGCCCCGGCCCCCGCGCCCGTCGAGGAGAGGATTCTCAAACAGCAGAGAAATGAAATTTACGAAACCCATTCCGATCAGCAGAGGATGGGCATAAAGAGCGCCATCCTTGACAATGCTGCCATGGATCAGCTCGACAAGACCCTCTCGTCGAAGTTCAAAAACATCGTGAAGGATATTGAGGCGTATGGGAAAATCGACGTCATAGCGTCATCGGCGGAAGAGGTGCTCAAAGAAAGCAAGCTGCTGTCCCGGATCCGCGTCAATCTGGCGAAGCATTTGAAAGGCCTGAAGAACACCGCAAGCAAGGAATACCGGCTCACAAAGATGTATGTAGACTATTTCCATCTAAGCGCGGACGGGTATCTGCAGGTTCCGGAGCAAAGGGACGCCAACGGCGAAAAACCTAAGTATCTGACTCCCGTGAAGGTAAAGCCTACCTATATAGACCCAAGAGACGACAAGGAAAAAACGGTGAAAACGCGCTCCGCGAAGGATGAGAGCCTGTTTCCGCATGAGCCTTCCATAAACGATATAAGGCAAGGTTATATCGGCGACTGCTATCTCTTAGCGGCGTTGTCATCGCTCGTGAACGCCAATCCCCAGAAGATCAAGGAATGTATGCGCGACAACGGCGACACGGTGACGGTGCGTTTTTTCAAGGATGTCCCGGGACAGCCGGATTCTGACGGCAATCCGGCGACGCCGGACGCCACCGAAGCCTATTATGTGACGGTTGAAAAAATTGTGCCCAATAACGATGATTTTGCCGAGGGGTCGCTCTGGGTGCAGATGATAGAGAGGGCTTATACCGCATCAAAATTGCATAAAGATAATGACGCTGAACCCAGCTATGAGGATATTGACGGGGGCATTTCAGGGGATTTTCTGTTCAAGATGACGGGAAAGAAGCCGAGGGCCGTTCGTACAAGTATCTCGGCATTGAGTTCGATTTCAAAGGGCACAAAGTATATGTATGCTGTCTATTCTCGCATCATCGATCATTATCGTTTTGAACAATCCGACGGAGATCCCACCGCCATTT
>JAISAI010000136.1 GCA_031266795.1 Eubacteriales Family XIII. Incertae Sedis bacterium
CAATATAATCGAAACTACTAAACGGTCGCGATAGTTTTGATGCAGTTCGGGTCCAAGGCCTATTTTGGCTCCCCGGAGCGTACTCAGAGGTACGTGAGGAAGCCAAAATCGGTCTTGGGTCCCGGAATGCGCAAAAATAGCGTGACCGTTTAGTAGTAACAATGTAATTGCAGACGGACGACCTTATGACTACACTATCAAATACCGACGCCTTCCTCATCAGGGACGCGTCGGGCAATTCTTATCACGGCGGGGATCAGGAATGGTTCGGCTCCCGCAAGGAGTACCGCAAGGAAGCCGCGTGCGGCGCGACCACGTGCGCCAACGTACTCGGCTACCTTGCGCAGACGCGCCCGGAGCTCGCCGCCCTCGCGCCCTACGATCTGCACGACAAGGACGATTTCCTCACCTTCATGAAAACCGTCTATCCCTACGTGCGCCCCGGCCTCATCGGCATCATGCCCGCCGACTTCACGCGCGGCGCGTCGGAGTATTCCGCGGAGTTCGGCTTCGAGTTCGAATACGACACGCTCACCGTGCCCGCCGCCTCGTCCAAGAGGCCCGGCGCCGACGCCATGTACAAATTTCTGAGCGCGGCGCTCGCCGACGACCTGCCCGTCGCCTTCCTGAACTTATCGAGCGGGCGCGTCAAAAATTTGGACAGCTACCACTGGGTGACGCTCGTCGGTATCGATGCAAAAGCCGGCGTATGCCACATCGTGGATAACGGCCGGCTCCTCAGTGTGGAGTTGAAGAAGTGGCTGAAGCGGAGTACGCTCGGCGGGGCGTTCGTAGTAATCGAACCGTAGAAGTTATTATTCCCCACAATGAAATACAATTGTAATAATACATGCCTCTCCGGGATGTTAATATAGTGTGACAGGCGATGAACGAATCGGGATCATCGCGCGTCACATTTACTATGAAGAACTTTATCTTAAACTTTCGCAAGAGAATATTGATCATACCTGTCGCATTCATGGCGGCCCTCCTTATCGTTGGAGAGGTCTATATCAACATGATTCCCGTGCCTATCACGAACGACGTGACGTCGTCGTCGTTCGCGTCGACGGGCTCGCCGGTCAAGGAAGCCGAGGGGATGAGCGAAGTGCCGAAAGGCGCGGAGCTGACGTTCTACACGGGCGACGACACGGCGACGACGGAGGCGATAAAGCCGAACAGCGACGGCGGATACAAGGATCTGCCGCAGGCCGAAAAGGACGGGTACGCCTTCGTGGGCTGGTATACGGAACGCACGGGGGGAATGCGCGTGTCAGGCACAGCGACCGCCGGCCTGAAAGACGGCGATACCCTCTACGCGAGGTGGCGCAAGGAGTCGACGGACGTCGATCAGTCCGTGAACGGCCTGTCCGTACTCATGTACCACTGGTTCTACGATACGGAGAACGGCGACGAGCGCCCGACCACGCTGCAAGGCAACTGGATGGAGGCTTCGCAGTTCGAGCAGGAGATGCTCTGCCTGAAAAACGCCGGATGGTATTTCCCGTCATGGGATGAGGTGTACGCCTATGTGCGCGGCGAGATAGACCTGCCGGACAGGAGCATCGTCGTCACGATAGACGACGGGAGGCAATCGTTCTACGACTATGCCGTCCCCGTATTTGAGAAGCTCAAGGTCAGGGGCACGGGCTTCATCATAGCGAACAAATTGACGAAGGCGAAAGCGAAGAAATACACATCCGAATTTGTGAGTCTCCAGTCGCACACGTGGGATATGCACGGCGGCAGCGGCGGCAAGAGCCTGTTGCAGACTTTGCCGCTCGAACAGGCCGCGGCTGATTTGACGAGCGCTTCGGCCATACTCGGGACGTCGGACGCGTTGG
The DNA here is from genome assembly GCA_031266795.1 of Eubacteriales Family XIII. Incertae Sedis bacterium. Lineage (GTDB taxonomy): Bacteria > Bacillota > Clostridia > Peptostreptococcales > Anaerovoracaceae > JAIRPC01. The sequence continues at coordinate 1,845 of JAISAI010000136.1, forward strand.
CCTACCCGTACGGGTATTACGACGACGCGGCCGTCAGCGCCTGCGAGGCAGCCGGCGTCCGCATGGGCTTCGGCACATCCGGCGGTAAGGTGTATCCCGGCATGGACCCGCTCCGTCTGCCGCGTATCCGCATATCGTCGGGCCAGTCCGCGGAAGCGTTCGCACGGGCCTACGGTCAAGGGTGACGACCGTTGCGGCCGTATCCACCGCGTATGGTGAGGGCGGCATAGGAATAGTACGTATCAGCGGGGACAGAGCCGGAGAGATAATGAGCCGGCTTTTTTCGTGCGCCTGTGACGCCGGCGGCGTGAGCTCGCGCGCGGGCTTCGAGGACAGGCATCTGTATTACGGTCATGTGGCTGACCCGCGCACGGACGAGACCATCGACGAGGCGCTGTTCGTATTTATGCGGGGGCCGCGTACGTATACGGGCGAGGATGTGGCGGAGATTCAGTGCCACGGGTCCGTCGCATCGCTCAGGCGGACGCTCGAAGCCGCGCTGGGATGCGGCGCGGAGCCGGCTTCGCCCGGGGAATTCACCCAGCGCGCCTTTCTAAACGGCCGGATCGACCTCACGCAGGCCGAGGCCGTCATAGACGTCGTCCGGGCGAAGACGGACGCGAGCGCGCGGGCCGCCGTAGCCCAGCTCGCCGGCGGGCTGTCCGCTCGTGTGGCGAAGGCCCGCGGGCTGCTCGCTGACGCGCTCGCGTTGGCCGCCGTGCACATCGACTACCCCGACGACGACAAGGATTTCACCGACCCGGATTCCGCCCAGGCGGAAACGGCGGCCATACTCCGCGCCGCGCACGCCGAGATCGAAAAACTCATCGCCACCTCCGCCACGGGGCGAATCCTGCGTGAGGGCCTGAATGTCGTGATAGCCGGAGCGGCCAACACAGGTAAGTCGTCGCTCATGAATGCCCTGCTGAGGGACGCGCGCTCCATAGTGACCGACATACCGGGGACGACGCGCGACAGTATAGAGGAACGCGCCGACATCAGGGGGCTGACCGTCAGGCTGACGGATACAGCGGGGATCAGGGATACGGACGACGAGATCGAACAGCTCGGCATGGACAGGACGAAGAAAGCGACGGCGGAGGCCGACCTCGTGGTATTCCTCATCGACGGCAGCAGGGCGACGGACGACGGCGACGTGGCCGCGCTCAGGTCGGTAGCGGAGGCGCTGGATTCACGCGGCGCGTCGTCCGGCGGTGGCGGACACGCACACGATGACGCGAATCACGGCCGCTACAGCGTGGAGCCGATGGACGCGATGCTGGATTCGCCGCCTACCCAATCCCCCTACGACAAGATCATCATCGCACTCAGCAAGAGCGACCTCAAGCGCGCCGTGGCGGACGATGACATAGCCCAACTGCTCCGTGACGCCGGAATCGCCGGCGCCCCGGAGACCACCAACGCTATGCAAATCCCCGAAGCCGACAGACCGCACACAATACCGATCTCCGCAAAAACAGGAAACGGGCTCAACGATTTAGAAAGCGGGATCGAGCGCGCCGTATACGGCGGCGGAAAACCGCAGTCAGACGAACCGCTCGTGACAAACGTCCGCCACATGAACCTCCTCGACAGAGCGGAGGCGGAGACGACCGCAGCGGCAGACCTACTCAAAGCATCCGGCGACCTCGACCTCGCGGAGATAAATATCAGGCTCGCCTACGACAGCCTCGGCGAGATAACGGGCGAAACCGCCACGGACGAAATAATCGACCGCATATTCTCACGCTTCTGCATCGGGAAATAAGGTAACTACTCAAGGGTCGCGATAGTTTTGATATTAATAGACTACTATAGATACTTTCTAAGCTTCGCCGTCATATCCGCCATCGACAGGGGTTTGCCTATGTGGTCGTTCATGCCGGCCGCTATGCAGCGGTCTATGTCCTCCTTGAA